>NZ_JBNCLD010000063.1:0-212 GCF_049844505.1 Micromonospora sp. DT229 | reverse complement strand
TCGAACAGGGACAGGGTCAGGGTCGAGGTGTACGCACCCGCGGCGACATCCGCCGGAGTACGCAGGAACAGATCCGCATCCACCGTGTAGGCCCCCGGCGTCACCGCACCCGAGTCGAAGGTCGAGACCAGCAGCTCCTGGTCCACCAGACCCACGTTGTTACCCGGCTGAGTCGGCTCGTCCAACACCGTGACGACCTCTTCACCCTCGCT
>NZ_JBNCLD010000062.1:0-218 GCF_049844505.1 Micromonospora sp. DT229 | reverse complement strand
CCGATCGGGAACTTCCCGGGCAGCTTCGGGTCGAACTACACCACGATCATGACCGACACCACGAACAACCTGTTCGAAGGCGTGCAGGTGTACAAGCTTCAGGGCCAGAACCGGTACCTGATGATCGTCGAGGCCATCGGCTCGCAGGGCCGCTACTTCCGGTCCTTCACCGCCACCAGCCTCGGCGGCACCTGGACCCCCCAGGCCACCAGCGAGAG
>NZ_JBNCLD010000061.1:0-221 GCF_049844505.1 Micromonospora sp. DT229 | reverse complement strand
GGTGGCGAGCGTTCCGGCGGCTTCGGCGGCGGGGATCGTCGTGAGGGCGGTGACCGTCCCGGTGGCTTCCGTGGTGGTGACCGGCGCGACAGCGGTGACCGTTCCGGCGGTTTCCGTGGTGGTGACCGGCGCGACAGCGGTGACCGTTCCGGCGGTTTCCGTGGCGGGGATCGTCGTGAGGGCGGTGACCGCTCCGGTGGTTTCCGTCGCGATGGCGGCGA
>NZ_JBNCLD010000060.1:0-247 GCF_049844505.1 Micromonospora sp. DT229 | reverse complement strand
CTAGTACGGCAGCCGCCGTTTGAGATTTCGCTGATGGGAGCGGGTAGAGGTGGCGCGGCCACCGCGTGATCGTCTGTACGTTGTGGACATAACTTCGGATCTGGCGGTGGCCGCGTGCCACAGCGTAAACCCTGGTGTGTGGGAGCGGGTCATGGCCGGGGTGCTTGGGTTGAGTTCCCCCCGCTTTGATGGAGCGGTGGTTACCTGCTGCCGACTGGTGCAGGGGTGGCGATAGTTGGTTCGGCTG
>NZ_JBNCLD010000059.1:0-255 GCF_049844505.1 Micromonospora sp. DT229 | reverse complement strand
GTCAACGACCGGGTACCACGGCGGGTGCCGCAGGCGCGGCGCTGTGCGTACAGCAGACGCGCGAGGTGCTGCACGAGTTCCCTCGGGACGTCGACCATGGCACGATAGGCAATCACGTGGAGCCCTCTCGAAGACGTGTTTCTGTCGCAAGGACGTGTCTATCGATGGCTCCACGCCTGTTTCCACTGCCGCCCGACTCGACACCTTCGCCCGTGTCGCACCAATCAACCCTTATACGCTGCTGAGATCACCTCA
>NZ_JBNCLD010000058.1:0-550 GCF_049844505.1 Micromonospora sp. DT229 | reverse complement strand
CCACTGCCGCCCGACTCGACACCTTCGCCCGTGTCGCACCAATCAACCCTTATACGCTGCTGAGATCACCTCACTGGCTATGCGCCGTCGCCGCAGTCATCGGTGCCGCGCTGCACGCCGCCGGAGAATCTCTAGTTAAGAAATCGAATAGGATGCTCTACATCAGCGTTCGCAGCGAGCTAATTTCGATCAAACAGGATGAAGGCTTCAACGAAGGTGTCTTTGTGTTCAAAGAACCGAGCGACGGCATGTCCCGCGCTTCTATAGCCAAGTTCGTCGTGCGCCAGGCCGCCCGTGACGCTACGGAACGAATTGCCGCCAAGGTTCTTCCGAAATACACCGAGGCGTATAAAGCAATTGGCGTCGCGCCGCCGCCCGAGGAGACCAGTGATCTGGTTCCCGGGCCTAGTCCTGCCAGCCAAAGTCAAGCGGGCAGGAATTAAAGCCGCGACGCCCCTCGTTGCGAAGTCGCCCTCAGAGCGTGTTTGAGATGGGGTTGATCAGGTCCAGGTGAAGGTGCGGCGGGCTTGACGTCGTGCCGGTTGACCGC
>NZ_JBNCLD010000057.1:0-614 GCF_049844505.1 Micromonospora sp. DT229 | reverse complement strand
GAATGCGCAGTACAGGCCAGGGTCGCGTTCGTAGCGGATGGTCAGCCGGCGGTAGCCGGTGAACCAGGCGAAGGTCCTTTCGATCACCCAGCGGTGCCGGCCGAGACGGTTCGGGGATTCGATGCCGCGGCGGGCGATGCGGGGTCGGATGCCGCGGGCACGGAGCATGCGGCGCAGGTGCGGGTAGTCGTATCCCTTGTCGGCGTGCAGCTTGTCGGGGCGTCGTCGGCGAGGCCCGCGCCGGGACTTGACGGCGGGGATGGCCTGAACGAGAGACTCCAGGCAGCGGCTGTCGTGGGTGTTCGCGGCGGACACGCCCACGGACAGCGGGAGGCCACCGCGCTCGGACAGGGCGTGGATCTTGCTGCCAGACTTGCCTCGGTCGACCGGGCTCGGACCGGTCAGGTCGCCCCCTTTTTCGCCCGCACGTACGCGGCGTCGGCGGTAGCACGAGACCAGTCGATCAACCCTTGCGCGCCCAGCTGGTCCAAGGCGGCGACGTGCAGCCTGCGCCACAAGCCCGCTCTGGTCCACGCGACGAACCGGCGGTGCGCGGTGGCCTTGGACACTCCGAACCCGGGTGGCAGGTGCCGCCACGCGCAGCCAGTGGTCAA
>NZ_JBNCLD010000056.1:0-630 GCF_049844505.1 Micromonospora sp. DT229 | reverse complement strand
CCACCCGCGCCTTGTTTACTCCCGTGGGGTGGTTTGGGTATAGTCCTAAACCGCGGTAAACACTTTCCCGTCGCGGGCCCCCCGTATGGGGGCGGCCCCTCGACTGCGTTGCGCTATGGAATGGCGCACTTAGGAAGGATGTACCTGTGAGTTCAGGAGCTCAGGGCGGAGACCGTCCCCGGAGCCACGAGGGCCGGCCCGAGGGCCGTGACCGCGGCTTCCGCCGGGACGACCGCCCGTCGTACCGCGACGACCGCGACCGGGAGCGTGGCTCCCGCGACGGCCGCGGTGACGGGGCTGACCGTTCGCGGTCCGGCGGCTTCCGCCGCGACGGCGACCGCGACCGCGGCTACAGTGCCGACCGCGGCACCCCCCGCGATGGCGACGACCGGCGGGGTGGCTTCCGTCGCGACAACAGCGACCGTCCCGGCGGGGAGCGTCGCGAGGGCGGGTTCCGCAGTGGGGATCGCCGCGAAGGTGGTGACCGCTCCGGCGGTTTCCGAGGTGGTGACCGTCGAGAGGGTGGCTTCCGTCGCGACAGCGGGGATCGTCCCGGCGGCTTCCGTGGTGGGGATCGCCGTGAAGGTGGCGAGCGTTCCGGCGGCTTCGGCGGCGGGGATCGTCGTGAGG
>NZ_JBNCLD010000055.1:313-717 GCF_049844505.1 Micromonospora sp. DT229 | reverse complement strand
CCGGAGACCCCCTTCACCTGGGCCTGACCACCCAACTTGCCCTCGGTGCCCACCTCCCGGGCCACCCGGGTCACCTCGTCGGCGAACGACGACAACTGATCCACCATCGTGTTGACGGTGTTCTTCAACTCCAGGATCTCGCCACGGGCATCCACCGTGATCTTCTGCGACAGGTCACCCTTGGCGACCGCGGTGGTGACCGGGGCGATGTTCCGTACCTGGCTGGTCAGGTTCGAGGCCATCGAGTTCACGTTGTCCGTCAGGTCCCGCCAGGTGCCGGCCACCCCGCGCACCTGGGCCTGACCGCCCAACTTGCCCTCCGTGCCGACCTCCCGGGCCACCCGGGTCACCTCGTCGGCGAACGACGACAACTGATCCACCATCGTGTTGACGGTGTTCTTCAA
>NZ_JBNCLD010000055.1:0-213 GCF_049844505.1 Micromonospora sp. DT229 | reverse complement strand
CTCCAGGATCTCGCCACGGGCATCCACCGTGATCTTCTGCGACAGGTCACCCTTGGCGACCGCGGTGGTGACCGAGGCGATGTTCCGCACCTGACTGGTCAGGTTCGACGCCATCGAGTTCACGTTGTCGGTCAGATCCCGCCAGGTGCCGGAGACCCCCTTCACCTGGGCCTGACCACCCAACTTGCCCTCGGTGCCCACCTCCCGGGCCAC
>NZ_JBNCLD010000054.1:0-814 GCF_049844505.1 Micromonospora sp. DT229 | reverse complement strand
CTCGTGCAGCACCTCGCGCGTCTGCTGTACGCACAGCGCCGCGCCTGCGGCACCCGCCGTGGTACCCGGTCGTTGACCTGCTTCTACCAGGCGCTGATGGTGCTCGTCTGGTTCCGTAAGGCCGAGGACATGACCTTGCTGGCAGCCGGGTTCGGCATCTCCCGGGCGACTGCGTACCGCTACCGAGACGAAGGCATCACGGTGCTCGCCGCCCAGGCCAGCGACCTGCACACCGCGCTGCGTCGGGCGAGCGCCGACGGCTGGTCGCACGTGATCCTCGACGGCAAGCTGTTCGACTGTGACCGGCTCACCGAGACGACTCTGTCGGTCAAGGGCGAGGTGATCGATGCCTGGTTCTCCGGAAAGCACCGCGACTTCGGCGCGAACGTCCAAGCGATCATGCGCCCTGACGGGCTGCCGATCTGGACCTCGACGGCGATGCCCGGACATCTCCACGACACCAGCTGCGCCCGCGAACTCGGGATCACCGCCGCCCTGAACTGGTCCGCCGCCGAACTCGATCTGCCGACCCTGGCCGACTCCGGCTACGAAAGCGCAGGCCACGGCATCAAAACCCCGGTCAAGCAGCCTGCCGACGGCAGCCGGCTCGCACCCGACAACCGCGCCTACAACCGACTGCTACGCGGCCTGCGCTGGCAAGGAGAACGCGGCTTCGCCATCCTGATCGGACGCTGGAAGACGCTACGCCACACAACGACCAGCCCACGCCGCATCGGCGACATCATCGCCGCAGCCCTGCACCTGACCCACTTCGAATACAAATACCTACCGGAAAGTCGCTGAGATTACTTCA
>NZ_JBNCLD010000053.1:0-831 GCF_049844505.1 Micromonospora sp. DT229 | reverse complement strand
CCAACGCCTACGCACCCGCACCGCCACCACCCGACGCCACCGCGGACACCTCAACCCCGCTTAAGTTCGAAGAGCCGCTTTAGCGCGCTGGAAGCGGCTAGGGGAGGGCACCTACTGGCAGTGCCTGGAGGATTGCCTTTCAACGATATTCAGGGTGCTCGCCAGAAAGGTTGATCAGACAATTGATTACTATCGCCAGGCCCTTGAGTCCGACTCTCAGATCTTCAATGAATTAGTTGAGCAAGAGCTAGAGCTCCACTTCGACCGAAACGGTGAATTTTTACTCGATGCGGTTGCTAAGCTTGACCGCAAGCGCTTGTACCAGACCGCCATCGCGGTAGGCGTAACCCTAGAGGAGGTTCATACTTACGCCACACAAGATGAGCGGAGCAAATTCCGATCTCTTAAAAACCTTTACGACCTGAGATTGCAGCGCAGAAAACGCACCGAAGAGGTTGATGCCGACCTGCGCAAGGCCTTGCAAGAAAAGCTTTCGACAGGCGCTGAGGCGCGTCGCGCGTTCGCGCGTTCAGCCTTGGACTACTCCGAACTTCGTGGAATTTTGAGGCGTCGCCTTGAACGTGCCGAGCTCGTGCTCCGCAGCGACAATCCGGACGTTTTTATGGACTACGATCGGGTTAGGTCTGAGGGCGAGCTAAGATCCGCCGTCGGGCTTCCGGTAACGGGCTTACTTGTGGTAGGTGCATACAAGTGGCATCTGGTGTTTCATTCCACGGAATCGCTGGCCGCATTCTACTGAAGTAATCTCAGCGACTTTCCGGTAGGTATTTGTATTCGAAGTGGGTCAGGTGCAGGGCTGCGGCGATGATG
>NZ_JBNCLD010000052.1:0-847 GCF_049844505.1 Micromonospora sp. DT229 | reverse complement strand
CAGGATCAACCGCTCGTCCACAGTAGAAAAGATCTACCAGACCAGGCCGCCCAACCGCCACCCGAGACACGCTCTTAGTAGAACAGGATTACCTACGCAGAGTCCTGCTCAGAGAACACGGCGATAATCGAATGCAGCCGGTAGCGCCGTCGTTCATCGCTTCGACCGCGCGTGCCGCGCTCGATGCCGGCTACCACGTCATTCTCGAAGGCATCCTGGACAGCCACGGCCATAGCACGATCCTGCGCCGGCTCATCGCCGAGCATCCCGGGCCAAGCACCGTCTTCTACTTCGACGTGTCGTTCGACGAGACGGTACGCCGCCACCTCAGCCGCAGGGAGCCAATCCCGGTCGCCGCAGACCAGATGCGCCAGTGGTACGTGCCCCACGACCTGCTCGGTATCAACGGCGAACACGTCTTGGCAGAGAGCACCGGCTTCGACGAGACTGTCACCACGATCCTGCACATCAGCGGCCTGGCCAACGCCACGGCGCTGACTCCTTGCCCAACCCGTTGCCGTCGCTGCGCCGAGAAGACGAGCGCCACAGCTACAGATCTTGAAGGGCTAGGTTGAGCCGGGTTCGAGGGCCAGACCGGTGTGAGCGAGGAAGCCGTCGAGTAGGTCGGGACGATACTGGATGCGCTTGAGTCGGTTTTTGATGATCGCGAGGAGATTGTCGACGCCGTCGGTGACGGCGAGGTTGCCGATGCTGCGTTTCAGGTAATCATGGCAGCGCCAATGGACGCTCCCGCCAGGTGAGCAGCCGGGCAGTGAGGTGATCTCAGCAGCGTATAAGGGTTGATTGGTGCGACACGGGCGAAGGTGTCGAGTCGGGCGGCAGTGGA
>NZ_JBNCLD010000051.1:0-1271 GCF_049844505.1 Micromonospora sp. DT229 | reverse complement strand
CCGGTATGGACGGCACCGGCGGCGGCGATGACAGGGCCGGATCCGGTACCCGGTCCCGGCCTGTTGGAAGGGTTCCACCGTTCCGTGGACACCCACCCCCACCACACCGCCGTCATCGACACCGACGGCACCCCGATCACCTACACCGAACTGGAAACCTGGGCCAACCGCGTCGCCCACCACCTACTCGCCCACCACATCGGCATCGAAGACATCATCGCCGTACCCATCCCCCGCAGCGCCACCCTCACCGCCGCCATGTGGGGCATCTGGAAAACCGGCGCCGTCTACCTCCCCCTCGACCCCGACTACCCCCCACACCGACTCCACCAATACACCACCGACGCCCAACCCACCCACACCCTCACCACCCACACCGTCAACCACCTACGCCACCACACCACCACCAACCACCACCGCCCACCCACACCCCACACCCACCCCCTCAACGCCGCCTACCTCATCTTCACCTCCGGCACCACCGGCCGCCCCAAAGCCGCCATCAACACCCACCAAGGCCTCACCAACCGCCTCGCCTGGATGCAACACACCATCCCCCTCACCACCACAGACCGCATCCTCCACAAAACCCCCACCAGCTTCGACGTCTCCCTCTGGGAACTCACCTGGCCCCTCCTGCACGCCGCCACCCTCGTCCACCTCCCACCCGGCGCCCACCGCGACCCCACCACCATCCACCACACCCTCACCCACCACCACATCACCATCTGCCACTTCGTCCCCGCCATGCTCCGCACCTACCTCCACCACCTCACCACCACCAACCCACCACCCACCCCCCACCTCCACCACGTCATCAGCTCCGGCGAACCCCTCACCACCGACCTCACCACCACCTTCCACCACCACCACCCCCACACCACCCTCCACAACATGTACGGCCCCACCGAAACCGCCATCGACGTCACCACCACCACCATCACCCCCCACCAACCCATCACCCTCGGCCACCCCACCCCCGGCAACCACATCCTCATCCTCAACCCCCACCACCAACCCCAACCCCCCAACACCATCGGCCAACTCACCATCGCCGGAACCCAACTCGCCCGCGGCTACCACCACCAACCCGGCCACACCGCCGACACCTTCCGCCCCCACCCCACCCAACCCGGCCAACGCATCTACACCACCGGCGACCACGCCCACACCACCCACAACGGCACCATCCACTACCACGGCCGCACCGACCACCAAACCAAAATCCGCGGCACCCGCATCGAACTCACCGAAACCCACCAACACCTGGT
>NZ_JBNCLD010000050.1:0-1319 GCF_049844505.1 Micromonospora sp. DT229 | reverse complement strand
TGGGCCTGACCCGGTTTGACGGACATCCCAGCTCAGAGGGGCTGTGTGCTCCTCGGGAGGATGTTCATCATGGAAGGCATGGGTAAGAGACCACGCCGGGCACGTCGGGCGTTCACGTCGGAGTTCAAGGCGGAGATCGTCGAGGTGTGCCGGCGGGGTGACCGCACGGTCGCGCAGGTGGCGAGGGACTTCGACCTGACCGAGACCGCGGTGCGGGAGTGGGTCAAGCAGGCCGATCTCGACGCCGGCACCCGGTCGGACGGGTTGACCAGCGATGAGCGGGAGGAGTTGGCGCGGCTGCGGCGGGAGAACCGCCGGCTGCGTGAGGACGTCGACATCCTCAAACGGGCCACGGCTTTCTTCGCGAAGGAGACCCGGTGAACGTCTACCCGTTCATCGAGGCGGAGAAGGCAAGGCCCGACGGGAACGTGAAGCGTTCCTGTGAGCTGTTGGAGGTCTCCCGGTCCGCCTACTACCACCACCGCACCACCGGGCCGTCACAGCGAGAGCGTGACGACGCCGACCTGACCGCACAGATCATCGACATCCACGCCGTTTCCGCCGGCACCTACGGCTCGCCCCGCGTCCACGCCGAACTCGCCGCGCAAGGACGCAGGCACTCCCGCAAACGGGTAGCCCGGCTGATGCGGGGCGCCGGGTTGTGCGGCCGGACACCGAAGAGGTGGCGCACCACCACCGTGCCCGACCCGACCGCGGCCCTGGCCGCCGACCGGATCCGCCGCGACTTCACCGTCTCCGCCAGCGAGGTCGACACCCGCTGGTGCGGTGACATCACCTACATCCCCACCTGGGAGGGCTGGCTGTACCTGGCCACCGTGATCGACATCGCCTCACGTCGGGTCGTCGGCTGGGCCACCGCCGACCACCTGCGCACCGATCTGCCCGCCCAAGCCCTGTCCAACGCCATCGCCACCCGCCGCCCGACCGGTGAGGTGATCTTCCACAGCGACAGGGGATGCCAGTACACCAGCGCCCAGTACGCCCGCCTCGCCGACCGCAACCAGGTACTGCTGTCAGTCGGTGGGCGAGGTCAATGCTGGGACAACGCCGTCGCCGAATCGTTCTTCGCCACGATCAAAACCGAGCTACTCGACCGAAGGGCGTGGCCGACCCGTGCCGCCGCCCGTGCCGCGATCTTCGAATGGATCGAGGGCTGGTACAACACCCGCCGCCGCCACTCCACCCTGAACTACATGAGTCCGGCCGAGTACGAGGAGACCGCCTATTCCCGCAGGTCAACCAGCAAGGTAGCGTGAGATCAACTTATCGACCCTGTCCGTCAAGCCGGGTCAACCCCA
>NZ_JBNCLD010000049.1:0-1361 GCF_049844505.1 Micromonospora sp. DT229 | reverse complement strand
TTCGGATCTGGCGGTGGCCGCGTGCCACAGCGTAAACCCTGGTGTGTGGGAGCGGGTCATGGCCGGGGTGCTTGGGTCGTTCGCGGGCCGGTTTGGGCGGGTGGAGCCTCGTCGTGCGGCGGCGGGGTTCGTGGCGGGATTGCTGTCTGATCTTGAGGTGAAGACGTGTTGGCAGTTGGCGGAGCAGGCCGGTCATGCCCGGCCGGACGCGATGCAAAGGTTGTTGTATCGGGCGGTGTGGGACGCCGATGCCGTCCGTGACGACCTGCGGCAGGTGATCGTGGACCGGTTCGGTGGGCCGGACGCGGTTCTGGTGGTTGATGAGACCGGCGACTTGAAGAAGGGCGTGCACTCGGTCGGGGTGCAGCGGCAATACACGGGCACGGCCGGGCGGATCGAGAACAGCCAGGTGGGGGTGTTCCTGGGCTACGCCGGCCGGGATGGGCACACTCTGATCGACCGTCGTGTGTATCTGCCGGCGTCGTGGACCGACGACCGGCAGCGCTGCCAGGCCGCCGGCGTGCCCGACGAGATCGGGTTCGCCACCAAGTCGGAGTTGGCCGCCGACATGATCACCGCAGCGATCGACGTCGGCGTGCCGGCGGGATGGGCCGCTGCGGACGAGGCATACGGCAACAGCAGCATCTTCCGCGCTCACCTGCGCGAACACCGGCTCGGCTATGTCCTCGCGGTGTCCTGCAGCCATCTGGTCCCGCTCGACGGCGGCAAGACCCGGGTTCGTGTCGACCGGGTAGCCGCCGACCTGCCGGCATCGGCGTGGCAGCGCCGCTCAGCTGGCGCCGGGTCGAAGGGTCCCCGCGTCTACGACTGGGCCTGGCTGGATGACGTGTGCACCGATGCCGATCCCGACGACGGCGGCCGGCACAGCCTCCTGATCCGCCGTAACACCACCACCGGTGAGCTCGCCTTTTACCGCTGCTGGACCCCGAAGCCAGCCACCCTCGCCCAGCTCGTGCGAGTCGCGGGCATCCGCTGGACCGTCGAAGAGAGCTTCCAGGCAGCCAAGAGTCAGGTCGGCCTGGACCAGCACCAGGTCCGCCGCTGGGACTCCTGGCACCGGTTCACCACCCTCGCCCTGGCCGCCCTCGCCGTCCTGGCGATCTGCACCGCCGACGCGGCCCACCACGACCCAGCCGACGCGGGGCTGATCAAGCTGACGGTCAACGAAGTCCGCCGACTGATCAACGCCTACATCATCCGCCCAGTCAGCGACCTCGCCCATCGTTTGCACTGGTCAGGCTGGCGCCGCCGGCATCAAGCCCGAGCCCGACAATCCCACTACACACGCCGCCTCAACCTCGAACTCCAGCCATGATCCCGAACGGCGGCTGCCGTACTAG
>NZ_JBNCLD010000048.1:0-1447 GCF_049844505.1 Micromonospora sp. DT229 | reverse complement strand
GGCTCTTCGAACTTAAGCGGGGTTGAGGTGTCCGCGGTGGCGTCGGGTGGTGGCGGTGCGGGTGCGTAGGCGTTGGTTTTCGGGGTTGCGGAAGCCGTAGGCGTCGCGGGCGATGGTTTTGATCACCCGGTTGGTGCCTTCGGAGCCGGCGTTGGTGATTCCGGTGGTCAGGAAGGCGTGGATCTGCGGCCACCAGGTCTCGATGGTGGTGGCGAGTCGGTGGAGTTCGGGCAGGTCAGAGGCGGCGCAGCGGGTGTAGAAGCGGTCCAGCAGCCGGTGGACGTGTTCCCTGTTCGGCTGGGTGCGGGCGACCGCGAGCAGGTCGAGCAGGTCTTCTTTCGCGTTCCATGCGGCCAGGATCGGAGCGCCGATCGCCGCCGGGAGGGCATCGAGGGTGTCGACGAGGCGGTCGACGTGCTTGCCGCTCATGCGGGCGGCCGAGCGGGTCAGCCGGTTACGCATCCGCCATTCCGGATCACTTGCACGGCCGCGGCGGCCCCGCTGGGTCAGGGTCATGCGGCGGCGGACCTCGGTGACCGCCCGGTTGGCCAGTTGCACGACGTGGAAGTGATCGACGACCAGCACCGCGTGCGGCAGTACCTGCCGGATCGCGGACTTGAACACGGTGCACATGTCGATCGCCACCGCCTGGACCTGCTCACGCCAGGCCGGGGGGCGGGCGGTCAGCCAACCGGTCACCGCCGCCGTGGTACGGCCTTCGACCTGCGCGAGAAGCCCCTGGCCACCGGACAGATCGCAGAAGCCGACGTGCCAGCGGTCCGCCGTCACGGTCCACGAACCGGCCTGGGCGTCCCAGATCCAGTGCGGCTTGCCGCGGCGCACCTCGTCGATGCCCAGCACCGCGACCGGCTCCGGCTCGGCTGGCAACACCGCGCTCGCGTGGGCGCTGAACGCGGCAGCGACGACCGGCCAGGAGATGCCGTGGTCCCGGGCGGCCTGCACGATCGTGCGACCCGCGTCGGCGACCGCCGCCCCGGCCGCCTGCCGCAGCCGGCCGGTCAACCTCGACCGGGCGGGTACCTGGGCGACCTGCTCAGTGAACGACTTACGCGGGCAGCCTGGCGTCGGGCAGTACCAGCGACGTTTGCGCCAACGCAGCTGGACCGTCCGGCCTCCAACTGGCAGGTCCCTCGGCCGGGTTGTGGTCCACTGCTTCACCTTCAGCGCACGTTGTCCGCACTGCGGGCAGCATCGGGCCTGCTCACAGCCGGTGGACAGGTCCACCACCGGAACACCGGTGACGTCCAACTCGACCCGCTCAGCGACCAGGCCGTCCAGGCCCAGCAGCCGGGTCGTATCGTTGACCATGCTCGCAGCTCTTCACTTGTGACCATCCGAACTAGACACTCAGATGATCACCGACGGGCTGCGAGCCCTTCACTCCCGGGTCGACTCAGCCGCGAACCCCGCTCAAGTTCGAAGAGCC
>NZ_JBNCLD010000047.1:0-1742 GCF_049844505.1 Micromonospora sp. DT229 | reverse complement strand
TATTCCCGCAGGTCAACCAGCAAGGTAGCGTGAGATCAACTTATCGACCCTGTCCGTCAAGCCGGGTCAACCCCACGTTGCTCGGCCCCCACAACAGGTCCCAGCTTGTCGTCTCCCCGGTATGCGCGGCGATCCGCGCCGCCTCGTCGAGGTGATCCTCGGCGGCAGACTGATCCTTCATGCCGGCAAGGTGATGCGCGCGGGCCAGGTGCAGGAACCCGAGCACATCCAGCGCGGTGTCCGCACCACTGCCCTCCAGGTCCGCTCCGGCCCGATCGCAGTACGCCCGCGCGGGGCCGTACGCGCCGGTGTACGCCGACACCCGAGCCCGATTCGCCGCCGCCACCCCCACCGCAACCGGGTCGTCAAGCAGGTGCGCAGCCTCCGCACAACGCGCCGCCGCCAACCAGGCATGGGCCGAGTAACCCACGTTCAGCAACGAACCCATTGCCACCCCGTACACCGGCACCATCAACCGGTACGCCGCCCGCCGGTCGGTCACCCCGTGCAGGGCGGGAAGCAGATCCACCAGCCGGCGCAGGGCTCCGGCGTAGTCGCACCGGCCGTACAGATCCCGCACCAGCGACGACTCCCGGTCCACCTGCTCCACAGTGGCCGCTCCGACGACCGGCGGCCCATCGAACGGATACGCCATCATCGCCCGCCACACCCGCTCGGCGTCGATACGCGCACCATCAAGCTGCCGATCAGCCGGCGTATACAGCTGCCCGGTGAGGTCGAAAACCGAACACTCCAGGGCCGCAGCCAGATCAACCACCATGTACCGATCCGTACGCTGAACACCACGCTCGATCCGCGACCACGTCGTATGCGAGATACCCGCGCGACTCGCGGCATGCCGGATGCTCCAGCCACGCAACTCGCGCCGGGCCCGGATACGCTCGCCCACCGACGGGTCAGCAGGTATAGCTCGGCGAGGCACAAGCGATCCCTCTCGAACAACGACCAGATCCGGCAGGCAGCCAGCACGACAGTCAGCGACCACGCTGCCACCAAAGGTACCCCGACCGACAGTGCTTCACCGTCCGCCACCGGGTGACAGGCCCGAAGCCAAGCGCCTGTCCACGTCCAGGCCCGGGTCAGCCAGCTCCCTCGTCAGACCCCTGCGCACGCTATAGCGGATCGTGAGGTCGTCCTCGCCCTCGCAAAGAACGCAAAGCCGCGTTCTCATACCGATGTGCCTGCGTTGCCGCACGGTGTCGTCCGGTGTGGAGCAGTGTCGCTTGCCCGACACGGAGCGTGGGGTCGTAGCAATAGGGTATGCCCGGTGAACATCCTCAGCCAGATCGTGCCAGGCTTGCGGGACGCTCGCACTCCATTCGCAGTGGGGCTGATCTGGGCGATTACAGGCTGGCTCGCCATGTCGCTTCTTCCGAGATCCGTCATGGATGAACCGATCATCGCGGATGCTGTAGCGCAAATCAGGATGCTTCCGACGGAAGTTGCTATATCGGTAGCAGCATTTCTCATCTACATCTCGGGAATATTGCTCAATGCGGCACTGAGAGCTGTGCGGGTATTGGTCCTCGCTGCTCTGGGAATTGGCACAGCCAGCCTAATAGCGCTGGCAATTTTGGCACTTACGCGACTTCTCATCGTTTGCGTGGCGTGCGGGCTTATGATTGTGGCGGTTTGGGCTTTAGCGGCTCTTCGAACTTGAGCGGGGTTCGCGGCTGAGTCGACCCGGGAGTGAAGGGCTCGCAGCCCGTCGGTGATCATCT
>NZ_JBNCLD010000046.1:0-2453 GCF_049844505.1 Micromonospora sp. DT229 | reverse complement strand
CAGACGATCACGCGGTGGCCGCGCCACCTCTACCCGCTCCCATCAGCGAAATCTCAAACGGCGGCTGCCGTACTAGCCGGTGTTGGGTCGATTCTGGCCGATGCCCGCGCTGTCCCGAAACCGCCTCGCCGGGCCCGGTGTGTCGCAGCCGGGTGGTAGAAATCCGGAAACCATCGCCCGAGGAGCATGATCATGGACGTACGGGAAGCGGCGCGACGCTGGGCGGACGCCTGGACCCACGGCTGGCCAGCCAAGCACGTCGAGAGCATCGCCATGTTGCAGGCGACCGACGGGGTCCACTGGGCCTCCCTGTTCCGGCCCTATCAGGGGCGCGATGGGCTGCGTGCCTACCTTGTGGAGTGTTTCGCCGAGGAGACCCGCCCGGCCGAGGTCTGGTTCGCCGCACCACGCAGCGACGGCGACACGGCGACTGTCGAGTACTGGGCGATCACCTATCCGCACGATGCGCCGCTGACCATCTCCGGCTGCACGCTGCTGCGCTTCGACGCCGACGGCCTGGTGGCCGAGTCGCGCGACTACTCCCACGCCCGGGAGGGCAGGTTCCCGCCACCGGCCGGCGTTTTCGACTGACCCTTGATGGGGCTGTGAGGCCGCTGAAAGACCGACCTCCCGGACGGTGGCAGGTCCGGAAGGTCGGGCTTTCAGGGTGCGAAGCGACCGTCAGCCGACGGCGGCCATGATCTCGTCGGAGATGTCGAAGTTGGCGAAGACGTTCTGCACGTCGTCGCAGTCCTCCAGCACGTCGATCAGCTTGAAGACCTTCCGCGCGCCCTCCTCGTCCAGCGGCACGTTGACGCTGGGGATCAGGGAGGACTCGGCCGACTCGTACTCGATGCCGGCGTCCTGCAAGGCGGTGCGGACCGCGATCAGGTCACCCGGCTCGGAGACCACCTCGAAGGCCTCGCCCAGGTCGTTGACCTCCTCGGCACCGGCGTCGAGGACGGCCAGCATCACGTCGTCCTCGCTGGTGCCGGCCTTCGGCACGATCACCACGCCCTTACGGGAGAACATGTACGACACCGAACCGGCGTCGGCGAAGGACCCGCCGTTGCGGGTAAGGGCGGTGCGGACCTCGGTGGCGGCGCGGTTGCGGTTGTCGGTCAGGCACTCGATCAGCAGCGCGACCCCGTTCGGGCCGTACCCCTCGTACATGATCGTCTGGTAGTCGGCGCCGCCGGCCTCCAGGCCGGAGCCGCGCTTGACCGCGCGGTCGATGTTGTCGTTGGGGACCGAGTTCTTCTTGGCCTTCTGGATCGCGTCGTAGAGGGTCGGGTTGCCGGCCGGGTCGCCACCGCCGGTTCGCGCCGCGACCTCGACGTTCTTGATCAGCTTGGCGAACATCTTGCCGCGCTTGGCGTCGATGACCGCCTTCTTGTGCTTGGTCGTCGCCCACTTTGAGTGGCCGGACATCTGTTACCTCCGTTGCTACCCGCCGTCTGCATCGACCGCACCGCGCACGCCCCGCTCCGCACCGGCGCACGCGGTGGTGCCGGTCTGCTCTGGTGGAAGCCGTGGCGGCCAGATGGCCCTGCCGAATCTCGACAATCCTACCGAGGTACCCCCGGGGCTCGTCACCCGCCGCGCACCGGTAACACGTACCGCCGCCACGATCCCGCCGATACGGTGCAAAACCGATTATTCACCCTATGGGTGGCCGGGCCTGCCGCCGAATCTTGGACAGTTGCCGTCAGCGAATGACGACAACTGTCCAAGATTCACCGATCAGGGGTGCTCAGCGGGTGGTGTGGGCGCGGACCAGGTCCACGAAGCGACCGTGCAGGCGAAGGTCACCGGTGAGTTCCGGATGGAACGAGGTGGCCAGCAGGTTGCCCTGGCGTACCGCCACGATCCGGCCGTCGGAGACCCGGCCGAGCACCTCGACACCCTCGCCGACCCGCTCGACCCAGGGGGCGCGGATGAAGACCGCGTGCACCGGGCCACCCTCGATCCCGGCGATCTCCACCGGTGCCTCGAAGGAGTCGACCTGCCGACCGAAGGCGTTGCGTCGGACGGTCATCGTGATGCCCTCGAAGCCACGCTGGTCCGGACGCCCGTCCAGGACCTCGGTGGCCAGCATGATCATTCCGGCGCAGGAGCCGTAGACCGGCATCCCGTCGGAGATCCGCTTGTCGATCGGCTCGCGTAGCTCGAAGATGTCGACGAGCTTGCTGATCGTGGTGGACTCGCCGCCGGGGATGATCAGGCCGTCGACCGCGTCCAGTTCCGCGCTTCGGCGCACCGGACGGGCTTGCGCGCCCGCGCCGGTCAGGGCGGTGAGGTGTTCACGGACGTCGCCCTGAAGGGCGAGCACGCCGATCACGGGTGCGGGCACTGTGCTCCTTCCGGGAAGCGTTAAGAGCGTGTCTCGGGTGGCGGTTGGGCGGCCTGGTCTGGTAGATCTTTTCTACTGTGGACGAGCGGTTGATCCTGCA
>NZ_JBNCLD010000045.1:0-3988 GCF_049844505.1 Micromonospora sp. DT229 | reverse complement strand
CCGGTTACGACCACGGCTCACATTCACACGCCGACCCAAACCCACAGCGGACGAAAGCTACCGAACCACCCTCTGAGCTGGTCGTCCATGAATGCCGCGCCCCTCGCAACGCGCATTCACCATCATCCAGGCGTCGTAGGAGCCGCGGGTGCGAAGCCACGCCATGAACCTGGGGCCGCCCTGCCGGGTCGAAGGTCGCCAGGCGTGATGTTGATGTGACAGTGTGAAACGCATGCGTCGTGTGCATCTTGAAGCGGCCGAGGATCACGTTGAGCGCCTCGCGCGCGAGAACGACCCAGTCGGGGCGGTCAAGGAGTTGGTGTGGAACGCTCTGGACGCCGACGCTACCCGGGTTGAGGTGGTGCTAGACCTTTCTGGCCTTGGCGGGGTGGAGAAGATCACCGTCATCGACAATGGCAGTGGCATCACCCCGGAAGGCTGCGACTCAGCGTTCGAACGCATCGGTGGGTCCTGGAAGAAGATGACCCGCCGGACACCGCAGCTCAACCGGTTCCTGCACGGCAGCGCGGGCCAGGGTCGCCTGCGGGGCTACGCCCTTGGTGATCACATCCGGTGGGCCACGGTCGCGGACGGCATCGACGGTCGACGGCGTGTAATGATTCGCGCCAGCGCCACGGCACGCAACGACTTCGAGATCTCCACGCCGCAGCCGACCGACGATCCGACCGGCACCACCTTCGAGGCATGGGGGCGGCAGTCCAAGCGTCTTGATCAGCTAAAAACCCATAAGGCCGTCGCGCAGTTGACGACCGAGTTGGCGACATATCTCGCGGTCTACCAGGGCGTAGAAGTGATCTACGACGGGCAGAGGATCGACCCGGAGAAGTCCGTCCAGCGCCGGGACGAGTACGAGCTGTCCTTCACCGTCAACGGCGAGCCGGCGCAAGCCGCCCGGCTGCGGGTGGTGGAGTGGTCGATGAAGACGGACCGCGAGCTGCACCTGTGCGACGCCGACGGGATCACTGTCGACATCGCCGACGTCGGCATCCGCGCTCCCGGCTTTACCTTCACCGCTTACGTGCTTTGGGAAGCCATGCCTGAGCACCAGGGCGACTTCCTACTCGGCGAAGGTCGGCTGGACTCTGAGGTTCCCCCGATAGCGTGGAGGCCGGACCTAAGGGGATAGATGGTCATGGCTGAGACGAGACGTCGGTTCGACCGGGAGTTCCGCGAGGGCGCCGTGCGGATCGTGCGGGAGACGGGCAAGCCGATCGCGCAGGTTGCTCGGGACTTGGGGATCAACGACGGCACCCTGGCGAACTGGGTGGCGCAGGACCGGCGGGCTCGGGGTGAGGCCGCCGCTGGCGGTCTCGGTGAGGACGAACGCGCCGAGCTGGCTCGTCTGCGTAAGGAGAACGCCGAGCTGGCGATGGAGCGCGATGTGCTCAAGCGATCCGTGGTCCTGTGGGTCAAGGAGGCGACGAAGTGACTGTGGCCGGGTTCGTCGCCGCCCAGAGGACCGAGCACGCTGTGCCGCACGCGGTGACCTGTCGGGCGCTGGGGCTGAGTGAGTCGTGGTTCTACAAGTGGCGTGACCGGCAACCCACCGCGCGGCAGACCCGCCGCGACGCCCTCGATGCTGCGATCCGGGCGGCGTTTGACGCCTCCGGTGGCACCTACGGCTCGCCGCGGATCACCCTCGATCTGCACGCCGACGGGTGGCAGGTGTCGGCCAACACCGTCGCGGCCCGCATGGCGCAGCTGGGCTTGGCCGGACGCACCCCCAAGCGCCGACGCAGCCTCACCAAGCAGGGCAAACGCCCGGTGGCACCGGACCGGGTCCGGCGGCAGTTCACGGCCGTCGCGCCGGACGTGTTGTGGTGCGGCGACATCACCGAGGTCGTCACCGACGAGGGCAAGCTTTACCTCGCCACGGTGATCGACCTGTACTCCCGCCGGCTGCTCGGCTACGCGATGAGCGCGCATCACGACGCCGACCTGACCCAGGCCACGTTGAGCATGGCCGCCGCGACCCGCGGCGGCCAGGTCGACGGAGTGATCTTCCACAGCGACCGCGGCAGCGAGTACACCGCCGCTGACTACGCAAAGGCCTGCCGCCGTCTCGGTGTCCTGCAGTCGATGGGCCGGGTCGGATGCGCTCTGGACAACGCCGCCGCGGAGGCGTTCAACTCCACCATCAAGGTCGAGTACATCCACCGGCAGCGGTTCCGCACCCGATCCGAGGCCCGACTCAAGATCGCCACCTGGATCGTCGACTTCTACAACGTCCGCAGACGTCACAGCGCCTGCGACGGCATGTCACCCATCGACTACGAACACTTCATCGCCGAAGCCCGCCGGGCTCAGGCAGCTTAAACAACCCTCCACGCTTCCAGGGGATTGACACTGACGTTCCTTACCGCGCTGCAGCACATGGTCTTCGACCCGGAGGTTCGACGCGTCCTCAAAGAGCGCAGCCAACTCCACAAGATCCTCGAGAACGAGGTGTGGGTCTTCGGCGAGCGCTTTAACCTCCTCGTCAGCGACCGGTCCCTCGACGCGGTCCTCGACCGGCATCTGCACGCTATTGGCCGAGAGATCCGCAACCAGGTACCGGTGCGTCGCCCCGACGGACGGGTCGGCATCGTGGACCTGATGCTCTCCCGCGCACGCAGAGAGCACGACCGCCATCAGCACCTCGTAGTCGAGCTGAAGGCGCCGCACGTCACCGTCGGGCACAAGGAAATCAACCAGATCGAGGACTACGCCCTCGCCGTCGTCACCGATTCGCAGTTCGCCGACGTGCGCGTCGAATGGGACTTCTGGCTGGTCACCACCGACATGACCGAGGTCGCCAAGGCCAAGGCCCAATCAAGCGACCGCCCACCTGGCTGCATAGGGCAGTACCAGCAGGGCGCGGCATCCGTGCGGGTCTGGCTGCGGTCCTGGGCGCAGATCATCGACAGCTGTCGGGAACGGCTTAAGTACTTCCAGGAGCAGTTCGCCCACGACCCCACCGTCGAGCAGGCCATGGACTACCTGCAGGCTCACCACAACGGGCGGATCCCAGAAATGCTTGTTCCCGGACAGTCCGCCGGGCCGGTGTCCGGAGACACCGCGCGCGCAGCTACTGCAACGGCTTCCGTCGTGGCATCGGAGTTCGCGCCGAGGTCGTGATGCGTCGCCGTTCGGATGGTGCTGCTCGAGTCGCACTCGATGGCCGGCCGGCATGCGCAAACGAGCATCGCCTGGACGAGCGAGCAGGGCTGGGTTGCACCTGAGACTTCGCCAGCGGCCAAAGTTCAGGCGGCCCAGACATCACGAAGTCCCTGTTCAAGACGCTCCAGGAGGTCAAAGAGCCCTGGATGCAGGGCACGGTCGAGGCGTGGGCAGCGCCGAATTCACTGGCACTTTGCCGATGCACTCGAAGCATTGCGTCCGACGTGGACGTCCGTAAGACTGGCGGGGGATGATCGTCATTCTGTGGTCGATAGATGACCGACCGTGATGGTGGCGTACGAGTGAGGTCTGTTCTGTGGGTGGCTTCACCTCCGGCGTGAGCGAGTGGCTCGGCCTGATCTCCGGGCTGCTGGCGGTGGTCGCCGCTGTCCTGGGGTTGCCGCCTTTGATCGTGCGTCTCCGTGAGGCTGGCAGGAACCGGTCAGGAACGCCGAAGGTGCTGCTGCCGTCTCGTACCCAGCTCGTCGACCGCAGCAATGAGGTGGCTCAGGCGTTGCAGCATCTCGACCGCGGCGAGTACCTGATTTCCATCGAGGGCAGCATTGGCGTCGGTAAGAGCGCGCTGGCCACGGAGGTGGCGCATCGGCTTGCCGAGCGCCGGCCGGCGAGGAAGCCGGGCCACGGGTTCACGTCCCTGGTGTGGTTCGACGCTCATAACAGCGTGCTGAGCCTCGCGGACCTTGCCCGCACGCTTGGGCTCGCCACCGGCAGTGGGGTTGACCCGGCTTGACGGACAGGGTCGATAAGTTGATCTCACGCTACCTTGCTGGTTGACCTGCGGGAATAG
>NZ_JBNCLD010000044.1:0-4906 GCF_049844505.1 Micromonospora sp. DT229 | reverse complement strand
ACATCATCGCCGCAGCCCTGCACCTGACCCACTTCGAATACAAATACCTACCGGAAAGTCGCTGAGATTACTTCAGTACAAGGGAAAGAAAGTGGGGTGGCGAGTCGGGTACGACCGTAAGCCGCACCCCTTCGGACGGATGGGGAACCGCAAGCACTTCCAGGTTGATGTGTGGCGGCCGGGTAGGAAGGGAAGTCATCGAACCTATCGCGTCCCAGTTTTCTGGTAGTGTGGCTGCCCCGTCAGCGATGCGGACCAGAGGGAAGTGGGGAGACTCTTGAATTCTTTAGTCGCGCAACGAATTGGTGAGGGTCGTCTGGCTGAATTGCAGCTGATGAGCTTCGGCGAACTGGAGCCATTGTTGGAGGAATCTCGCCGGACTGCCGAGGTGGTGGACGGTGTCACGTACAACGTGGTGGCGTATGCGCTACCTGACATCGGTGAGTCTATCCGCGTAGTTGTTGCCGTTGATGATGGAGGAAGTTCCGCCCTCAAGCCGTCGGTGGTCGACTTCATTGTCGAGCCCTGAATCATGGTTTGACGCACGGCAGTTGGCCAGCTGACGCCTGCCGAGACTGTCGTCGTATCTGAAGAGGCATTGCGCGATGAAGCCGGGAGGCCTTCAATTTATTGAAGGTCTCCCGGCTGTTTGCTCAGCGGTATCTGCCAGCTCTGTGGGCGACCCGGATCTCGCTGGGGGTAATCCTCGTGGAAATCCTGATCTCCATGGTTGCGATCAATGTCAAGTTCCATGGGCAGTGCGCGGTCAGCTGGCTAGCGGCTGCGCGCCGGCCGGCGGGTGGGCCGGGGGGTGGGCCAGGGCGAGCAGACCCGGGGCGGCGTTGCGGTGGGCGAAGGCGCGCAGCTCGGTCAGCAGGGGAGCGGCCGTGGTCGGGTCGTCGCCGGCCGTCAGCTCCCGTACCGCGAAGGTCAACGACAACATCCGGTCGGTGACGTCCGGGATGCCGGCGTAGATCTCGGCGGCGGCCAGGTGCAGCTCGGCGGCGTGCCGGTGGTCGCCGTCGGCACCGGCCAGGGCGGCCGTCACGGTCCGCAGCGCCGCCTCCGACCAGGGGGTACGGTGACCGACCTGGTCCAGCATGGCGCGTACCCGGGCGGCGCACTTGCGACCGGCCAGGGTGGCCGCCCAACCGGCTGCGGCGATCCACTCGCCGCTGGCCAGCGCCGGGACCTTCGTCCAGGCCTCGGCCAGCTCGTCGACCAGGGCGGCGGCCTCGTCGGTGCGCCCCTGCACCGCCCGGCACAGCGCGCCCATCGCCAGCATCGTCCAGTGCAGCCGGTGGAAGCCGCTACGCCGAGCGGTGTCCAGTGCGGCCGCCACGTCGTCGTACGGCGGCGGGGGCTGTCCCGCCGCCAGGGGGGTGATGCCGGAGGCCGACCGGGTCTCCGGGGCGGTCGGCGGGGCGGCGGTCGGCACCGGCTGGCCGCGCAGCACCAGCAGGCAGGATCGCAGCCCACGCACCTGCATGTCCCAACTGCCGGTCGGGGTGTGCACGAAGGCCTCGGCGGCGGCCAGCAGCCGGTCGAAGTCTCCCTCGAACCAGGCCCGCATCGCCTCCCCGGAGTAGCTGGTGGTCAGGGTCTGCCCGCTGGCGGTCCGGGCCGGCGCGGCCGAGAGCAGGGCGTTGGAGCGCAGCCAGTCGCCCTCCTCCCGGACCGCGTACGCGAGGTTCTGGGTGGCCCGGGGCAGGGCCAGCAACTGCCGGGCCCGGCTGAACTCGACGATGGCGTACAACTCGTCCAGGCCGGACCGGTCGCCGGCCTGGTAGCGGGCGGTGGCCGCGGTGATCCGGGCGTTGGTGCGGATCTCGGTCAGCCCTAGTCGCTCGCCGATCTGGGCGGCCGTGTCCGCCGCCGCCACCGCCGGGTCGCGCTCGTAGTTGAGCATGTGCAACCGGCCCAACTCGGCGTAGGCGTCCGCCTTCTGGGCGCTGTCCGGCAGCGGCTCGAACAACCGTACGGCGTGGTCCAGGCAGGCCAGGGCGGCCTGCCGGTCGGCGCGCAGCCACGCCGCCTGGCCCAGCAGGGTCCAGGCCCGCGCCGCACACGCCTCGTCGCCGTGGGCCAGCAGCCGGTCGGCCAGGGTCTGCATCTGCTCCGGCCCGCCGCTGGACAGAAAGGCGTTGCCGTCCCGGTAGAACGAGATCTCCGTGCTGAGCAGTTCCAGTTGCAGGCGGCCCACCGGGTCGGAGTCGTCGGCTAATCCGAGGGCACGGCCGGCGTGCCCGGCGGCGGCGTCCAACCCGTGCAGGGCGTACGCCCGGCGGGCCGCCCGGTGCAGTGCGGCGCGGGCGGGGCCGGCGTACCGGGTGGTGTCCATGTCCAGTGACCGGGCGATCTCGTGCGCCGCCCACCGGTGGTGGGCCAGCACCTCGGCCAGGTCGGTGTCCCGGCTCTGCGACAGGGTGTCCAGCCAGTCGGCTGTCCGCTCGTGTCGGGCCACCCGTTCGGTACGCGGCAGCCGCTGGTAGCAGACGTCGCGCACCAGCACGTGCCGGAACCGGTACTCCGGCTGACCGGCCATGGTGGATGCGCCCTGCTCGTGGACGAAGTCCCGCTGCTCCAGCCGGCGCAGGGCCCGTTCGACCGCCTCGACCGACTGGCCGACCGCCGCCGCCACCGCGCCCGGCCAGAACTGCACCCCGACCACGGCCGCGGCCAGCAGCACCGCCCGGTCCTTGGCGTCGAGCAGGTCGATCCGGTTGGCGATGACCGCGTGCACGCTCTCCGGCATCGGCAGGTCCAGGTGCTTCTCCAGCGACCAGCCCCGCCCCGACTGGCGCAGCGCCCCCTGCTCGATCAGCATCCGGACGTACTCGTGGGCGTAGAGCGGGTTGCCCCCGGCCACCTCGACCAGCGGGGTGAGCAGGTCGGCGGAGAAGGCCGCCTGGCCGAACATGTGGGCGTACAGGGCGGCGATGCCGGTGTCCCGCAGCGGCGGCAGGGTGATGGTCACCGAACCGGTGATCGTCCCCGCCCAGCTCGGGTCCCGGTCGACCAGTTCCGGGCGGGCGGTGCAGAGCAGCAGCAGGGGCACGTCCCGGGCCGCCGCACCGAGCAGTTCCACGAACCGCAGCATGGCGTCGTCGGCCCAGTGCAGATCCTCGAAGACCAGCACGGTGGGGCGGCGGGCGGCCAGGGCCAGCAGGAACCGGCGCCAGCAGGACTCCGCCTCCTCGGCCGGCAGGGGGGTGCCGGCCAGGCCGACCAGCGGGCGCAGGGCGTCGACCACCCGCTCCCGCTCGCCCGGGCCGACCAACTCCTCCACGGCCGCGGCCAGCCGCTGGGCGGCCGTACCGGCCGGGTCGGTGTCCAGGATGCCCGCCTCGGCCTTGACGATGTCGGCCAGCGCGGCGAAGGTGACATTCTCCCCGAACGGCGGGCAGCGCCCGATGCGCCAGGTCAGCGGCTCGTCCACCAGCCGGGCGGTGTGCCGGTGCAGTTCCCGGACCAGCCGGCTCTTGCCGATGCCGGCCCGCCCGAAGACGGTGACCACCTGAGGGCGGCGGTCGCGCAGACTGCGGTGCAGGGCATTGACCAGCATGCCCAGCTCATGCTCGCGGTCGATCAGCGGAGTGGCGTCCGGTTCCCGGTCGGCGGGCTGCTGGCGTACCGCGGCCAGGGCCAGCCACACCTCCGTCGGGGCGGAACGCCCGCGCAGGGTGACCGGGGGCTGCTCGTCGTAGCGGATGGTGTCCCGGGTCAGCGCGTGTGTGGCGCCGTCGACCAGCACCCCGCCCGGCGGTGCCACGGACTGCAACCGGGAGGCGGTGTTGACCACGTCCCCGGCCACGATCGCCTGTCCGCCGTCGCGGGCGGCGGCCACGTCGACCAGGGCCTCACCGGTGGCCACCCCGACCCGGAAGCGCAGCCCGTCGGTGCCGGTGGGGGCGAAGCGGGTGAGCACCCGTTGCAGCTCCAACCCGGCCCGTACGCACCGCAGCGCGTCCGTCTCCGTGGCCACCGGCGCCCCGAACAGGGCCATCACCGCGTCACCGATGTACTTCTCGACCACCCCGCCGTACTGGCCGACCACCCGCCGGGCGGCGGAGAAGAACCCGGTCTGCATCCCCCGGACCAGCTCCGGGTCGGCCCGTTCGACGTACGGGGTGAAGTCGATCAGGTCGACGAAGAGCACACTGACCCGACGGCGGTCCTCCTGGGGGATCGCCGGGGCCCGACCGCTACCGGCCCGGGGCGCCCCGCAGGAGGTGCAGAAGGCGACATCCGCCGCCAGCGGGCGTAGGCAGTGTGGGCAGACGGCACCCAGCTCCGCTCCGCAACCACCGCAGAAGCGGTCACCATCGGTGGCGGTGCGTCCACAACGATCACACTGAGTGGCGATGACACCCTCCACTGGTGAGCCCTGATTGCCGGGGGCAGGACCGAGTATCGCTGCCCAGAGGAGTGTCGGGTACCGGGCTGTTGGTTTGTGGACACTCCTCCGAGCAGTGCGGTGCGTGGCGCAACGGCTAGATTCAGAAGCCGATTCGTTGATCGTTTATCTGGGGGACAGCCTCATGGTGTACGTCATGTTGAGCAGCGACTGGACCGACGGTAACGGCGTCACCCACTCGGCCGGTGACTCGGTGGACGTGGACGCCGCGACCCTGGCTCAGCTTCAGGCCCAGGGAATCGTCGGGGAGGTGCCGGGCAAGGGCAAGGACGGCACCGACTGGGCCGGGCCGGGCGGGACCGACTGGGCCGGGCCGGGAAGCACCAAGCCCTGATCATCGCCGAAGCGGGCGATCTGCCCTGATCACAGCACAAGCCGGTGGCGGGGGGGGCCCCCGGTGCGGCCCCCCCCCCCGCGACTCAGGCGACGAGCCCCTCGATGGCCGGTTGATGGACCAGGTCGAGTGCGGACTCCACCACCGCCACGAAC
>NZ_JBNCLD010000043.1:0-5216 GCF_049844505.1 Micromonospora sp. DT229 | reverse complement strand
CACCGGCACGAACCCGGCCGTCGTGTCGGACCGAAGGACCTGCTCGACGTCGATACCGTTGATCGCGCCGTGGATCTGCACGTCGTCTTTGAACCCGGCGTCGACCCACGCCTTGGTCACGGTCGGGGTGTGCGCGCGGACGTTGTCCAGCAGCCGGATACCGATCGCGTTGTCGGTGACCGACGCCGCGGTGACCACCACCGCGATGATCAACCCCAGGGCGTCGACCGCGAGTCCCCGCTTACGACCCGGCACCTTCTTCGCCGCGTCCTTGCCGGTCGTCGCGGCCGGGATGTGGTTGGCCGCCCGGATCGACTGGGTGTCCAGCACCACCGCGGTCGGATCCTCCCGACGGCCGGCCCGCTCCCGCGCCTGGCAGCGCAGCAGATCATGGATCGTCTGGTCGGTGCCGTCATCACGCCACAGGGCGAAGTAGTAGTAGGTGGCGGACTTCGGCGGTAGGTCGTGCGGCAGGTACGCCCACTGACACCCGGTCCGGTTCTGGTAGAAGATCGCGTTCACGATCTCCCGCAGCTCGTAGCGGCCCTGATGCCCCGACACCGACGGATGCTGGTCCTTCCACGCCTGCAAAAACGGCCCGACCACCGCCCACTGATCATCGGTCAGGTCGCTCGGATACGCCGCACGCTCACCCATGATCGGCCCAACGCGGCCGGGCCCCCACCGGTTACGACCACGGCTCACATTCACACGCCGACCCAAACCCACAGCGGACGAAAGCTACCGAACCACCCTCTGAGGCTGCGCGGATACTCAACGACTACGACGCCTACCGCCGTACCGGTGCGGCCGACTCCACGCGAGCCGAGCAGCTCGCCAGTCAGGTGCCTGCAGCGTTGGAGGAATTGCACCATCGCGCAGCCGCCCGTCACAGTCAGCCCACCACGATCCGGGCCACCTGAGCAGCGACCATGATCGTCTTCATCGATGGTCCCGACGGCAGCGGCAAGTCCACCCTCATTGCCCACCTCGCCCCGGCCCTGGTCGCACACGGGCGTACCGTCGCGCACGCGCCGCCGCTGTGGACCTATCTGAACGAGCTTTCCGCACCGGAGGACTTCGCCCCCTGGGTACGGACAACAACAGGCAGTCAGATCGCCCACGCACTACTCGAAGCCAAGACACGCCGCATCCAATGGTTGATCACGACGGCTGCCCGACTCGCCCAGGACGTTGTGCTCGTCGACCGTGGCCCCAAGACGGTGATCTGCTCTGCGCTGGCCCATCACAAGACCGGCATACCCTTGCCGAACGACCCTCAGCTGCCCTATCCGTCCACCGACCAGAACCGTGCGCAACTCGAACAGCACGTACATCGCCTCGCAGCCTTCGAAGCGTGCACGTCGATAGAACTCCGGCTGCCGGAGCAGCCAGGAGGGCTGGACGTGATCCTGCCGCGGCTGTCGCAGCGTGAAGAACTGCCGCCGTCCTATGTCGGTTACCTTGACGCGCTGATAGCCGAAATGGCGACTTTCTCCTGGGCAGTCCTACCACTGCTACCACTCGACGCCACGGCGGGCGTCGCGGTCAACGCGGAGGCGAGCCTCACGTCCGTGCTTGGCGGCCTGGCGGCGCTGCCGGATGCATAGCCTGGATAACCGAAGCGGACGCACGTGGCCGTTTCCGTCACCACTGGGGCGGCCTGCTGCCCCAGTCCTCACCGTGCGCACGTATGGCAACCGCATGACCTGGAGAGCCATCCAGCGATGGCTGCGCACCCCGCAAGGGTGGCAGCCCATCGCCTTCGACGGGGTCGAGTTGTTCAAGATGGCGAAGGTCCCCGTGACCCGATACCGCTATCGCGGCACCAAGATCCCGAACCCCTGGCAGCCCACACCGACAAACCCACCCCAACGGCATGACCTCGTGGAGAGCCCGGTGCGGTGAGAGTCGCACGCCGGGTTCGGCGGGCGGGTCCGGGAAACGGACCTGGACCAATCCAGGCACCGCGCCCGGGCCCGACCCAACAGCCTCGGCTGGATCATGCTGCACCGCCAGCTGGCCCGCGACTACGAAGCCCTACCCGGCAACTCCGCCAGCATGATCCGCATCGCGATGATCGACAACCTCACCACCAAACGCGTCACCAACGAAACCACCCCAACCTGGCGAGACATCTAAAGGTGGCATCACTCACAAAATACGTGAATCAGACGCCCTCTTACAGTCACCCGGTGCCGCCATTCGTCTCATGCCCGTATTGGATTCTGAGTTCTGCGCGGACGGGTCCGCGCGCTGGCACCCTCTTCCACCACCAGCCACGACTGGAATCTTGCCGTCCATCAACTCGCTCAATGCAACCATCATTATCAGGTTCCGTAAAGTCCATGAAGAGCTGATCAATCTCTGCGACGACTGATTCGATTCGGTATCTCCGCGTCGGATCGACACGTGAAATAGCCGCCGCAAGCCGGTCCCGAAGAATAAGCGCTGCGATGTAGTCGTGCGCCCCCCAGATCGAGCGGTCGCCAGGGGGCACCGAAAGGTCCGCCGTAAACTTTGACAGGTGCTCCCACCATGCTCGAAGCAAATCCATCGCACCGAGACTGATGTTGGGCGAGACCGGAACAACGACTGTATTAAACAACAATGAATCTGCATCGCTGACACGGTGCGACAGCCACTCATTGAAGGCAGTCACGGGCATCACCTCAGCTACCCCTGTAATAGGCTGTACTCTTCCACGGCTGATCATAGTTGATGATCACCCGAACACCATTGTGTTCAAACTTGGCAGAGTTCTGCAAAGAGCCGTCCTCATTCTTCAACCTGACCGGGCCCGCCTTCCTCAAGGTTTCTTCAATCTCATACTCACCCGCGCACGCGCCCAGCCAACACCGAGCCGGCCAACTGGTTACGAGGCCGGACGACCCGTCCGACGGCCACGACGATCCCCTCGCGATGCGACCATGGCGGGTGGTTCCGGGGATCGACGCCGCACCGCTACGCGGCGCGCCACTGGATCCCGCTTCCATCGCCTTTCCGACCGGGCCAAATCCATCGATGCATCGGCATTGATCGAGCGCGTTTGACGGCAACCGTGACGGCAACCCGAGCAGACGGTGGCAACGTTAGACAGCCTCCCACTACCGTACGTGGTCTCCGAACCAGGACATCTACTTGCCTGCTGCGTACCGACTACGTGCGAATGGGCGACGCCCCGAGTAAATCAGGAACCCCGCCGACCGCCGACATACACGCTCACCATCTTTGGCCTCCCACATGTGCCAACGGAGTCGCCGATCGACTCGACAACGTCGCCAAGGACCGCTAGCGCCGTTTCATATTCTGTCGGACTGACGTCCTTGAAATCAGCGGCGTCCGACCACGCAATCACAATCCCATCCGAGTCTAGTTGAATGAGTCCTTCCCAAAGTGAATCGGATAGAGCATCCCAGCTTCGCGAGCTTTGCAGCGGTGGATCAAGCGGAAGCGTCGCTCGAACGGTATCGAAGAACGCCTCCCGTCCCTCCCGCCCACCCGTCAGTATGACGAAGACCGCCAGGTCAGCACCCCTTGCCGTCTCTATAATGTCACCAACTGCCACACTATCTACGACAGTCAGACCTGGCAGGAACTCCATAAAATCACCGGACCCGAACGAATGCTGGACTACCAGAGTCACCGTAGTGGGTCCAGGTATAATACGTTGCTCCTGTGTCCGAATTGCGGACGACCCGAAGAGGCCCAGCGCCACTTGTTCCAGGGGGCGGAGCGACTCTGTACTCAAGGTAAGGTGAATTGAGTCCCGAGGCACCCGGAAGGTTACGGCCCCAGTTCTTAAATTGCGTACCCCACTTCTTCGCGGTAGGCCCAGTCGGGACCGTCCCAGCATCGATTTGCGCCAAGGTTCTATTCAGCGCGGCGTCTTCGGCTGCAGGCAGCTTACCCGTGATCCACGGGACCGTTGGACATGCACTCGTGTTGTGGACCAGCACCGGCGTGTTGCCGGCTACCACATAGTACGTGTGGGATTTTCACCCCATCACCTATCGGTGTTGACGGCGACGGTGACGGCAACCTGGGGAGACCAGCAGCGCCTGGCTGCCATCAATCGGCAACACCAACATGCTGTGTTCTCCTCTACTCCGGCCCACGCCCCTGTCGGCATGCGTCCCGGTGCACATAAGGTGTCACGTGACACCTGTGGCGGTCAAGAGTTTTGGGCACACGCGTGTCATGTGACGCCTGTCTCGCCTGATCAACCCGTGACGGCTACGATCAGCGCATGGCCCACGACCCAGACGACAAGCGAGCCCTGTTCCAGCAGGTCGTCGACGACATCCTCGACCAGATCCGCGACGGACGCCTCAACCCCAACGACCCACTCCCGTCCGCCCGCAAGATGGCCGACCTCTACGGCGTGGCCTCCATGACCGCCCAACGCGCACTACGCGAACTGCAACACCGGCGCATCACCTACAGCGTCGCCGGCAAAGGCACCTTCGTGCACCCCGACGCCTTCGACCTGCTACGCGGTGGTGTCCTCCGCGAACCCATCGACGATCCCGACCTCCGCCGCAGAGTGGCCGCCTACCTCGCCGACCAGCAGGCCATTACCATCCGCTACCACCAGGCCCGCACCGCCGACGACAAGAACGAAGCCCTGCACGACCTGCTGCGCCACGCCGACGCCAACAGCGACCTCATCGACGAAGTGATCAAATACCAGGCCGGCCGAGGCAACTTCGCCCAGCAGCCCGAAACCCTCCAACGGGCCAGCGACGGCGACCAGCCCTCGCCGCCCGCCAAGCGTCCCCGCAGCAGCCGCAACCGCGCACCGAAGCAGTAAGCCAGCCAGACCAAGGCCCTCGACCAAGATCCGACTGGCTCAAAACTGCTCTACAGGATCAAGAACGGCCCCGGCCGAAGCCGGGGCCGCGCGCACGCGCTCTTGGCCTACGGTCCCGCGCGCACGCCGCCTTCGCCGGCACCACGTCGGCATCCCAGCCGAGGAGCACACGAGGACTTGGCTCCCCCAAGCAAGCAGTTGGCCAACGTCGATACTTTGTGTTGGTTGACGGCAACCGTGACGGCAACCTGCACTGACGACCACAGGCCAACGCAGGCGTTCGTCACTCCGCGTAACCAATACCGGTGCTAGTTGCCAGTCACGGTGCCATTGAAGTAATCTCAGCGACTTTCCGGTAGGTATTTGTATTCGAAGTGGGTCAGGTGCAGGGCTGCGGCGATGA
>NZ_JBNCLD010000042.1:0-5436 GCF_049844505.1 Micromonospora sp. DT229 | reverse complement strand
TGGTGTGTGGTTGTTCTTTGAGAACTCAACAGGGTGTTTGATAAGCCAGTGCCAAGTAGTTTATGCCCCGTGCCGGCTGGAGATCTTTGGGTTTCTGGTTCGGTTTGGGATTCCTTTGGCAACATTTTGTTTGTTGTCGGGATGGATTGTTCAACAGGTTTTTGTTGGAGAGTTTGATCCTGGCTCAGGACGAACGCTGGCGGCGTGCTTAACACATGCAAGTCGAGCGGAAAGGCCCTTCGGGGTACTCGAGCGGCGAACGGGTGAGTAACACGTGAGCAACCTGCCCTAGGCTTTGGGATAACCCTCGGAAACGGGGGCTAATACCGAATATTCACTTGCGGACGCATGTTTGTGGGTGGAAAGTTTTTCGGCTTGGGATGGGCTCGCGGCCTATCAGCTTGTTGGTGGGGTAATGGCCTACCAAGGCGACGACGGGTAGCCGGCCTGAGAGGGCGACCGGCCACACTGGGACTGAGACACGGCCCAGACTCCTACGGGAGGCAGCAGTGGGGAATATTGCACAATGGGCGGAAGCCTGATGCAGCGACGCCGCGTGAGGGATGACGGCCTTCGGGTTGTAAACCTCTTTCAGCAGGGACGAAGCGCAAGTGACGGTACCTGCAGAAGAAGCGCCGGCCAACTACGTGCCAGCAGCCGCGGTAAGACGTAGGGCGCGAGCGTTGTCCGGATTTATTGGGCGTAAAGAGCTCGTAGGCGGCTTGTCGCGTCGACTGTGAAATCCCGTGGCTCAACTGCGGGTCTGCAGTCGATACGGGCAGGCTAGAGTTCGGTAGGGGAGACTGGAATTCCTGGTGTAGCGGTGAAATGCGCAGATATCAGGAGGAACACCGGTGGCGAAGGCGGGTCTCTGGGCCGATACTGACGCTGAGGAGCGAAAGCGTGGGGAGCGAACAGGATTAGATACCCTGGTAGTCCACGCTGTAAACGTTGGGCGCTAGGTGTGGGGGGCCTCTCCGGTTCTCTGTGCCGCAGCTAACGCATTAAGCGCCCCGCCTGGGGAGTACGGCCGCAAGGCTAAAACTCAAAGGAATTGACGGGGGCCCGCACAAGCGGCGGAGCATGCGGATTAATTCGATGCAACGCGAAGAACCTTACCTGGGTTTGACATCGCCGGAAATCCTGCAGAGATGTGGGGTCCTTCGGGGCCGGTGACAGGTGGTGCATGGCTGTCGTCAGCTCGTGTCGTGAGATGTTGGGTTAAGTCCCGCAACGAGCGCAACCCTCGTCCCATGTTGCCAGCAATTCGGTTGGGGACTCATGGGAGACTGCCGGGGTCAACTCGGAGGAAGGTGGGGATGACGTCAAGTCATCATGCCCCTTATGTCCAGGGCTTCACGCATGCTACAATGGCCGGTACAATGGGCTGCGATACCGTGAGGTGGAGCGAATCCCAAAAAGCCGGTCTCAGTTCGGATCGGGGTCTGCAACTCGACCCCGTGAAGTCGGAGTCGCTAGTAATCGCAGATCAGCAACGCTGCGGTGAATACGTTCCCGGGCCTTGTACACACCGCCCGTCACGTCACGAAAGTCGGCAACACCCGAAGCCGGTGGCCCAACCCTTGTGGAGGGAGCCGTCGAAGGTGGGGCTGGCGATTGGGACGAAGTCGTAACAAGGTAGCCGTACCGGAAGGTGCGGCTGGATCACCTCCTTTCTAAGGAGCACCATTCAGCGAAAGCTGGTATGGAGCCCGCGGTCTGCGAATGTCGGATCGGGGTGCTCAATGGCGGAGACACTGGCGAGTCAGGTGCCGGCAACGGCCAGGTTCTTCTTAGTACAGCTGCCCTTTTGGGGGTGGTGGGAACGGATGGGTTGGTGCGGCTGGTGGCTGATGATGAACACCCTGTTGGGTCCTGAAGGAACAACCCGTTGTGGTTGTTGTTTCAGAGCCGATTGCCTCACCGGTTGGTGGGGTTTTGGTTGCCAGGCATGGCCTGGTCTCGCATACCGCCGGCGGTTGTCGGGTTTGGTGTGGGGCTTGGGGTTGTGGGTTGGTTGTTTGTTGAGAATTGCACAGTGGACGCGAGCATCTTTGTGGTCAAGTTGTCAAGGGCGAACGGTGGATGCCTTGGCACCAGGAGCCGATGAAGGACGTGGGAGGCCGCGATAGGCCTGGGGGAGCTGTCAACCAAGCTGTGATCCCAGGGTGTCCGAATGGGGTAACCCGGCATCAGTCATGTGATGTCACCTACACCTGAACTCATAGGGTGTGTGGAGGGAACGCGGGGAAGTGAAACATCTCAGTACCCGTAGGAAGAGAAAACAATTTAGTGATTCCGTGAGTAGTGGCGAGCGAAAGCGGATTGAGGCTAAACCGGTTGCGTGTGATACCTGTCAGGGGTTGCGTGGTCGGGGTTGTGGGACCCTGCTGAACATGCTGACACGTGTTCAAGGAGTTATAAAACCAGTTGTTAGCTGAATGGTCTGGAAAGGCCGACCGTAGACGGTGAGAGTCCGGTAGGTGAAAACAGCTGGTCTTCTGTGGGTGTTCCCGAGTAGCGGCGGACCCCTGAAATCTGCCGTGAATCTGCCAGGACCACCTGGTAAGCCTAAATACTTCCTGGTGACCGATAGCGGACGAGTACCGTGAGGGAATGGTGAAAAGTACCCCGGGAGGGGAGTGAAATAGTACCTGAAACCGTTCGCCTACAATCCGTCGGAGCCTTTAGGGGTGACGGCGTGCCTTTTGAAGAATGAGCCTGCGAGTTAGTGGCATGTGGCGAGGTTAACCCGTGTGGGGGAGCCGTAGCGAAAGCGAGTCTGAAGAGGGCGTTTGAGTCGCATGTTCTAGACCCGAAGCGGAGTGATCTAGCCATGGGCAGGCTGAAGCGTGGGTAAGACCGCGTGGAGGGCCGAACCCACCAACGTTGAAAAGTTGGGGGATGACCTGTGGTTAGGGGTGAAAGGCCAATCAAACTCCGTGATAGCTGGTTCTCCCCGAAATGCATTTAGGTGCAGCGTCGCGTGTTTCTTGCCGGAGGTAGAGCACTGGATGGTCTAGGGGGCCCACAAGCTTACCGAAATCAGCCAAACTCCGAATGCCGGTAAGTGAGAGCGCGGCAGTGAGACTGCGGGGGATAAGCTTCGTAGTCGAGAGGGAAACAGCCCAGATCACCAGCTAAGGCCCCTAAGCGTGTGCTAAGTGGAAAAGGATGTGGGATCGCATAGACAACCAGGAGGTTGGCTTAGAAGCAGCCACCCTTTAAAGAGTGCGTAATAGCTCACTGGTCAAGTGGTTCCGCGCCGACAATGTAGCGGGGCTCAAGCACACCGCCGAAGCTGTGGCATTCACGCGTGTACTTCGCGAGGCTTTTCGGAGTCTTGTGCAGGTGTGTGGATGGGTAGGGGAGCGTCGTGCCGGGGGTGAAGCAGCCGAGTGATCGAGTTGTGGACGCGGCACGAGTGAGAATGCAGGCATGAGTAGCGAAAGAAGGGTGAGAAACCCTTCCGCCGGATGACCAAGGGTTCCAGGGCCAGGTTAATCCGCCCTGGGTGAGTCGGGACCTAAGGCGAGGCCGAGAGGCGTAGTCGATGGACAACGGGTTGATATTCCCGTACCCGCGAAAGAGCGTCCCTGATGAACCTCGTTGTGCTAACCACCCAAACCAGTCGAGACCTTCGGGTTGAGGTTGGGGAGCGTGGGAACCTGGCGGGTAGTAGTCAAGCGATGGGGTGACGCAGGAAGGTAGCTGAGCCCGGCCGGTGGTTGTGCCGGGGTAAGCGTGTAGGCCGTGTCATAGGCAAATCCGTGACACATGTAGGCTGAGACGTGATGCCGAGCCGATTCAGGTGAAGTCAGTGATCCTATGCTGCCGAGAAAAGCCTCTAGCGAGTTCTGAGCGGCCCGTACCCCAAACCGACACAGGTGGTCAGGTAGAGAATACCGAGGCGATCGGGCGAACTGTGGTTAAGGAACTCGGCAAATTGCCCCCGTAACTTAGGGAGAAGGGGGGCCGGAGACGTGAAGCCCCGCGCGGGTGGAGCGTTGTATGGCCGCAGAGAGCAGGGGGAAGCGACTGTTTACTAAAAACACAGGTCCATGCGAAGAAGTAATTCGATGTATATGGACTGACGCCTGCCCGGTGCTGGAACGTTAAGGGGACCTGTTAGCTCTTCGGGGCGAAGCGGAGAACTTAAGCGCCAGTAAACGGCGGTGGTAACTATAACCATCCTAAGGTAGCGAAATTCCTTGTCGGGTAAGTTCCGACCTGCACGAATGGCGTAACGACTTCCCCACTGTCTCAACCACAGGCCCGGCGAAATTGCAGTACGAGTAAAGATGCTCGTTACGCGCGGCAGGACGGAAAGACCCCGGGACCTTTACTACAGCTTGACATTGGTATCTGAGTTAGCTTGTGTAGGATAGGTGGGAGCCGGTGAAGCGCATACGCCAGTATGTGTGGAGGCAATCTTGAAATACCACTCTGGTTGATTCGGGTATCTAACTTCGGACCGTTATCCGGTTCAGGGACAGTGTCTGGTGGGTAGTTTAACTGGGGCGGTTGCCTCCTAAAAGGTAACGGAGGCGCCCAAAGGTTCCCTCAGCCTGGTTGGCAATCAGGTGTTGAGTGCAAGTACACAAGGGAGCTTGACTGTGAGACTGACGGGTCGAGCAGGGACGAAAGTCGGGACTAGTGATCCGGCACTTGCGAGTGGAAGCGGTGTCGCTCAACGGATAAAAGGTACCCCGGGGATAACAGGCTGATCTTCCCCAAGAGTCCATATCGACGGGATGGTTTGGCACCTCGATGTCGGCTCGTCGCATCCTGGGGCTGTAGCAGGTCCCAAGGGTTGGGCTGTTCGCCCATTAAAGCGGTACGCGAGCTGGGTTTAGAACGTCGTGAGACAGTTCGGTCCCTATCCGCCGTGCGCGTAGGATACTTGAGAAGGGCTGTCCCTAGTACGAGAGGACCGGGACGGACGAACCTCTGGTGTGCCAGTTGTCCCGCCAGGGGCACGGCTGGTTAGCTACGTTCGGAAGGGATAACCGCTGAAAGCATCTAAGCGGGAAGCCTGCTTCAAGATGAGGTATCCCACCACCTTCGGGTGGGTAAGGCCCCCAGCTAGACGACTGGGTTGATAGGCCGGAAATGTAAGCCCGGTAACGGGTTCAGTTGACCGGTACTAATAGGCCGAGGACTTGCTCACAAAGATTCTGCTCGCGTCCACTGTGTAACTCACGACAAACAAACGAACACCCCGACACACTCTGTTGGTGTGGTGTTGTTTGATATGTTGATAAGGTTACGGCGGTCATGGCGGAGGGGAAACGCCCGGTAACATTCCGAACCCGGAAGCTAAGCCCTCCAGCGCCGATGGTACTGCACTCGGGAGGGTGTGGGAGAGTAGGACACCGCCGGACACACTTCGATTTGAGGGCCACCCCAGCTGGGGTGGCCCTCAAACGTATACCC
>NZ_JBNCLD010000041.1:0-5601 GCF_049844505.1 Micromonospora sp. DT229 | reverse complement strand
CAGACGATCACGCGGTGGCCGCGCCACCTCTACCCGCTCCCATCAGCGAAATCTCAAACGGCGGCTGCCGTACTAGCGGAAAAATCAACGGATATCGCTGACCAGGGCAAACAGGTGGTCAATAACGATCTTGCGAGGAGGGGCCAAAAGTTGATCTGGGTGATCCGGCTTCGGTTCGCGCGAGGCGTTGCTGACTTGTGCTGCTTGGGTAGGTGTCACCAAGCCCCAAAGTCGCTGGACGAGTGGACGGAAAGCAGCCGCGATGCTCGCAGGACTGTGGGGTGGGTGTCCGTTCTGTTCAGCCGGCCTCGGTGGGCAGCTTGGACAGGTGCCGGTAGATGGTGGGGCGGGTGACGCCGAACTCAGCGGCGATCTCCTCCACGGTGTGCAGTCGGCGTCCGTCGGGTCCGGTCTCCTCGTACATCTCCCGCGCGATCTTCACCTGGCGCGGGGTGAGCTTGGGTTTCTGGCCGCCGGTGCGACCGCGAGCGCGGGCGGCTGCCAGGCCGTCGAGGGTGCGTTCGGACATGAGGGCGTGTTCGAACTCGGCGATGGAGCCGAGGATCTGGAAGAACATCCGGCCCATTGCGGTTGACGTGTCGATCTTCTGGTCGAGCACGACCAGGTCGACGCCGCGCTGCTGCAGCTGTGCGGAAAGTTCGATGAGGTGTTCCAGGGAGCGGCCGAGCCGGTCGAGTTTGGTGACCACGAGCTGATCCCCGGGCCGGTGCGCGACCAGGAGCGCCTTGTCGAGTTCGGGGCGGCGGGCGAGTTTGCCGGACGCCTTGTCGACAAAGATCTGCTCGCAGCCGGCCGCGGTGAGTGCATCGTGCTGGGCGTTGGGGTTCTGGTCGCGGGTGGAGACCCGTCCGTAGCCGATCCGCATGCGGTGACTGTATCGCGAACCCCCGATCGCGTTACGAAGGCGCGGACACGGGTTCCGTTACAGATGCGACCTGGGCGAACATCACCGGTGCCCGGGTGTCAAGCGAACGGTCGTTACCGGACGCATCCTCGACGCCCTGGACCCTACTGAGTGTTCTCGCCCGGGCGCTCGCCGCCAACAGTGACCGGATGGCGCGCCCGGCCACCGCAGGCTCGGCTGGGCGGGCGACACCGCGGGCAGCTTCGGCGCGCCATCCGGCGGTGATGCCGGTCGATGCCTACAGTGTGGGGGCGTTGTCGGCGCATCCCGGGTGTTGTTCCCCGCCGCGTCCCGGGTCGCCGCCGGCGCGTGGCGTGGCCGGCACCCGGGGGGTGGGGTGCCGGCCACGGGCGCATCATGGCACGCCCTCGGGTGGGTGGCCGGCGAGGGACCAGGCCAGCGCGGCGATCCCGTCGACAGCGGCGGCGGCGCGGGGTGGATGGTCGATCACCTCCGCCAGCGCCCGCCGCTGGATGCGCACGGTAATCTCGCCCCAGGGTGTGCCGTCGCGGCTGAGCTGCGTCCCGGTGATCTGCAGCATCGATTCGGGCAGCACCGCCAACTGGCGCACGCGGATGAACACAATGACCGGGCCGCCCCAGTGTCGCGGATGGCAGGCGACGACGAGTTCGCTGATGCCAGCCCCCTCCCCTCAAGCCGGCCGGTTCCCGGCCAGGGTAGGCGTTGCGGCGTCGCGAAAGTTGGATGTTCTTCGCGACCTGCCGAACCGTGCGCGGCGCGCGCCACCAGGACGGCCAGTGATGCCGATGCCGCCGCCTCGTTCGGCGGCGGTCGGGAGACCACCCGGATGGGGGCGTACGCGGGGCAGGTGGTGACAGCCGTGCCCCTTCCCAATCGCAGGCGGCGGGCTGGGGCTGCCAACCTCACGCCAAGGGCAGGCGGCGCCATCGCGCTTACCCGCGGTGCTGATGTCGTGTACAGCCCGGGGGTGAGCATGTTTGTGCCATCACCATGACCGCGACGTGCACCGTGCATCTGCGCATGCGCATGCGCATGCACGGGGGTGGGGGCATGAGGCGAAAAGGCCAACGACGGGAAGCACCGAGCGGCACGAGCACCTTCCCGTCACACCCGCCTGGGCTCGCCGCGCTCCCCAGCGGCCCTGGCCGGGGCCGCCACACCGGACGGTTGACGTAATCGCCCTGCGGAGATCCCGGATGGTTGATCGTCCGTTCGACCCGGCGTGTCAGGCGTCGTCCGGGTCGGGTTGCTCGGGGTCCCGTAGGGCGCGGCGGCCGTCGGCGTCGAGGTCGGGCGGGGTGAAGCTGTAGTGGCCGTGGACGTTGACGTGCTTGAACCAGTAGGGGTGAAGTCGGGCGACGTCGGCATCGCGCACTTGGTAGCCGTCGGCGCGCAGTGTGGCCAGAATCCGGTCCAGGTAGACGGTGTTCCACAGCGTGATCGCGTTGACGACCAGACCGAGGGCGCCGAGTTGGTCTTCCATTCCGGCGTGGTATGCCTCCCGCAGTTCGCCCTTGCGGCCGTGGAAGACGTGCTTGGCCAGGCCGTGGCGTTCCTCCTGGAGGTTGCGGATCCGCTTGATGTCGCGTCGGTAGCCCTCCCGGTCGGCGTAGGACAGCACGTGCAGTGTCTTGAAGATCCGGCCGAGGTGCGCGAGGGCGTCGCCGAGTTGGGTGGGGTTGCCGCCGTGCTGCAGCATCCGCATCACGTCGGAGGCGCTGATCGCGCCGGAGTGCACCGAGGCGGCGATTCGGCAGATGTCCGGCCAGTGCCGGCGGACCTTCGCCAGGTCGATCTTCCCGCGTGCCGCGGTGTTCAGGGGTCCGTAGTCGGCGCTCGGGTTGACCCGCCACAGTTTCTGGTCGGGTAGTCCGGCGAGCTCCGGGCGGTAGTCCACGCCGAGAAGCTTGAGTAGGCCGAAGACCATGTCGGAATAGGAGCCGGTGTCGGAGACGAACACCTCCGGGCGTGGCCCGCCGTCGCGGCGGTACATCAGGTCCACCGCGTACAGGGAGTCCTTCGGGGTGCCGGACAACACCATGCCCGCGATCCCCACCCCCTGATCGTTGATCATGTTGAGGTAGGTGGCGCCGCGTTTGCGGCCGAAGTACTTCGGGTTCGGCCGGGCGTGGATCGAGCGCACCGGCACCACGAACCGGGTGCCGTCAACGGCGGCGACCAGCCCGCCACCCCACACCTCCGCTGTACCGATCCCGGCCTGCCCGCTGATCAGCACCGCGTTGGCCACGGCGTGGGTGTCGGCGCGCACGTAGTTCTGGTACACGTGGCTGATCCTCGAGCGGGTCAACGCCGGATTACCCGCCGTGATGACCGGCTTCCAACCGACGTTGAGGGCCTGGGCGGTGAGCACCGCCGCGAGGGTGCGGTCCATGCCGGCGTCCAGGCGGGCGCCACCGGAGACGTGGGTGTAGGCGGCGGCGAAACCCGGTTGCCAGCCCATCACCTCCAGCAGCAACTCCCCGATGTCGACCTCCGGGATCATCGCCTCGCACCGCTCCCGCAGCTCGCCCAGGGAGTCCGGTTCGGGTACGGCTTTCACCGCGGCGACGCGCACCCGGCCCTCGCCGTCGACCGTCACGTCCCCGGCCTCGACCCGCCGCGCCATGTGCTTCCACATGCCGTCCAGCTCAGCCGAGTACGCGCTCAGCAAGTCGGCCGGGTCGTCGGGAAGCTGAAGAGAGTCCAGCAGATCCGCCCGCCGGGCCTGCCACGCCGCGCCCGACAGCAGCAGCGCCCTCGGATCGGCCCAGCGTGAGGAGGCGGCGGCGAAGATGTCACGGCGGCGTAGCCGCTGGTGGAACTGGTCGAGCACACAGAACACGTAGGCGACCTTGTCCACCGTCTCCGCCGGCCGGTCCTTGCGCAGCACCAGGTTCCGCCAACCGGGGGTGATCACCTCGATGGCGACCTTCCGGGCGTCCAGACAACCGGCCGGCACCCGCCTGGTCGCGTCGGCGTCGAGCAGGTCCGGCAGGCTGGTCAGCGCGTACAGCACGGGCGCGGCGTCCGTGGTGGCCCCGAACTCGATGGTGGTGGTCAGCAGCCGAATGAACCGCCGGACCAGGGGATAGCGGGTCAACAACGCCGTCCGCCACTCACCATCCGGATCGACCCCCGGCGGCACCACCTGGTGCACCCGCTCGACCGCGCCGCGCAACTCCGCCCGAGAGGCCACGTCCTCGATCGCGTCCCACAACCGCGCGACCGTCAGGTCCTCGCTCCAATCCTCGGACGCCAGCAGCACCGCCACCGCCGCCGCCAGCTTGGAGGCGTCACGGGCCACCCGCGGGTACCGCTTGGCCTTGTCGGCGTTGGACTGACGCTCGGCACGCGCCAGCAACTCGCTCGTCATGATCACATCGAAGAGCTCCAGGGCGTCATCGGTGGCCTTGGCCTCCAGGTACACCACCGTCGACAACAACGTCGCCAGCCGCTTCGGATACGGACTCGTCCGGCGCAGGTCCGTGGCGTTCGCCGACATGCCCCGACGGGCCAGGTCGACCACCCGCCGCCGCGGCACCACACCCAGGTCCACCTGCCCAAGGCCGAGATCCGCGACTTCAGCGACCCGGCTCAACGCGCCCGCCATCGCCTTGCCGGTGCGGTCGACCGGACCCTGACGCAGCCTCTCCAGCGGCGATACCCGCCGCCCCGGCGGCACCTCGACCAAGTCCAGCAGCAGACCGGCCTGCCAAGCGGTCACCATCGCCGCCAGCGTCGTCCACAACCGCACGTGCGACAAGCGGACCACCCGGGCCACCAGCCGCTCCAACTCCCGCACCGCAGGCAGCAGCACCTGACGGGCCAGCAACCACGCCAGCACCCCCTGAAAGATCACCTTCGGGCCCGCACCCGTCGTCCACGCCCGATGATCAATCCAAGCAGTCAAGTCCTCGCGGACGTCGGCGAACTCCCGCCACCCGTCGGCAACGATGATCTCCCGACGGTGCTCCCACTTCGTGTTCGCCCGCTCTACGTACGTCTTCACACACGAGGCGTCCGCGATTCCCAACTGGCTAGCCAGCACGTCCACCACCACCGACGGCAAATCGATCGGGTCATCCAGGAACGTGCCCAGATACCGCACCGTCGTCAACTGCAGCGCGAACCCCAACCGGTTGCCGTCGCCCCGACGCTTGGCCAGCAACACACGGTCAGCGTCATCAAGGAAGAAGAACCGCTCCAAGTCCTCCACCGGCGGCGGCCCGTCGAAACACCCGTACGTCGCGACCTGCCGCGCCGACAGAAACGACCTCTCGTCCCCGTCCCCGACCTGCTGCTCGTCCACCTCAGACACGAACGATCAAACTACGCGACATCCGCGAAGCCGAATACCCATCGGCTGGCCATGACCTCAGCCCAGACGCTTAACGCCAGTTCCCGCAAGATCGTTAGTCACGGGCCTAGCGGTGCCGCCCCCGTAATCGCGTCAGCCTGCGGCGCGCGGATGGCCTAGCCGCCGGCCGCGCCTGCCGCTCAGTCCTTCCTGATCGGTGCCGCCGCGGTGGTCCGGGTATGGCAAGAACCCAGAGTTTGCCCTTGCCGGGGAGAGGGGCGCTTGCCCGATGATCCAATTCTGCTGCTTACGCCGAGTTGTCAGAGGGTGGTTCGGGAGCCTATGTCCGAACTGGGTTTGACCGTTCGCTAGAGGCCCTGGTGGTCGGGGTTACGCG
>NZ_JBNCLD010000040.1:0-7114 GCF_049844505.1 Micromonospora sp. DT229 | reverse complement strand
TCCATGATGAACATCCTCCCGAGGAGCACACAGCCCCTCTGAGCTGGGATGTCCGTCAAACCGGGTCAGGCCCAGACCTCGTATGGCTGCACGAGGCGGGACTGGTGCGCCGCGAGCGCTCGCCGGAGGACCGGACCCATACCTGGTGGTACGGAGTCACGGCCGAAGGGACCGAGGTGCTCCAGCGTGCCTTGACGGCGTCGGGGCAACCAGTTCCGTTGCGGTTGGGTCTGCGGTCCTCCGGTGTGGCGGATGCCCTGCTTTTCCGGCCGCTGGTGGAGGTGTCGCGGCGCAACCCGGGGCGGTGCGAGCTGTTCCAGTGGCTGGCGACGATGGAGACCTCGTCGTGGTTGCGCCAGCACGACCTGGCGCAGTTGCGGGCCGACGGCTACGGCGTCTGGCTGCAGGACGGGGCGGTGCCTGCGGTTCCTGGTACACGTCGACCATGGCCCGATCGGCGACGTTGTCGCCGAGCACGAGCGGCCGACGTCAGGGCTGGGTGGCCTGCTCGCCGGCTACCGCCGCGCGGACCGGCTGGTGCCGGTCGGGGCGGTTCTCCTGATCGCTCGGGACGTCGAGCGGGAGGAACGACTACAGGCCGATTTGCTCTGCGAGCCGCTGTGGAACATTGTCGCCACGACCACCCGGCAGTTGTTGTATCGCCACTGGCCGGACGAGCAGGTGTGGCAGGTGCCAGGCGAGACTGGCAGGCACCGTCTCATCGAGGTCGGAACCTGACCGCCACGTCACGATCCCAAACCTCCTGATCGTGACGAGGCCGGCGGCGTGGTGCTGGAGTCAGCGGCGTCGTGCTGCGCTGCTACCCCTACGCTGGCGGCATGAGGGAACCCAGCGCGGACCGGACTTACGCCACGCCTGACGACCTTCCGCTGTCGGCTGTGCTACCTGAACTACTGCGGAGCGTGCGTGAGGGCCAGATTGTCTACCTAAGCGAGCGGGACGAGCCCGTGGCCGCTGTCGTTCCTCTGGAGGTGGCGAGGGCGGGATTGGCGGCCCTGGGCAGGTCCGACGGGGGCCCCGATGACGGCCCTCTCCGGTAGGTGGTGATGAACCGGCGTGCGGGGGCACGCGCCGAGGTGATTCCCGACGCGATCCGGGCGGACGTCGAGACGCTCTGGCGCTACCACGACATGCATCACGAGTTGCGCCCGTGCGACGTGGGGATCGGGTTGGGCAGCCACGACCTGGGAGTGGCTGTCATCGCGGCGCGCTTGTTCCGCGAGGGCCTGTTCCCAAGGATCGTGTTCACCGGCGCGAACGCCCCGACGACCGTCGAGCGGTTCCCCCGTGGAGAAGCGGTGCACTACCACGAGTACGCCATCGAGCAGGGCGTACCTGCGGAAGCGATTCTCGTGGAACCTCGTGCGACGAACACCGCCCAGAACCTGGAGTACTCGCGTCAGCTCCTGGCCGAACACCAGATTCCGGTGCGGTCGGTGCTGATCATGTCTCGGCCCTACCAGCAGCGTCGGGCCTACGCCACGTGCCGGCTGATGTGGCCGGAGGTTGATGTGGTGTGCGCTTCGAACCCGCTCGAGCTGGACGACTATGTGAGCAGCATCGGCGATCCGCGGCGGGTGGTGGACATGCTGGTGGGCGACACGCAGCGGATCGAGGTGTACGCCGAGCGCGGGTTCGCGATCCCGCAGGAGATGCCGGACGAGGTGCGGACGGCGTTCGAGCGTCTGGTGGCGGCCGGCTACACGAGCCGGCTGATCTGAGTCCAGTTACCAGCGCGGCCCTCCCGACCGGACGCCCATCCGGTCGCTGAGTTCGACGGCCAGTCGGGGTGGCCGGGGGCGGGTGAGGATGTCCCGGACGAGGTCGCGGGAGAGCCGGTGGTAGCGGACCTGGTCGGGGCCGATGACCTCGGCGTCCAGAAGCGCGGCGAGGGCGTCGTCGATGCGGTTCCACCGGGCAAGGGCTCGGGCGGTTTCGATGGCGTGGCGAACTTGCCGCTCGACGGGCACGGTGCTGGTGTCGAGTGGGGCGCCGATGGCGATGGCGCGTTGCACGTCGCCGAGTTCCATGGCCACGGTCGTCTTGTGGATTGACACGTTGGTCGGCCCGAACGCGGTCCACACGTGGTTGCCATCGGCGCCGAGCCGCTGTGCGGCGGCATCGGCCTCGGTGATGTGGGTGTCGGCGGAGGCGCGGTCGTCGTCTCTGGCGGCGGCTAGCGCGCAGACGAGGTGCAGGCTGCCGTAGACCGACAGCAGTTGCGGAGTGGGCTTGGCGAGGCGTGGTTCTAGGAACTGCGCCGCGGTGGCGGCGAGGCCGCGGGCTTGGGCGTATTCGCCGATGGAGGCGAGCGAGTGGGCGGCGGAGCGGCTGAGTGAGCCGATGACGACGTGGTCGTGGCTGGCGTTGGCGGCAGCCAGGCCTCGGCTGGCGGCGGTCCACGCGAGGTCACCTTCGCCGAGCTTGGTGAGGAACAATGCGGCGAGCTGGTGGGCGTAGGCGGTCATGGCGTGCGCGCGCTGGCCGTCGTCCCCGTCGTACGCCTCGGTGGCGGTGAGGCAGTCGTGGATGAGGTAGGGCAGCCGGCGGGCGAGGGTGCCGTACCGGGAGTGCTGGTAGGCGGTCCAGATCTCGGCGACATCGTTCTCGATCTCGCGCAAGGGAGGAGCCTCGACGTCTCCCGTGCTGGCCAGTGCTGGCGCGAGGTGACGATAGTCGTGAAGCGCGGCCCGCAAGGCCGGGATGGTCTCGCGTCCTGAGTCGTCCGACCACTCGAACAGGCTTGGCGCACCGATCAGGTCGCCGAGGGACACGTCGAGGGCCTTGGCGATCGCGCGTATGACCGACAGCCGGTCCAGGTCGGCCCGGTTCGTCTCGACCTTGCGTAACCACTCCTGCGTCTTGCCGACCAGACCGGCCAGCACCTCCTGGGAGAGCCCTCGTCGACGCCGGTAGAAAGCGACGCGCTGGCCGATCGTCATGTCGTCCGTCATCCCTCGCACACCATCACCCTGCCCGCTGAAGGCCGCCGGACCCGGTACGGATTTTCCCGGTCCTCCGGACGGGCCGCCCCTACGTTCAGTTCGCCCCAATCACCGGCGCGTGTCGATGCCGGTGTGAGGGATGACTGACAGGGAGCTGCAGATGGAGGGATCGATGAGCGGCGCACCACACCACGGCTTGGGCCGCTGGCTCGGCCCTCCGGGAGCGAACTGTCTCGGCGCTTTCCCCGCCTGCGTACCGCCAGGAGGGCTGCGTGGGTGGGTGATCGGCGGTCTGCTCCCAGCCGCCGTGATGCGGCGGCGGGCTCGCCCTTCCCCCGGCGAGCCCGCCGCTCATCGTCCCTGGTGGGGGTGGCGGCATGACGGTGTACGTCTCGCGTAACGCGATGGCCGGCCATTCCCGGCGCCCCGAGCCCAGGTGGACGGTCTCGCCGGGGCAGGTGTGGCCGGCTGATCCGCCGCTGCTCACCTTCGTGTGGCGTCGGCTGTTCGAGCAGCAGGCCCGCGAGGGCGGTCGCCGATGACTGGGCAGCAGCGCCGTCTCGCGGTCAACCGGCTCGCGCCAGCCGAGGTGGAGCATCTGCCGATGCGCCCGCTGTGGCTGTGCCGACGGTGCGGGCAGCCGTGGCCCTGCGGCGCGGCGAAGCTCGCGCTCCTGGCCGAGTACCGGGAAGTGCCGGTGAGCCTGTTCCTTTACCTGGCCAGCTGCCTGCACGACGCGATCGACGATTTGCACCGACTGAACCCGAGCGTGACGGGCAGCGCCGGGGACATGTTCGACCGGTTCCTCGGCTGGCCGGCCCGGCATACCCACGCCTACCGCGTCAGTACCCCCACGGACTTCAGGATCGAGGAGGCCCCCTCGTGAACGGCATCGGCCTCATCAACGCCACCGGCCAGCCGGCGGTCGCCGGCAGCTTCCACACTCTGGTTGTGCAGCCGACGAGCTTCTGCAACCTCGACTGCGCCTACTGCTACCTGCCCGACCGGAGATCCCTTCGCGTGATGAGCGGCGCGGTCGCGCATGCCTGCGCCGAGTCGATCGCCCAGCAGAACAGCAGTCATCCGGTGGGCGTCGTGTGGCACGGGGGCGAACCCACCGCCACACCCATCGGGCGGTTCCGGGATCTACTGGCCCCGTTCGAGGAGCTGCGGCGCGCGGGAATGGTGCGTCACGAGGTCCAGACGAACGCGACGTTGATCAACCGTCAGTGGTGCGAGCTGTTCACCGCTTACGGGTTCGAGGTCGGGGTCAGCATCGACGGACCGGGCGCGTTGAACCGGAACCGCCTCGACCGGGCCGGCAAGCCGACCGTCGCCCGAACCCTGCGCGGCATGCAGACCCTGGCTGACGCCGGGCTGAGTTACTCGGTGATCTGTGTGGTCACACCGGAAACCATCGACTACGCGGAATCCCTCGTCGACTTCTTCACCGGCCTGCCCGGCTGTGAGTCGGTGGGCTTCAACATCGAAGAGCAGGAGGGCGCCGACCGGGCACCGGTGTCCGAGGATGCCGCGTACCGGTTTTGGCAGCACCTCATCGCACGTCGCGTCGGCGGCAGCCCGCTGCGGATCCGCGACGTGGACCGGCTGGCCGACCACCTTGCCGCCACCCGCGCCGGACACGTCGCCCACGCCCCGTACGAGCCGATCCCGACCGTCTCGTGGGATGGGCAGGTGGTCCTGCTGTCACCGGAGCTGCTCGGTATCACCGAGCCGCGATACGGCGACTTCATCGCAGGCAACGTCCTCCACCAGCCGATCACCGCCATGCTCGCCCGCGCCGGCGACCTGGACTACGTCGCCGAGTTCGTAACAGCCCTCAACGACTGCGCCGACTACTGCGCCTTCTACGACTTCTGCCGTGGCGCTCAGGCCGGCAACCGCTACTTCGAGCACGCGACGTTCACCGCCCGGGAGACGACCTACTGCCGAACCACCCGACAGGCCCTCGTCCGCGCCGCCGCGGACCACCTCACCCCTCAGGGAGGAGCACCATGACCAACGCCCTCGCGACCCTCATCAACGCCGCACCCGAGCAACTCGCCCGCCTCGGCGTCGACCCCCAGCGGTCGGTAGCGTCGATCGACGCGGCGAAGTTCGACAACCGTCCTACCTGGGACAACAAGGGTAAGTTCGACAGTCGACCCGGCTGGGACAACTGGAACAAGAAGAAGTAGCCACCACCACCACCACGGGACGCGTGGGGTGGCGTGCCCAGCCCGCGCCTACACAGGTTGAGGACACATGCGCACCACCACGATCGGCGACGTGAAGATCCTGCTGCCGGACCTCGAACCAGACGACCTCGACACCACGACGGACCTGGACGGCGGCCTCACCGAGGCCCTCGTCGAGGGCGCCGCGTGGCACGGCTCGCACCTTGAGGACGCCAGCATCCGCAGCAGCCTGATCACCAGCGTGGACCTGAGCGGGAGCACCTGGGAAGCCGGCAGCCTCTACGGCTGCGAGATCACCCGCACCGACTTCTCCGGCGCGACCCTGACCGGGATCACCATCGAACGGTGCACGATCACCGGCTCCCGGTTCACCGGCACCAGACTCACCGACGTACGCCTCAAAGACGTGCTGTTCGACGGCTGCCGCTTTGACTACGCCGCCCTCCACCGCGTCACCGCAGCCGGCTCGGTCGCCTTCACCGGCTGCACCCTCACCAACGGCGCGTGGTCGTCCTGCCGACTGCCGCGCATCGCACTACGGTCGTGTGACCTCGCCGGCCTGGAACTGGATTCCTGCCACCTCGACGGTGCCGACCTGCGGGGCAGCCGGCTCCAGGGCGTCAAGACGCCGCTGGACAACCTGCGCGGCGTCACCCTCGGCGAGGACCAACTTCCCGACCTCACCCAGCTGGCCGTCGCCGCCCTCGACCTCACCGTCCGCAACGACTGAAGCAGAGGAGGCATCGTGCCCGCTGAACCCACCGGCAGCCCGGATCCTCGTCTGCATCCGGGGCAACTCCGGCTCGGGCAAGAGCAGCATCGCCCGCGAGCTGCGACGCCGGCACGGCCGGGGCTGCGCCCTGGTCGAGCAGGACTACCTACGCCGCATCCTACTGCGCGAACGGGACCTGCCCGGCGGCATCGCGCCTGCGCTGATCGCGCAGACCGTTCGGTTTGCGCTGGACCACGGCTACCACGTAGTGCTGGACGGCATCATGCACACCAGCCGCTACCGCAGCACGGTGACCGCCCTGCGGGACGATCACCGTGGCCGGTCGCTGTTCTGCTACCTCGACGTGTCCCTGGCCGAGACTCTGCGACGGCACCTCACCCGCCCGCAGGTCAGAGAGTTCACCGCCGAGCACATGAGCGGCTGGTACGCCGCCCACGACGTCCTGGGCTGGCCCGACGAACTCGTCCTACCCGAGACCACCGGACTGGACGAGGCAGTCGAGATCATCGCAGCTGCTGCCGGGCTACCCCAGACCGGACGCGACGACGACCTGCTTCCGAACGTACCGTCCCCGTAGAGCAGACCGGCCGGGTTGCCACCGCCGCATGGAGCTCGCCCTACCGCGCCTGCATAAGCCAGCTCTCGATGGCAGTGAAGTCGCACTCGGTCAGTCCTTGACGGGATCGACCCGATGCAGCAGGGCCGGGCCGGGGTGATGAGTCGATACCCACTGCTGATCGGCGTGGGAGATCTCGTCGTCGACCCAGACGAAGGGGCGTCCCTGCGCCCACTCGACCAGCCCGCTGGTCTTCCAGTGCAGGGCGCCCACCTCGTCGGAGTCGGGCCAGTCCACGACCGGCAGGGACGGTAGCCCGAGCAGCGGTGCGAGCACGTCGTTCGCGTCGCTCATCCAGGTCGTCGCCCACACCAGATCACACGGCAGGGCCTCCAGCCGGCGGCCGTGTTCCGGATTGACCTTGTGCAGCAGGGGATGGGCATCGGCCGGTAGAGCCGGTGCCACGGGGCGGCCATGCGACATGCCCGGCCCAGCCGCCGCGGGTGTGCCGAACGGGATGAGGGTGCCGTCCACATCAAGGAACAGCAACGGACGCGGCGCAGGGGCGGACATGACCCCAGAGGCTAGTACGGCAGCCGCCGTTCGGGATCATGGCTGGAGTTCGAGGTTGAGGCGGCGTGTGTAGTGGGATTGTCGGGCT
>NZ_JBNCLD010000039.1:0-9292 GCF_049844505.1 Micromonospora sp. DT229 | reverse complement strand
AGATGATCACCGACGGGCTGCGAGCCCTTCACTCCCGGGTCGACTCAGCCGCGAACCCCGCTCAAGTTCGAAGAGCCACCATGCTCCCGTGTCCCATCTCGCGTGGGGTGTGGAGCCAAACATAGGCTCCGCCTGTCATTCAGCTTCGCCGGAACCACGACGCACCTTGCAGGTACTTTCGCCACGCGGCCGGTAGGGCTCGGCCCAGCGCATGGTGGGCGGCGGTGAACTCCTGGTCGCCTACAGGGCCGCGATAGTCGGCTTCCTCGGTGATCGCGCCGACGAGGTGGGCGTTGAAGTCGGCAAGCTCCTCCGCGGGGATCCAGTACTCCAGCACGTCGCGGCCACCGACCTGATGAACCTCGTAACGGTCCAGGTACTCACGCTGGACCTCGAACCGAGTCACGTAGCCGACGCCACCGGCAGGGACGTTCCACTCGCGGGCAATCTTCATGGCGTACCAGCGGTTGAGTACCGATCCGGACGTTCAATCGGTCACCGGGGTGCCGGCGTGCACAGCGCATTGAGCTCCGGGTAACTCACAGCTTGGTCGAGCGTGTGGTAGGTGCCCGCCTCCAGTAGTTCGCGGGCGGCCCGCTCGGCCACGCCATACGCTGCCTGGGCAATCGCGGTCCCGACGCTGATCCGGCGAACCCCGACAGCGGTCAGCTCGGCGACGGTCGGTCCGCCCGGTCCCGCCATCGCGTTGACCGGCAGCGGTGACGCTGCGGTCAGCACGCCGAGCGTGTCAAGGTTCAGCAGACCTGGCACGAACAGGCAGTCGGCACCGGCCTCGGCGTATCCGGCAACGCGGGCGAGGACGGCGTCAAGCCGTCCTGCGGGCTCGCCGATCTGCAGCAGGTAGACGTCGGTGCGTACGTTGATCACGAACTCCGGCACCCCGGCGCTGGCCGCCGCCTTCCGTGCGGCCTGGATACGTTGCATCTGCTCCTCGACGGGCAGCAGCGTGCCGTCTGCGGCACCGGAGTCCTCGATGTTCACTCCAACGGCGCCCGACTCGATCGTCGCCCGGACAGTGGCTGCCACCTCTTGGGGCGTGAGACCGTATCCACCCTCGACATCGGCAGTCACCGGTACATCAACGGCCGCCGCGATGCGGCGCACCGCCGCCATCATTTCCGCCCGTGTCAGCATCTCCCCGTCGGGCCGGCCGAGAGACCAGGCCACGCCGCCGCTGGTAGTCGCCACAGCGGCCGCGCCGGCCCGGGCCACCAAAGCCGCGCTGGCCGGATCCCAAGCATTCGGCAGCACCAGCACGGATCGATCGTGCAACGCCCGCAGCGTGCGAGCCTTACCGGTGATGAGTGCATCGGTCATGGCGTACCTCCATCAATCAGAGACGGTCGAACGCTCGCGGACGATGCCGCTCGACGGTCCGCTCGCGCGCCCGTCGAGCCGGTCATCAGCACGGAGGACGGCTGTGCCCCCGGAGGTCGCCGTCCCAGGTAGGGAGGCACCGTCCGCCGCCGCCCGTCCACCGCTTCCGCAACCGCAGCGGCCGATGTGTCGGCTCGATCTGCACGGCTTGAGCCTTCCCGAAACGAGTCCCCATGGCTGGCGGCTTCCGGCCCTGATGGCAATGACGCGAATGGGCCTCACCATCCCGTACGGCTGACAGCCACCGATCAAGGTCTCCACGCCCCAGCGATGATGCTGCGGCGGCGGCGCACTCTTCTGCTGTGTCGCCGCTCTGACCGTCGCTACCGGCCGCCTCGGCGGCGGATGATCCTTATGGTGCAAAGGTGAAGATCCGGCCGCTCGGCGGCGGGCTGTCAGGTCGGCCGTGGAACAGGTGCACGCCCACTGAGAACAGTTCGTCGGGTGGCGCGTCGAATGCCTGCTCGGTGAAGTCCACGCCGGCGAACCAGCGCCGCACCGCCGCCCTCGGGTTGCCGCCTGGTGATCGCGGCTCACGGAAGCGAATCCATGATCCGACACCGATACGCCTACTGCGAAGCGCAGCCGCTTGCATACCGTGAGTGAATGTCCCGCAGCTCACGGAAACCGAAGATCAAATGCCGTGCGCCACGGGACGTGGATGGCCGCGCCTGCCAACGTCTCGTCAGCCGCCGAGGTCAGCGCTGTCGCGACCACCATGGCCGGCCTGAGGTGCCGCCCGGCGGCCGCATGTCGGAGTACATCAACCGTCCAGCCAAGAAGGCACGCCGCAAGGCCCAGCCACCCTCGGCTCGACCTCGAGTGCCTCGGCAGCGCACTGAAACGGCCATGGGCCAAGGACCACGGGTTGCTCCGGCCACGCGCGACCGCCTCATCGCCGAAGCGGTCGAGATCTGCGAAGTGGCCATCGCCAGCGGCGCCATCGCAGCCATCGAGAAGCGCGCCGCACACTACGCCGGCGAGGAAATCTGGACGCAGCTCGCCCACCGCAAGACCGGGCGCAACTGCAGGTGGCTGGCTCGCTTGGCTCGCATCGCGCTGGATGGCAAGGACTGGCTGCATGCGCGCGTGGGCGACATCTTCATCTACCTCCTCGTCAAGCTGAAGGCGCCAGAGATCGTCCGCGTGTTTGGGGCCAAAGCAGCGGAGAAAGTTCCACTGCCCTTCGATGAACAGCTCATCGCCGTGGCCCGCGGCATGCAAGTGACCGGCATCGTCATCTGCATCACGAACGGCCGCGACCTCACCAAGTGCGAAAGCTTTCTCGATCTCATCAACACGGAGGGCAAGGAGCGGTTGAAGCAGCTAATCCAGCAGGCGGCGGGAGACTGGACGAACTTGCAGGTATCTGCCCGGTCCATGGAGGCTGCATAGCTGGACTACGTCGAAGCAGCGCACTTTACAGGTGTCCGGATCTGCCGCCGAGCGTGCAGACGTTGTAATGCTCCGGCTTGGAAGTTGAGGACGACCTGGCCGAAATGTGACTAGCGCAGAATGACCAGATGCGTCATCGTGCGGGGGTGCACGCCCGGCTGTCGTGGAGGCTCCTCCTAGTGCCGAGGCTGGTCCTCGTTGTTGGTGTCATCATTCGAGGGCTGTTCAACGTCCTGCTGACGCGACGGCGACCTCAGCCGCTCCGCCTGCCCCCGACGAGTGACGATCCAGTCGCAGATGCGCTCGCCGATGCCCAGCCCGTGCCCCGGTTCGCCGACGAAGCGCTCGATGTAGCTGACTTGCGCTGGATCGTCGGCGTCGGGGAGATGGAGATTGGCGACGAGGGCGGGTACAACACGGTCGTCGGCCTGGACGACACGGTGTCGTCATACGCTGACGTTGCCGCCGACGGACTTGAGGATGCCTTGGCCGACCAGCCTGGCATCGACGCAGTGGAGCATGCGGATCGCGAGGTCGTCTTCGTGCGGAGTGTGCTCTCGCTGCCTGACGTACACGCGGCCGCCATCCGTGCACTGCTTGCGATCAACCGAAATCCCCGGAGGGTGCCTCGACTCCGGCCGTTGCAGCCGGCCCTGATGAACGCAGTGGCAGACGGTGTGGCCCTCATCCTGGCCGACCACGGGTTCGTCGGTCGACTGCACGTCGAACCTGACGAGTCCTACATCAACCCGAACGCCCTGCACGGCCCCGGCTTCTACCGGGTCACGGATGATCGCCTCGTCCAGGTAATGCGGCTACGGAGCGGCCTCGGCTACCACAACGACGAGGACACGGTCCTCAACTCCCGCGTCATGCTCACCGTCGAGGTCCTCGAGATCACGACGACCGACGTGGTCGAGTCCATCGAAGTCCAGCATGGGTGCGAAGTCATCGCCGGCGAGCGCATCCTGTTCACGTCTTACGACTGGAGGCCCGCCATCGTCAACGACATCGAACACGTCCTCGTGAGCAAAGCCTTGCCGTTGTGCGAGTCCACCAGGTCGCGGGCGGCCATCGTCAACCGGTGGGTCGGTGGCCTGCCGTGGTCCGTGCCCGACAGGCTGCACTGGGAAGCTGCTGACATCGCAGCAGGCTGGGGCTTCCGCAAGCATGCCCGGGACTTGTTGAAGCACGGGCGGCCCCGGAGGCTACCGCAGTCCGCTGCGGTAGCCGCGAAGCACGGACTCTGAGTGGGCGAACGTCCGGCCCGGACCGGCACCCAGCACACCAGCACGGGGGAGGCACGCCGATTCCCGACCGGCAGTGGATGCTGGACCTGACCGCCGACAACGACTTCCGGTGGCTGGAACTGGTCAGCCGTCAGGTCGACCTCACGGCCGTCGGCCATTCGATTCCAGTAGTGGTAGCCGACCTGAGCGTCCCCGGCGAGGACCTCGCCGAGGATCAACTCTCCGCCGAGCAAGTCCTGGATGATCAGAGAAGTCACCCCGCATTGACCACGGGCCGGGTTGCCGGCGTGCCAATCCCGCACACCGTGCGGATCGCAGGTATCCGCTCCCCAGGCGCCGCGCAGTACCGGCCGCAGCATCTCAGAGCGGACGGGGTTACGGGACATCGCGCACAGGTCCGGCACTGTGGGGCCGTCGCACCTCTTTCTGGTCGCCTGCTCGTCAACCTGCTGGACCTGATCGTGGTCACGGCATCAGATGGATGCGGATCCGTCTGGCCGTAACCGCGCCGTCCTCCAGGACGGCCAGACGGGGCTCGGCGGATTCGAGCAGGTGTGGGTGACGCAGCAGTGCCAGTGGCGACAGACGCCGGTCCGTCAGCACCTCGTCGATCATCAACCGGTCGCCGCCACAGACCAGGGCACTGATCGCCTCGCGCGGGCCGGCGACAACACCGGGCGCATACGGCAGCACGATCCGCGCGGCGATGTCCGCAGCCCGCGACGCGGCAGCCTGGGCCTGGTTCGCACGGCGACGCGCGTAGCGCTGCTGCGAGGAACCACCGGCCGCGGTGCGACCCTGCACGTAGAAGCGCTCGACCTTGGAGACGGTGATCGTCGTACCGTCCACGACACCGGCGGCAACCGCACCCTTACGGGCCAGCAGCACGGCGATCCGGGGCGGTCGGATGATGCGCGCTCGGTTCTAGCCGAGATCAGTGGGGTCTGCTGCACCGAACGCGCTACCCACAGCAATGGCGCGTTGGCCCCGACGGTGCGCGGTCGTGCGGATGGGCGTGTGTACACCGTTAGGGCTGTCTCGTCCTGCGTTGTGGTTCGTCCGGGTACTGAGGTTCCCCCGGTTCGCCGGAGGGTTGGTTACCTGGCGCCGGTGGGCTCAGGCTGAACGATAGCCGTCGCGTCCTGTCGGGCCTGGTGGGCATGCCAGGCGGTCTCGTACTCGTCTGGGGATCGCCAGCCGAGGTCCTTTTGAATGCGGCGGGTGTTATACCAGCCGTCGATGTAGCTGAAGATCGCGTTCTCTGCCTCGTCGCGGGTGCGCCAGGAGTTGCGGTAGACCAGTTCGATCTTCAACGTCGACCAGAAGTTCTCCATCAGGGCGTTGTCGTAGCTGTCGCCGACCGATCCCATCGAGGGCAGGATGCCGTTGTCGGCCAGGCGTTGGGCGAAGCGAAAAGACGTGTAGTTCGAGCCCCTGTCTGAGTGGTGGATCAGTTGGCCGTCACGGACGTCGCGGGACCAGACGCCGTATTCCAGGGCGCCGAGTATCAGGTCGGTGTCGCAGCGGTCGGAGCACCGCCAGCCCACGATGCGGTTGGAGAACACGTCCCGCACCGCGGCCAGCCAGAACACGCCTTCACCGCAGGGGATGCGGGTGGCGTCAGCGACCCACAACCGGTTCGGCGCCGCGGCGGTGAACTGCCGGTTGACCAGATCCGGCGCCGGTGTCGCCTTCGGGTTCGACCGGGTCGACGGGATGCGCCACTTCTTACGCAGGAACGCCCCTTGCAGGCCGGCGTCGCGCATCAACCGCTCGACCCGCTTGCGACCCACCCGGCGGCCTTGGCGGCGCAGCATGGCGTGCACCCGCGGGCTGCCGTAGGTGCCACCGGAGACGCCGTGAATTTCCGCGATCTCCACCGCGAGTTCCGCGTCTTCGCGTCGCCTCGGGGACGGGTTCGCGGCCTGAGCGAGCCAGCCGTAGTAGGTCGACACGGCGACGTTGAGGACCCGGAGGACGGGCTCGACCCCGAAGCGATCGCGCAGCTCGTCGACGAGCGTCACGACCGTCGCCGGGTCGGGTCGAGTTCCGAGGCGAAAAAAGCCGACGCGGCCTTCAAGATCTCATTGGCCCGCTTCAACTCGGCGTTCTCCCGCCGCAACCGACGCAACTCCTCCAGCTCGGAGCTGGTCGGCCGGTCGTCGCGCTGACCCCGGTCGGCCTCGTCCTGGCGGATCCAGTTCCGCAACGCCTCGTGATGCACCCCAAGCTGCCGCGCCAGCTGGCGGATCACGGGCTTCGGGTCCGACTCCCGATACAAACGCACCGCACGTTCACGCAGCTCATCGGGGTACTTCTTCGGTGCTGCCACGGATGACTCCCTTCAGCTCCATCAGAGCATGATCGAAAGCCTCCGAGCTACCGGGGGAACCTCAACGCCGGGTGCGTACTCGATGCACAGATCACGCAATGTCGCGGCCTCTGGTGCCCCCGACTGCTCCACCTTCGTCAGCAGTTCCGAAGCCCGCCACCAGTTCGACGGCACCACCCGCCCGGACGCCACAGCCTGCGCCCCAAGGGCGACCGCCTCATCCGGCTGCCCGGCGGCGACCAGGGCAAGACCGAGGTCGAGACGGGCCGACGCGGACCGGCGGGGCCGCGCTCCCCCATCGCCGTACGGGTCCAGATCGGCCAACACAGCCCGCGCCACCTGCTCGGCACCGGGGTCACCCGCCCACGCCAGAGTCGTGGCCGTATATGCGGCAGCCTTGGCCGGGTCGTACCGATAGTGGTGCTCGGCTTGCTCGGGAACGGGCAGATTCGCCGTCAGCCGCTCGACCCGGTCCAATGCCCGCCGCGTCGCACCGATGTCCCCGATCCGCGCCCACGCACGAGCCTCCTGGGCAGTCGCCTGAATGCGGGCAGAGCTGCCCTTCGGGGCGACCCGCTGAGCTTGTTCGGAGAGATCGAGTGCTGCCCGGTAGTCGCCTTGAGTCAACACGTCCCAGGCCCGGGTTTCGAGACACCATGCCTGGATCTCGGCATGCTCAGCATGTTCGGCAAGATCACGAGCAGCTCGCAAGTGGGCAGCCGCAGCAGCCCGCTGCCGCAGGTCGATATGCACCGTCGCCCGCAGCACCGCCAACCAGCCACCGGCAACCAACAACCGTCGTTGTTGAGCAAGCGTGACCCGCCCATCCAACAGCCGCCCGACATAGGCGAGGTGCTGCCGTACCAGCGGCAACAGATCTGCCGGGGCCATCGTCGGATAGGCACTGGCGAGGTCGTCAACGCCCTGCTCGATCCGTTCGAGCAGGTCCCTGCTGACATCGCTGGCGGCGACTCTCGCCCGCAGCTCACCGGCCTCGGCAGCATGGTCGACAGGTGCATCGACCAAGCGCGCGAGCGAACCCCCCGCATCGAGAACCCGGTCCAGGTGGCGCGCCGTGTCGACCGTCGGAGCCTTGAGCCCTGCCTCCAACTCGTGCAGATGGCTCTTACTCCGATGCGCGAGCTGCCCCAGGGATCGAAGCGACAAACCGCGCCTCTCCCGAAACTCACGCAGAGCTGCCCCGAAACGCGGATCAACGGACGAAGCCATAGCGCCGCTCCAAGCTCAAGATGCCAGGTGAACTCACCCAGCCGCCATCCTGTCGACGGTACCCCCAACGACGTGCATCGTTGATCCCTCGCTTGTGAGTTCTGGGCGCTTCGTCCGAGACGTCCGCGCACGTCTCTGACGTCGGGCGGTAGTCCGGCTCGATCCGAGGTCATCCGGCCCGGTGACACCCGTCCCGGCCTGGTTCGCCTGGCCCGATTGCTGCGCTTCGCTCCTGCATTTCCGGCACCTGTCTGGCCCAGCCGATGAACCGGCGGTGCAGTGCCCCGGCCGGTGCCCACGGCATGTCCTCGGCTGCCTGCACGAGACAGACGCCGAGGTAGAGCGCCAGCGACACCGGCGCGCCCGCGTACTCCGCACGCAACTCACGCCGCCGCGTCGGACACGGCCACGGCAGGCCACAGCCACCACAACTCCAGATCGGCACCACCGGGCCATGGGTGGTCACCGCACACCGCCCAGGAACCGGGCAACGCTCGCGCGAGCCTGCCGGCTCGTCGCCCACTCCACCTGCCAACACGGGTACGGCACCAGCCGCGCCCACCACACCCGACAACCGACGCACATCCCATCAAGCCCGCGCACGTGTACGGCGAGGATCATCCGTTCCGGCCCACCGGTCACTGCTCACCCTCCCCAGGCCAGTGACCACGATTGATCGGAATGCGATGTCGAGCACGACAGGGCAGGTCGGCTCCGCACCGACAGACCCGCCGCCACCGCCGCCAACACCACACCGGCCGATGCCGCCGGGCAAAGGTCAACGCGGTAGCCGACAGGTACTCGTCGTACGAGACGCGCCGGTGGCCTGAGGGAGGTATGGCAGGAAAACCTGCCCGCGCTGGGCTCACCGGTGGCTCCCTGTCGCGTCCCCGGTGCGCTGATCACGCGTCGTCGGCGTGTACGGCGTGGTCTGGATCGGTTCGCGGTGCCAGTGCGTGTCCCGTGACCTCTTCGCCTGGTCCAGCAGCCTCCGCCGCGCTGCGGCCTGCTCGGCGGCCTGGTGGCGTTGGCCCGTTCCCGGCGGCGGGGGTAAGTCCGCGCGTCGCAGCAGCCACCGCAGGATGTCGCGCAGCTCGGACCGGATTGCCACAGGTTCCGCCTCCCTCGTCGCGGGTGGGCGGGTGGCGACGGCAGCGCGGATGTCAGGTGTCGCGCTCGGGTTGGCGTCGCCACCCGGCGGACACGGTCGGCGAAGCGGCTACTTCCTGCCGTCGTGTCCTGATCGGAACGTTATGGACGGCACGGTGTGTGATGGAACACTTACGCGCCACTACTGGTGGAGACCCCCATGCGCTCACACAGGCCCCGCAGTTCCGTGGAGACCAGCCCTCGCCGGAGCAGCCCACGTGCGACTTCTCGCGCCGCCGTCGATGACCGGGTGTGCTGCGGACCGACCCGTTCGGCCGCCAGCAACATCCGCACCGCATCTCGCTCCCGCTCAGCCGCCACCATCGCACGGGTCATGTCCAGCCAGTAGTACACCTGCCGCACGGCGGGAAGTTCCCCTACCGCCACCCGGGCAGCCGCCTGCGACGCCTCCTGCGGACGTCCAGTGTCGAGCAGGTAGGCCATCCGCCACAGCGCCACGTTGGGCCTGACCCGGTTTGACGGACATCCCAGCTCAGAGGGGCTGTGTGCTCCTCGGGAGGATGTTCATCATGGAAGG
>NZ_JBNCLD010000038.1:0-11892 GCF_049844505.1 Micromonospora sp. DT229 | reverse complement strand
TTCCACTGCCGCCCGACTCGACACCTTCGCCCGTGTCGCACCAATCAACCCTTATACGCTGCTGAGATCACCTCATTACAGCTTAGCCATGCGATCGCCAAGTGCCGTATTAGCGAACCAACAGCCGGCCCCCTGTGGAAGCCAGTCAAATTCCTGGCATTGCTGGATTACTCTCGCGACGAGTTCGTCCAGCCCACCCTCCCAACGCTCGAATTCTTCTGAGCCAATATCACCAGGAACCATCAGGCCACGTTGGATAACGGCAGTTATCAAGTCGGATGCAACAGCGACGCCCGCTGAACCGCTCGCAGTGGCAACATCTCGTGCGATATCGATAATCCGGTCTACGGGCACCCAATCCGTCAATCCCTCATCCAAGAGGTCGCGAATGGCCTGGTCAACGTTACTGGACATGAACCTTCTGGGCTCCTGCGTTGGGTGGGAAGACGTCGATTGTGGCTCCTCCGGAACGCGACGCGCCACGCCATTGGATCACGGTCCCATCCGCGGCCTGATAAACGTCCGGGATCTTTGGTCCACGCGCCGGCATCCGCTGGGCGCCTTGGGTCCATTGGTCGAAGTAGCCGCGGAGCTCAGTTTCACTTCCGACCGTCCTGACGTGCCCTTGACGCCCCTTCGGAAGATCGTTGAGAGCACCACGCCAATCCCGGAGATCTGTTGTGACCCCGTTGGAATCTACGGAGAATCGCGCGTTCCCCGTTGGACAGCCGCCCGTGTTGTGCACGAGCACCGGCGTGTTGCCGGCCAGCACATAGTACGTGTGGCGTTGCTACGGCGGCTGCGGCGATGTCATGGCGTCGATCTTGGCAGGGAGCTGGGCTTTCGCTCAACCACCCCCCGACAGCTCATCGATTGTCGGCAATTTTGACCGCAGTCGTGACAGCAACGTGGGCGCACGCCGGGCTGAGCGCGCGAGGCGTGCAGTCGGCCGGTCTACTCGGTCGGTCGCCTGGCGCTGGTGGCGGGCTTCTTCTGTGCGCGGCGATCGATGAGCCGATCGACAGCGGCGACGCGGCGGTGGAGGCGCGCGGACCCGGCGTCGATGACGGTGGTGTCGATGCGGGCGAGGACCTCACGGGCGGCGTCGAGGTCACCTGCTCTGGCGTGGCCTTCGGCGAGCCAGGTTTGGTAGAGGGCGACTTCGCGGGCGTGGTCGTGGTTGTAGGCGGCGAGTGCGCGGGTGAGTAGGGGTTCGGCGGTGGTTGGTTGGCCGAGTTCGATGAGGCAGCGGGCGGCCATGACGTCGATCTCGGCCCGGTTGAGCCAGTAGACCCATTCGGGTTCGGCGATGCCGTCGGTGCGCTGGTCGTAGGCGTCGTTGACGGCGTCGAGGGCGCGGCGGGTGGTGTCGGTGTCGCGGAGGCGGGCGGCGGCCCAGGCGAGACGTTCCAGCAGCAGCGCCCGGACGAGCGGGGTGGCGTGGGGTGCGCCGGTGACGGCGGAGCGGGCAATGAGGAGGGCGTCTTCGCGTTTGCCGACGTTGGTGATCTGGTAGGCGAGGCTGGAGAGAAGTTGCGCGCCCAGTGCTCGGTCGCCGGCTGCTTCGGCGGCGGTGACGCCCGACAGGTAGAGGCGTTGGGCGTCTCGGTAGTGGCCGGCGTCACTGGCGACCCAGCCGGCGAGTTGGGCCAGTTCACCGATCACGGTGTGCAGCCGCTTGCCGAGTACGTCGGTGTAGGAGGCGGTGCGGGCGAGGTGTTCTGCCTGGTCGAGTTCGGCACGGATGACGGGGAGCAGGGTGCGGCTGCCGACAGTGTCGTCCAGGTGCCGAAGTTCGATCACCCGGGATTCCAGCGTCTCGATGAGCCCTGTGCCGATACGACGGCCGGCGCGTAGCTGCTGGGGGACAGGTGAGTCTCCGATGAGCCATTCGTGGGTGAGGCGGACCGGGTCTGCTGGGGTACCGATCGGCACGCCGAGGGCGTGTTCGTAGCGTTCGACGACGTCGGGGGTGGCGGGGCGGCGGCCGGTTTCGACGAGGCCGAGGTAGGACTTGCTGAAGTGGGTGAGCGCGGCCATGCCGGCAAGGCTGTGCCCGGCGGCCTCGCGGGCGGCTCGCAGGTGGGCGCCGAGGTCGGCGGTGTCGGGTGTAGACGGGGGAAGACCCTGCGGTGGTTCCATGGTCATCTCTTTCCGCTGATCCTGGTGGCAGGCCCAGCGGGGACGTGCATCGAGTCCGGACCTCTCTGGTGCTGTTCCGGGAGGGCCGGGACCGGTTACGAAGATCGGCATTCTTCATACCCAGGTGCGTGCCCGGCCCTCCCACCGTAGACCACGTACGTCTCCGGAGGGTTGGGCAGCGATCTCGATGCACGTGCCGGTTCGCCCGGCCTGGATCTGCGCGGGGTGTGGACAGGCGTGGCCGTGCCCGTCGCGTAAGCGTCAACTGTTGGCCGAGTTCGCCGGGGCGCGGGTGTCGCTGATGCTCTACCTGTCGCGGTTCTTCGTCGAGGCGTGCGTGGACATGCCGGCCACCACGTCGGGGACCCTGTATCGCCGGTTCTTTACCTGGCCATACGAGCGATCCGACGGCCGCCACGGTAACGAGAGCGCCCCGCCGGGGCGGTGATCCCAGCGGGACGTTCTCGGCTCGTCGCGTTCAGTCGTCGGAGTCGATGTCGTGGTCGTCGGGTTGGTCGGGTTGCAGCGCCTGGTCCATGGATTCGACGGCGTGGCGTTGCAGGCGGAGCCGGACGTGGGAGTAGATGTCGGCGGTGGTGTGGATCTGTGCGTGGCCGAGTAGGTCCTTGATCGTCACCAGGTCCACGCCCTGTTCGAGGAGCAGCGTGGCGCAGGTGTGTCGCAGGTCGTGGAAGCGGATGTAGCGGACGTCGGCGAGTTCGCAGATGGCCTGGTGGTGGCGGTGCACTGCGGCCGGGTCCATCGGCCCGCCGGTGCTGGTGGTGAACACGAGCCCGGTTTCGGTCCAGTCGTCGCCGGCGTCGCGCCGGTCGATGTCCTGCCGGGTGCGGTAGCGCTTGAGTGCGGTGACGCAGTCGCGGGGTAGGACGATGCGTCGTGCGGAGCGGTGGGTCTTGACCGGTTGGAAGGTGGGGCCGCCTCGGGTGCGGGCCAGGGTGCGCCGCACGTACAGGTGCCCGGCGTCGAGGTCGATGTCGTCCCAGCGTAGGCCGAGCAGTTCACCTCGCCGGAGTCCGGTGCGTAGCGCCAGTTCGAACAGGGGCCCGTGGCGGTGGTAGGCGGCGGCGAGCAGGTAGCGGCGGGCCTCGCCGGCGGTGAACGGTTGGAAGTCGCTGCGCGGTGTGGGTAGCCGTACCGAGCTGGCGACGTTGCGGCCGAGGAGGTCTTCGCGGACGCCGTCGGCAAGGGCGGCCGACAGGACTGCCCGGATGTAGCGGACGGTGGCGGGGCGGATGTGCTTGCGGCAGCAGTTGCCGATGGCGCAGCAGCGTGGCCGGCGGGCCTTGACCGGATGGTCGGGGTTCCGCTTGGCGTCCCAGCCCTGCGCGCAGCACTGGCACACACTCGGAAGGCGGTCGAGGAAGGCCCGCACGTCCCGGACGGTCAGCGTGCCGAGTTTCCGCGCGCCGAGGCCGGGGATCAGGAACCGGCGGACCAGGGAGTCGTACGTGACGTACGTGGTGGCGCGGAGCCGGTGCCGGGCGACGCCGGTCAACCACGCGGTCAGGTACTCCCCGACGGTCAGGTTCGGGTCGGCGGCCACGACCAGGCCCCGGTTTGAGTCGGCCAGCTTTTCGGCGAGCTTGTCCGCCGCCTGGCGGCGGGTGGCGCCGTAGACGTAGATGCGCTTGCGGGTGCCGTCGGCGGCGAGGACGTAGCCGGCGCCGCACCATCGACCGTCGGCGCGCTGGTAGATGGTGCCTTCGCCGTTGGCCTTTCTACCGGCCATGATCGGTCTCCTTGGTCAGTGAGTCGAGGTAGCCGGCCAGGGACCGGGCGGGAATGCGGCGGCAGCGGCCGATGCGGACGGAGTGCAGCCGGCGTGAGCGGATGAGGTCGTAGACGGTGTGGCGGCCGACTTGCAGGCGGGCCATCACGTCGGTGACGGTCAACAGGTCGGGGCTGGTCACGTGTCCTCCCCGAGTTGGCCGGTGTAGCGCCAGTCCCCGACGGTGAGCAGGTCGGTGGTCGGGTCGACGCCGATAGCTTCGGCGTGTCGGGTCAGCCGCCACCGGCGCCGCTCACCGCGCAGCGCGGCGAAGGTGGTCGAGTAGGCCAGTGACTTGCTGGTGACGTGGCCCCGGTAGCCGAGCTGGTGCGCCCACCGGCGCAGCCGCAGCCCTCGCAGGTCAGGCAGTCCGCCGAGCCGCCAGCAGGTCTCCACCAACACGCGGCCGTGCGCGGGTAGCCGGTCGAGGCTGACGCCGGGACGGCGGCCGGTGCCCGAGCAGACCCGGCACCAGCGCCGAGCGTCGTCGCCGGGGCGTAGGCCGTCGCCTCGACAAGCAGGGCAGAACAGCGGTGGCACGTCGACGCCGACGGCCTCGGCGGTCTTCGTGGCGTACTTCGCCACGTACCGGGCCACCACCACATCCCCCGCTGGCAGCGGCTGGATGTCGACCTGCAGCCCCCACCGCAACACACGCCCGCCGACGACCGCTGGCGTGGCGACGGCGACGACGGGGACCGCCCGGCGGATCGCGGTTTCCAGTAGGTGGATTGTGGCCCAGGTCGGCGGCGGGGTCGGCAGGCCGTCCGGTCCGTCGAGCCTGACGATCGCGTGGAAGTGGACCACGCCCCGCGCCTGGAACTCGGCGACCTTGGCGAAGGCCATCCGCACCTGCCATGCCGCCTCACGCCGGGACAGGCCCGCCACAGCCGCGAGCGTGCGGCGTGCCTCGGTGGTGAACCGCGCCCACAGCATCCCGGCATGTGCGTTGAACAGCACCTGCCCCGGATAGTCATAGCCACCCGGTTCGAGGGGGGTGCCGATCAGCGGATCGTCCGGCAGGTGCCACCGACCACACCCGGATCCGTCGGGATGGCAGGGACGAAGAACGCCGCCCCGTGCTGGGGCGAGGTGTACCGGCCCGAACGACGGCGCGGTCACCGTCACGAACACCCGCGGCCGGGCCACGGTGGTGGGCTCGTCGCGGAGCCCGGCGGCGATCAGGTGGAAGGCGTCGAGCTTATACAGCGTCGCACATGCCGGACACCGGGCGGCACGCCGGTTACGGCACCGCACCGTGATCGTCTGCCGGTCGCCGGTGTCGGCGAGGACACGGCCGGTGCCGGCCTCGACCAGCAGACCACGCCCGGTCAACCGGATCGGATGCCGGCACACACCGACCCGTCCCTCGACCTGCTCGGCGGCGGCGATGCGGACCAGGGCGTCGAGGTCGACGCCGTGCGGGGTGGATGGCATCATCGGCGCAGCTCCTCTCCACGCATGGGAGGGCTGCTTGCGGGGAGAGCGGCGGGGTGTTCTTGGCGGAATGAGCCGCCGCCCTCCCTGGCCTCATCGCTAGGTGGAGTCGCCCTGGCGGCGTCGGCGAGCAGCCGCAGCGGGTCACGCACCAGGCCAGCGGTGTCCGCCGCGATCCGGTCAGCGGCCTCGTCACTGACGTACGGTGTGCGGACCAGCGTGAACCCGGGCCGGCCTTCGGCGACCATCGAGGCGACCCCGATGTAGGCGGGGTCCTGCAACCGGCGCGGATGCTCATCGGGGAAGCCGGTGATGTCCGAGCCGAGCACCGCCGTGGCCGCCTCGCTGGTGCGCTGCGCGAAACTGACCGCGACCTGGCAGTTGTCCCGGATCTTCGTCGGGATCGCATCCCCGGTGGCCTTCTGCGTCGCCAGGATCACCTGGATACCGACGTTGCGGCCCTTACGCACCAACTCCTCCACCAGCCGGGCCGTCTGCCGCGCCAGCGCATCGCGCTTCTTCGACTCGGCATCGGTGCCCTTGGACTCGTTGAAGAACGTGTGCGCCTCATCGATCACCACCACGACCAGGGGCCACGAGGCGGACGGGCCGAGATGCCACACGTTCTTCACCCCGAGCACCGCCCGGATACACCGCTGACGGCCTGTCATCAGCTCATGCACCCGCGCCAGATGATCACGGACCGGCTCCGGATCGTCCTTCGCCGCAAGCCACGCCCGGCGGAACAGGTCGTCGTAGTCCGGGCCGCCCTTGCCGTCGATCAACACGAACTGCACCGCCGGACTGGGCGCAAGCTGGCAGAACCGGGCGTTCAGCAGCGAGGTCTTGCCGAAGCCTGCCAGCCCCGCAACCACCACCCCGGACACACCCAAGGAACGAATGGTGACCGGCTGCCCATCAGCGTCAACACCCGCCGACCATGTCCGCACGTGATCGGCGGTGGTGGTCTGCCCGTCCCAGGCGGTCGGTTGGGTGAGCGGGTCGACCAGCAGCGCCCGCAGCCGGACCAGACCGGGACGGACCTGCGCTACCCGTACCTGCGGCACCCGCCACGCGTCGGCGAGATGCCCGGCGGCGTTCTGGAACTCGACCAGGCCGAGCCGGCCGACCGTGGAGGCGTCGACCTCGACACCCCACCGCCGCGCCCGCACCCGGACCGCCGGCACCAGGTCCCGCCGCACCACCATCGTCTGTGGTCGAGACGACCACAACGGCGGACGGACGCGCTCGGTCTGCACTAGGCCCACCCGCACGGCGGTACGCCGCCACGTCCACCGGATCCGCCAGCCAACACGCATCGCCGGCCGGATCTCCGCGTCAGCCAGCAGATACCGCACCAGATGCGCGGTCAGCCATGCGACCACCACGACGGCCGCCGCGCCCAGCAGCACGGCGGGAACCACGGTGAGCAACCTCAAATGACTCGGATCGATCGTCATCCAGGCTTCACCGCCGTCAACGCCGACGCGCGGAAGATCTGCCACGGCCGGCCGTTCTTCTCCCCCGCCACCAACGTCAGCCCGGACGCCTTCACCCACTGGCCGACCGCGAGGTCCTTCGGCACCGACGGCTGCGGCACCGACACCCGCAACACCTGCGGGGTTCCCCCCTCCACCGTCAACGCCAGGGGCACCTCCACCAACGGCGCACCCGTGGCGCGGTCCGTGGCGGCAACCCCGTTCTCCTTGTCCTTGAACTGCGGTGTCGCCCCGGCGAGCACCAGCAGTCCCCTACCACCGTCAATCGGCAGTACCAACACGAGCGTTCTCCTTCGTTCGCCCCACCACACCCCGACGGCATGGTTACTAGGCTTCCTAAGTTTCACGTGACAATCGTGATCTGGTCAAGGGGTTTGACCCAGGAATCTTGGGTAGCCTGTGTAGCTCAATCAGGACGAGACGACTACGATCAGCACATGCCGCACGACGCCGACGACCGACGCGCCCTGTTCCAACGGGTCGTCGACGACATCGTCGACCAGATCCGCACCGGCAAACTCGCCCCCGGCGACGTGCTCCCCACCGCCCGGAGCATGGCCGACACCTACGGCGTCGCCTCCATGACCGCCCAACGCGCCCTACGAGAGCTGCAACACCGCGGCCTCACCTACGCCGTCGTCGGCAAGGGCACCTTCGTCCACCCCCAGGCACCCGAACGCATCGGCACCGACGCCGACGGCCGACCCATCGCCGCGACCACCCAGACCCCGGTCATCAGCGACAACCCGGCACTCAACCGGCGCCTCGCCCTCTACCTGCTCGAACGCGACCGCATCAGCGGCAAGATCGTCGACGCGTTCATGAACAAGGACACCGCCGCCGCCTGGCAAGCCACCGAAGAACTCGCCACCCTCCAACAAGCACACACCGACCTCGCCGACGACCTCGCCGCCTACGAGGCCAACCTCGGACGAGCCGCCGGCACCACCAGCAGCGCCCACGCCGCCGATCGGTCGACGAAGCGACGCAACCCCAAGGCGTAGCCCAGCAGCCCCGCCACCGACGGAGCCGCTGGGCTAAAAATTGCTTCACCTAATCAAGACGGCCCGGCCTGTCGGCCGGGCCGCGCGCGCACGCGCTACAGCCGTTCCGGCCCGCGCGCACGCGCCCACGCGAGGAGCAGGCAGCCCAAGCGACGCCTCCCAGTCGCGGCGATCAAGGCCGTGACGATCCCATCACGGGTCAACCACACACAGGTTCCGGGGATCGACGCCACGGCCGCTACGCGCCGTGCCACCGAGCCATCCCCGCCCTGTCGAGTCAATAGATCTAGTCGATATATTTGCATACATGCTCGCTATCTGACAGCAGCCGTGACAGCAACTCAGGCGCACAACCACGCCTCTCGGCACACCCCGCAGTTCTACAATTACTTTTCGTAACGAAATCTCTACCGCTCATCAGCGGCACCCGGCGTCTTCTTCGAGCTGCATTCGCGCTTCATCGGAGCAGAGCAGAGCAACGTTGAAGGGAACCTCTCCGCCGTTCCACTCTGGACCCAGCCCAAACGAATTAGCCCACTCAGAAGACACGTCCTTGATCAGCCGAAAGAAGATTTCCCGATCGGCCGGGCTGTCCACTAGCAACAGGTTCGCTTGTTCGATTACCAGCAAGTACGCATGAGCAGGACACCCAGGCAGCTCTGTAATGCATTCAGCGAATGCCGCCCAGTTCCAACCGAAGTACTCGGGGAAGCGAAACTCCCGAAAAAACTCGGCGAAAAACGCTTTAGCAGTACGCATTAGCCCGCCGTCAAGCTCTACCACGACCCCGCCAGACGCAGGCACTGACCTGCGCAAAGAATCAAGATCGGTCGAATCCGACAGCACGTGCATCCGGGGTTGGCTGGTGGTCCACAAGTCGTCGAAGTTGGGCATCATCAATACCTAACCTCGGCTGTTCAGTAAGGTCGCCTGCGGTTCATGATCAGAAATGAGGAAGTGCCTCCCGATCTGGGATGATCTGGCTTGTCGAAGGCCCATGATCGCCCGTACGGAAGGCACTTACCGAGTGAAGGCTACCGGAGCGCGCCCGAAGGTCATCGTGAGTGCCGACGGGCGTGGCGTGGTCGGCCATGCCGGCGCTCGCCTCCTCGCTGATGTCGCAGAGGTGACCGGGCTGACCGAGGCGTTCGGCGACGCCCTCGCCGGCCTGCGGCGGCGGCATGGCCGGCACGACCCGGGTCGGGTGGCGGTGGACCTGGCGGTGATGCTCGCCGACGGTGGCGAGGCGATCTCGGACCTGGCCGTGCTGCGTGACCAGGCAGACTTGTTCGGCCCGGTCGCGTCGGACCCGACGGCGTGGCGGCTACTGTCCGGCGTGGACGGTGAGGCACTGGGTCGGTTGCGTGACGCTCGGGCACGGGCTCGTCAGCTGGCCTGGGCCCAGATGGCCGAGGCCCGCAGCGGGCTCCCGCAGACAACCGCGGCCGGCCAGCCGGTCCCCGGCCTGGTCCTCGATCTGGACGCCTCGATCGTGCTGTGCCACTCCGACAAGGAATCGGCGACCCCGACCTGGAAGAAGACCTTCGGCTACCATCCGTTGTTCTGCTTCCTGGACAACACCCGCGAGGCCCTGTCCGGCCTGCTGCGGGAGGGCCGGGCTGGGTCGAACACCACCGCCGACCACATCACCGTCCTCGACGCCGCCCTGGCCCAGATCCCGGACGCCCACCGGCACGGCACCCCAATCCTGATCCGCACCGACTCGGCCGGCTGCACCCAAGGACTCCTCGCACACATCCGCGACCTACGAAAGCAGGGCGTGGACACGACATTCTCGGTCGGGGTCGCCATCACCGAACCGATCCGGCAGGCGATCCTGCACGCCAAACAGCACGCCACGTGGGTGCCCGCCCTCGACACCGACGGCGAACCCCGCGACGGCGCCCACGTGACCGAGCTGACCGGACTGGTTCCCGAAGACGGCTTCCCGACCGGGACCCGGTTCATCGTGCGCCGCGAGCGGCCACACCCCGGCGCGCAACTGAGCCTGTTCGACACCATCGAAGGCATGCGGCACCAGGTCCTGGCCACCGACACCCCACCCGGCCACGGCACCGTCCAGTACCTGGAAGCCCGCCACCGCGGTCACGCCCGCGTCGAGGACCGCATCCGCTGCGGCAAGGACACCGGCTTCGGCCGATTCCCGTCCCGCCTGTTCACCATCAACGCCGCCTGGCTGGAGATCGCCCTCACCGGCATCGACCTGCTCGCATGGACCCAGCTGCTGCTCCTCGACGGCGAACTCGCCGCAGCCGAACCCAAGAAGCTGCGCTACCGGCTACTCCACGTCGCCGCCCGACTCACCCGCTCCGCGCGACAAACCCGGCTACGCATCGCCGAGCACTGGCCCTGGGCCAACGACCTCGTCGCAGCGTTCAACCGCCTCGCCGCGCTACCCCGACCGATCACCTGAACCCGATACCCCGACCCGACGAGCAAACCTGGAGGAACCGGGCCGCGCGCCGGGTCACCACCATGCCCACACCACGGCGAGTCACCCAAGAAGATCAACAAGGCCTCTCACAGCCCTTGATCAACGCTTCACGAAAGACCGAGGCTAATAAAGGTTTGGTAGTGATCCGGGGTATAGTATACAGAGCCGTCAGATCCAGTGACAATTCGTTCGCCACCAGGCTTAGAGCGTGTTTGAGAAGGTCTGTTGTGGACGGCGTGGCGGCATGACTTCCACCGGCGGGACGGGCAGGGTGGCGCGGTGTCTGTTCGCCGTGGCTACCCTTCCGACCTGACTGACGCCCAGTGGGCGCTGATCGAGCCGTTGTTGCCGGAGCCGAACACGGACGGCCGCAGGGAGAAGCACCCGCGACGGGAGATCGTCAACGCGATCTTGTATGTGGTGCGGTCCGGGTGTCCGTGGCGGTACCTGCCCGCTGACCTGCCGCCGTGGCAGACGGTGTACTGGTACTTCACCCGGTGGGAAGAAGCTGGCGTGACGGAGAAACTCCTGGTCACGCTCCGGGTCAAGGCGCGGGTGCAGCAGGGCCGCGCCCCGGAGCCGTCGGCGGGGATCATCGACTCCCAGAGCGTGAAAGGCGCTGACACCGTCGGGCGGGACAGCCGAGGCTACGACGCCGGCAAGAAGATCAACGGCCGCAAGCGGTTCATCATCACCGACACCCTGGGCCTGCTGGTCACCGTGACTGTCCTCGCCGCGAGCTGGCAGGACCGCGACGGCGCCAAGAGCGCCCTGCTCGGCGCCTACATGGTCACCCCGATTCGACACGTCTTCGCCGACCAGGGCTTCACCGGCCGGCTGGTCGACTGGACCCGCGACATCCTGCGCACCACCCTGGAGATCGTCCGCAAACCCGCCGACCAGCGCGGCTTCGCAGTGCACCCGCGCCGCTGGGTCGTGGAACGCACCCTGGCCTGGCTCACCGCCTGCCGCCGACTCGCCCGCGACTACGAACGCCACCCCAAGGTGTCCGAAGCGCTCATCCGCTGGGCCGCCATCGCTGGCATGACCCGCCGCATCACCCGCGGTCAACCGGCACGACGTCAAGCCCGCCGCACCTTCACCTGGACCTGATCAACCCCATCTCAAACACGCTCTGAGCGTCGGGCAATCACCCTGCCCGAAACCGCGCCTACCCGCCAGCCCTCGACCAAGTCGATTAGCGGCGATGAATCATGGACTAAACGAAAGGGGGAGGCTAACGACTTTCAGAGGTCTTGACCGCACACAAGGAAACCACTACACTTCGACCTTTGCAAATGCCAACAGGGGCATGCACTCCTACATAAAGGGAAGTCTTGTTACGACGATCGCTAGTAGCAGCGTTCATTGCGGTTGCCGTTATAGCTCCATCGGCGTCAGCATCTGCAACACAAGCGGAGGCGGAACAGTGGCCCATTGACAACGGCTGGTCGGGGGGTATTTTCTCTCGCGCCGCTGTGGCGGCCAGTGAAGTAATCTCAGCGACTTTCCGGTAGGTATTTGTATTCGAAGTGGGTCAGGTGCAGGGCTGCGGCGATGATGTCG
>NZ_JBNCLD010000037.1:0-12230 GCF_049844505.1 Micromonospora sp. DT229 | reverse complement strand
GGCGGGGGGGGGGGGGGGGGGTGGGGGTGGGGGGGGGGGGGGGGGGGCCCCCCCCCCCCCCCCCCCCCGGCCCGGCCCCGGCGACCCGACCAGGCGAAGCGGAGGCGGCCGTCCCGACGGTCGACGCGAACGGCGCGACCGGCTCCCCGGGGCTGGACGACGGCAGTTACGAGGTGCTGCGCAGGCGGCTGGCCGCACAGGCCGCCGAGTTGGCCCGGCGGGCCGAGACGCTCAACGCCCGACGGCTGGAGGTCTTCGGCAGCACGGAGTTGCGGCTGCTGAGCACCGAACGGATCCGTACCGAGCACAACTGCGTACCCCGGGACATCGTCTCCGTCGGCGGGTTGATGCTGTTCGGGTACAACGTCTTCATCGGCCTGAAGCCGGAGACGAGCATCGACGACGTCTTCTCCCTGCACAGGTTCGTCCGCGAGTCGGCCGGTGAGACGGAGGCCTTCCGGTTCGACGAGGCCGGTCACGAGGAACTGCCCGGTCTGCTGCGCCACCCGCAGTTCGTCCGCGACTTCTCCGAGCTGTACCGCTACTACCGGCAGGCCCGGCTGCTGCAACTGCGCCGGGTGGACGGCCGACTGCTGGCGGTGTTCCAGACCGGGCCGCGCACCGAGGACATCCGGGTGCTGCGTTGGCAGGTCGGCGTCGACGGGGTGCCGGAGTACCTGGACAGCCGGGGGGAACGGGACCACGTCTTCCCGCCCAGCCACGACTTCGAGTGGATCGAGACCACCCGCGAGGACCACATCCTCGGCCGGCACCCGCACATCTCCATCGGCGGCGAGGTCTTCGTCGAGACCGTGGGTGGCACCCTGACCGTCAAGGTGGAGAACAACACCGAGGTCGGCGAGGGCATCTACAGCGAGCCGGTGGACGAGCCGTTGCAGAGCCTGGCCGACGCCGACGTGCACTGGGCCCGGGTCGGTACGTTGATCCTGATGCGGCTGCGGCCGTACAAGGAGACCCAGTGGCGGCACCTGGTCTTCAACACGATCAGCCGTGAGGTCGTCCGGCTGGACGGCATCGGGGTGGCCTGCCAACGGCTGCCCGAGGACCACGGCATCATCTTCCCCGGCGGATACCACCTGGCCACCGGTGTCACCCGCACCTTCGACACCGAGGTCACCGGCCTGGAATTCGAGCGGGTGGTGCGCTCGCCGAACGGCGAGGACGTGCTCTACGTCTTCCACGCCCGCGACGACGGACGCTCGCTGCTGCTGCCGTACAACGCGATCCGCAAGGAGGTCGCCGCACCGATCCCGTGCCACGGGTTCTCGTTGTTCGACGACGGCACCCTGGTGGTGTCCCGGGCGGTCTCCGAGGAGCCGACCCGGGTCCACCCGATGCAGATCTGGCAGACGCCGTACGTCTCCGACGCGTACGCCGCCGCGCAGCCGGCCGGCACCGGGCCCTTGGAGCGGATCGGCAACGCGGACCTGGTCCGCGGCATCTCCGACTCGCTGTCGGCGGCCCGGATGATCGAGGGCACCGCCACGGCGGAGGTGTACGAGGCGCTGATCGCCGCCTGTGGCCGGATCAGCGACCACTACCACTGGCTCGGCGAGGAGGAACTCGGCGACCTGGCCACCCCGTTGGTCGGACTGCGGCGGACCGCCACCGCCGTGCTGGAGGAGCACGAGAAGGTTCGTACCCTCACCGATCAGGCCCGAGCCGAGGTGGAGGCAAGCGCCGAGCAGATCGCCTCGCTGGCCCGCCGGGCCCGGGGCGAGGCGCCGTTGACCGCGGACGACTGGGTGGCCCAACTGGGTGGCCTGCGGCGGGCCCGGGGGCACCTGGAGACCCTGCGCGAGCTGCGCTACGTCGATCATGCCCGGATCGACGAGCTGGCCGGGCGGCTGGACGAGGAACTGGCGGTGGCCGGCCGTCGGGCGGTGGAGTTCCTCCGCCGGGACGAGGCGTTCAGCGGCTACCAGCAGGAGGTGGACCGGCTCGCTGCCCGGTCCGCCGAGATCGGCACGGTGGCCGAGGCCGGTACGGTCAGCGAGGAGTTGGCCGCCCGTACCGAGGGCCTCCAGACCATCACCGACGTGGTGGGTGGGCTGGACATCGCCGACGCGACCGTCCGTACCGCCATCCTGGGTCGGGTCGGCGAGGTGCTGGGGGCGGTCAACCGGGCCCGGGCGGTGCTCGACAAGCGCCGTCGTGAGCTGGCCGCCGTGGAGGGGCGGGCCGGTTTCGCGGCCGAGTTCGCGCTGCTCGGACAGGCGGTGGCCGGTGCGCTGGCGGCGGCCGACACGGCCGAACGCTGCGACGAGCAACTCGGTCGGCTGCTGCTGCGGGTGGAGGAGTTGGAGTCGCGGTTCGGCGAGTTCGACGACTTCCTGGCCGAACTGGCCACCCGGCGTACCGACATCTACGAGGCCTTCTCCAGCCGCAAGCAGGCCCTGCTGGACGAGCGGTCCCGCCGCGCCGACCGGCTGGTCACCTCTGCCGAGCGGATCATGGTCAGTGTGCACCGGCGGGCCGGCACCCTGGGCTCGCTGGATGAGATCAACACCTATTTCGCGGCCGATCCGATGGTCGGCAAGCTGCGTACGGTGGTCGAGGAGCTGCGTACCCTCGGCGACGCGGTACGGGCCGAGGAGCTGGACGGCCGGGTCCGGGCCGCCCGGCAGGAAGCCGGGCGCGGCCTGCGCGACCGGCTCGACCTGTACGCCGACGGTGGCGAGACCATCCGGCTGGGCCGGCACCGGTTCGCGGTGAACACCCAGCCCATCGACGTGGCCGTGGTGCCGCACGAGGGCCGGATGGCGGTGGCGGTGACCGGCACCGACTACCGGGCCCCGGTGCGCGACGAGGAGTTCCAGCAGACCCGGCGGTTCTGGGACCAGCTCCTGGTCTCCGAGTCGCCGCAGGTGTACCGGGCGGAGCACCTGGCCGCCACCATCCTGTCCGCCGCCGAGGCGGGCCGCGACGGGCTGACCCTGGACGCCCTGCACACCGCGGCGGTCGACGGTGACGACCTTCGTGAGCTGGTCCGGCGGATCGCCGAGACCCGCTACGACGAGGGGTACGAGCGCGGGGTGCACGACCATGACGCCGCCGAGATCCTGCGGGTGCTGCTACGCCTGCACGTCGGGGCGGAACTGCTGCGCTACCCACCCGCCGACCGTGCCGCGGCCTGCCTGTTCTGGCGGTACGGCACCGAGGAGGCGGCCCGAACGGCCTGGACGGCGCGGGCCGCCTCGCTGGCCCGGGCCCGCAAGCGGTTCGGTCGACCCGAGGGCGAGGACGCCGCCGACGGGCTGGGCGCCGAGTTGGCCACCGCGATCGAGGGGTTCCTGGGCGAGACCGGGCTGCCCGTACCGGAGGGCGGGACGAGCCTGGCCGGGGAGTACCTGTTCGAGGAGCTGTCCGTACCGCCGGTGCGGTTCGTCACCGGCAGCGGGGCCCTGACCATGCTGGAGCGGTTCCGGCGGGCCCTGGGCGGTACCCAGTCACGCTCCTCCCGGGAGTTCGACGAGGACCTGCGGGCCCTCGGCGGTGACCTGGCCGGTCGCCACCAGTTGGTGCAGGCCTGGCTGACCGCGTTTATCGCCACCGACGACGGCAACCTGTCCTCCTACGACCTGCCGGAGGCGGTCGCCGTCGAGCTGTGCGGCACCGAACTGCCCCGGGAGAACAGCACCGCCGCCATGACGGAGACCGTCGGCGGACTGCTCGGGGCCCACCCCCGTATCGAGGGCTCCACCCTGGCGGTACGCCTCGACGAGATGCTGGCCCGCACCCGGGCGTTCCGCACCGAACTGATCCCGGCGTACCGGGACTACCAGCGGCGACGCAACGCCCTGGTGGACTCCGAGCGGGACCGGTTGCGGCTGGAGGAGTACCGGCCGAAGGTGATGAACGCCTTCGTCCGCAACCGGCTGCTCGACGAGGTGTACCTGCCGCTGATCGGCGACAACCTGGCCCGGCAGCTCGGCGCGACCGGTGACGGCAAGCGGGTCGACCAGTCCGGCCTGCTGCTGCTGATCTCCCCGCCCGGCTACGGCAAGACCACCCTGATGGAGTACGTGGCCAGCCGCCTCGGCCTGGTCTTCGTCAAGGTCAACGGGCCGGCCCTGGGTACGAAGGTCACCTCCCTGGATCCGGCGGAGGCCCCCGACGCCACCGCCCGGCAGGAGGTGGAGAAGATCTCCTTCGCCCTGGAGCTGGGCAACAACGTCCTGCTCTACCTGGACGACATCCAGCACACCAACCCGGAGCTGTTGCAGAAGTTCATCTCCCTGTGCGACGGGCAGCGCCGGATGGAGGGCGTCTGGGACGGCCGGACCCGCACCTACGACCTGCGTGGCAAGCGGTTCGCGGTGTGCATGGCCGGTAACCCGTACACCGAGTCGGGCAAGCGGTTCCGGATCCCGGACATGCTCGCCAACCGGGCCGACGTGTGGAACCTCGGCGACGTGCTCTCCGGCCGGGAGGAGGTCTTCGCGCTCAGCTACATCGAGAACTCGCTGACCGCCAACCCGGTGCTGGCGCCGCTGGCCGGGCGGGAGCGCGCCGACCTGGAGCTGCTGGTCCGGATGGCGCGGGGCGACGACAGCGTACGACCCGATCAGCTGTCGCATGCGTACCAGCCGGTGGAGTTGGAGCAGATCGTCTCGGTGCTGCGCAAGCTGCTGCGGGTGCAGCAGGTGGTGCTGGCCAACAACCAGGCGTACATCGCCTCGGCGGCGCAGTCCGACGATGCCCGTACCGAGCCGCCGTTCCAGCTCCAGGGCTCGTACCGGAACATGAACAAGCTGGCCGAGCGGGTCGTTCCGGTGCTCACCGACGACGAGTTGGAAGCGGTGATCGACGACCACTACCTGGGCGAGGCGCAGACCCTGGCCGCGGGCGCGGAGGCGAACCTGCTCAAACTCGCCGAGCTGCGCGGCCGACTCACCGACGAGCAGGCCGCCCGCTGGGCCGAGGTGAAGAGCGCCTTCCAGCGCACCCGGGCCCTCGGCGGAGCCGGTGATGACCCGGTCGACCGGGCTGTGGGCGCCCTGGGCCTGCTCGCCGACCGCGTCAACGCCATCGCCTCCGCCATTGTGAAAGGAAGGGCACCTTATTAACGCCTCGTGTAGAGCAGGGGTCCCTTTTTAACAAACAACTGCCCGGTGCCGGGCCGGAGCATCTGACCCGGCACCGGCGCCCAGGTGAGCGACAGGATGGCACCGAGAAGCCGCTGAGCGAGTGCGGACTGCCCGTCGGCCTTGGCGTCGGTCGGGGTGGCGGCGAACGCGACCCGCAGGTCGCCGTTCCCGATGCCGCCGATGAGCGCCTGGTAGCCGTAGCGGGCACCGGATTTGCCCCAGAAGATACGACCGTCGGGGAGCCGTACCGAGGAGAGTCCGCCGTTGCTCAGTTCCGCGCCGGCCCACGGGTGGCTGAACAGTTCGCGCTGCTGGGCGGGGGCGAGCAACCGGCCGCCGAACAGGGCGGTGGTGAACCGGTCCAGGTCGGCGAGGGTCGAGATGAGATCACCGGAGGCGGGCGTGAAAGTCTGGCTCCACCGGGTGGCGTCCACCAGTTCGGTACCCCCGTCGCGGATCACCTTCTGGTAGCCCCGGACGTGTGGACCCCGGATGCCGGTGGCGGCACCGGGCGCGTACGTGTCGCGCAACCCGAGCGGCCGGAAGATCCGCTGCCGCATCTGCTCCGCGTACGACATGCCGGTCACCCGCTCAATCAGGATGCCGGCGAGGATGTAGCCCATGTTGGTGTAGCGCTGCGCCGTGCCGGGCTGGTACTCCGACGGGTTCACCAGCGCCGTCCGGACGATTTCCTCAGGGGTCCAGCGGTCGTAGCGGTGGGCCAGCTGCCAGTCGAGCCCGTCGGGCAGGACCGGGCTGGGCAGGCCGCTGGTGTGGGCGAGCAACTGCCGCACGGTGATCGCCGGCCAGTGGGCTGGGACCAGGTCCGGCAGGTACGGCCGTACCGGCGCGTCGAGGTCCAGTTGGCCCTCCGCCACCAACTGGTAGACGACCACGGCGGTGAAGACCTTGGTCACGCTGCCGATCCGGAACCGGGCGTACGGCGGCACCGGTGCCGAGGACCGCAGGTCGCGGACGCCGAAGGTGTCGTTGAAGCATCCGGCTGGGGTGGTGACCCGCAGGTGGACGCTGGTGGTGGTGAGTTTCTGGTCGGGGATGGTGCCGACCGCTGCCACCAGCCCGCTGGGATCGAGGGCACCGAGGTGGCAGCCCCGGTGCGCGGTGGGGACCGCACCGGCGGGGGTGGGCACGGTGCCGGCCAGCACGGCGCCGAGGGCGAAACCGGCGATGAGGGTACGTCTGAAGCTCCACATGGGACGAGCCTGGCGGGCGGGCGGGGGCAGCCGGATCGGGGACCCCCCGGACTCTGCCCCGAGCCGCTGCCAGTAGGGGTGTTCGTCACCGCGCGTACGCCGTTACGGCGGCATGGCGGATCCCGCTGTTCCGAATACCGCCACTCCGCAGAAACGGGGTTGATCTCGCCGCCGCAGGTCAACTGATGTAGTCGCGTAGTTCGCGGGTGAGCACCTTGCCGGTGGCGTTGCGGGGGAGGTACTTGACGAAGACGACATCGCGGGGCACGGAGAACCGGGCGAGATAGTGCCGGACGTATTCGCGGACCGCGTCGGCGTCCAGGGTCTCGCCGGGGTGCAGGCCGAGGAAGGCGGCGAGCCGCTGACCGTACTCCGGGTCGGGCACCCCGACGACGGCGGCCTCGCGTACCTGGGGCAGTTGGGCCAGCAGGTTCTCCACCTCGGAGGGGAAGACGTTCTCCCCACCGGAGACGATCATGTCGTCGGCCCGGCCGTCGACGAAGAGGAGCCCTTCGGCGTCGAGTCGACCCAGGTCACCGGTGTCCAGCAGGCCGTCGCGGCGTTCCCGGTCAGCCCCGGAGGTGTACCCCTCGAAGAGCATCTCGTTGCCGACGAAGATGCGTCCCACCTGGCCTGGCGGGACCGGCTGGTCGGTGTCGTCGAGGATCGCCAGTCGGGTGCCGTGCGGCGGGCGGCCGGCGGTGGTGGCGGCCTTACGCAGGTCGGCGGGGATCGCGATGGAGGCCCAGGAGGCCTCCGTCGAGCCGTACAGGTTGTAGAGCACCTCGCCGTAGCGGTCCATGAAGGCCGAGGGCAGGCCGCCGGGCAGCGCCGATCCGCTCACCGCCACCACCTTCAGCGGCGGCCGGTGCTCCGGCGGTGGCACCTCCATCAGGCGTTGCAGCATCACCGGCACCGCGAACAGCGCCTGGCAGCGGTGTCGTACCAGGGTCTCCAGGGTGGTGGCCGGGTCGAAGCGGCGGTGCAGCACGATGGTGGCCCGCAGCGCGAGGCAGACCTGAAGGGCCGCGTACCCCCAGGTGTGGAAGACCGGGGCGGCGATCAGCACCCGGTCCCGGACGTGCAGCGGAATCCGGTCGATGATGGCGACCAGCGGGCCGAAACCGCTGGGGATGGGGCGGCGGGCACCCTTCGGCGCTCCGGTGGTGCCGGAGGTGAGCACGATGATCCGGCCGTCCCGCTCGGGGGGTTGCAGCTCGCCGGGCAGGGCGGTGCGGATCAGTTCCTCCCGGGCCCGCTCGTCGAGGCGGTGCAGGTCGGCCGGTAGTCCGAAAATCCGTTCGGCGAACTCGTCGTCGTGCACCAGGACCCGTAGCTGCTGCTCCTGCGCCACTGTGGTCAGCTGCGCCGGGGAGAGGCCGGTGTTGATCAGTACAGCGTCCGCGCCGAGCAGGGTGGCCGCGACGATGGTCTCGACCAGGCCCGGATGGTTGCGGCCGAACACGCCGATCCGGTCGCCGGGGGCGACACCCAGTCCGGCGCGCAGCGCGCGGGCCAGCCGCAGGCAGCGGTCGAGCAGTTCGGCGTAGGTCAGCTGGGTGCCCTGGTCGTCGATGATCGCGATCCGGTCGGGGTCGCGCGCCGCTGCCTGGCGGAGTTCACCGGCCAGGCTCCAACCCCAGGTGCGTAGCGCGTTGAGCTGGGAGGCGACCCGGATCGGCCGCCCCGGAGTGAGCAGGCCCCGCCGGGTCAGGGTGGCGACGACGAATGGCAGCTCCACGACCCCGTACCTCCTTCGGTTCCTCGCCCGGACGGCTCGAATTCCTTCCGATCATCCATCGGGAGGTGGCCGGACGCCAGACGGCCGGCACCCGTTCGCCGGGTGCCGGCCGGAGGTGGACGCGGCGGTGAGGTCCACGGCCGGGCCGGGGCGGTCAGCGGATCTGCATACCGGAGATCGCCCGGGAGATGACCAGACGCTGGATCTCCGAGGTGCCCTCGAAGATGGTGTAGATCTTGGCGTCCCGGTACCACCGCTCCACGGGGTGGTCGCGCAGGAAGCCGGCCCCGCCGAGCAGTTGGACGGCCTTCTCGGTTACCGAGACGGCCACCTCGCCGGCCTTGAGCTTCGACATCGAGCCCTCTCCGGCGGTGAAGGGCCGGTTGTTGCGACCCATCCAGGAGGCCCGCCAGACCAGCAACCTGGCCGCGTCGATCTCCATCTTCATGTCGGCCAGGGTGAAGGCGACCGCCTGGTTGGTGATGATCGGCCGACCGAACTGGACCCGGTCCTTGGCGTAGTCGAGGGCGTACTCGTAGGCGGCCCGGGCCACCCCGAGGGCCTGCGCGCCGACCGTGGGCCGGGACAACTCGAAGGTACGCATCGCGGCCTGACCGGAGGAGCGCTTCCCGGCCCGGGCGCGGGCCAGCCGCTCGTCGAGGGCCTCCTTGCCACCGAGCAGGCAGCGGCCCGGAACCCGTACGTCGTCGAGGAAGACATCAGCGGTGTGCGAGGCCCGCAGGCCCAGCTTGCGCAGCTTGCGGGTGGCGCTGAGCCCGGGTGTGCCCGGCGGTACGACGAACGCCGCCTGGCCACGCGAACCGAGTTCCGGGTCGACCGAGGCGACCACCACGTGCACTCCGGCGATCCCACCGTTGGTGGCGTACGCCTTCTGCCCGCGCAGCACCCACTCGTCGGTCGCCTCGTCGTAGCTGGCCCGGGTACGCATGGCAGCGACATCCGAACCGGCTTCCGGCTCGCTGGAACAGAACGCGGCGACGGCCGGGGAGTCGACGTCGCCGAAGCACTGGGGGACCCATTCGACGAGCTGGTCGGGGGTGCCGGTGCCGTAGATCGCGGCCACCGCCAGCCCGGTGCCGAAGATGCTCAGGCCGATGCCGGCGTCACCCCAGAAGAGTTCCTCGCTGGCGATCGGCAGGGACAGGCCGGTCGGGTCGGCCCAGCAGGTGGCGAGGAACTCGAAGCCGTACAGGCCGACCTTCGCCGCCTCTCCGATGATCGGCCAGGGGGTCTCCTCGCGGGCGTCCCACTCGGGCGCGGCCGGGCGCACGACCTCGCTGGCGAAGCCGTGCACCCAGTCGCGCAGATCCCGCTGTTCCTCGGTCAGGTCGAGCGAGAACTCGACCATCTCAGCCCTTGGGGATGTCGAAGAGGTTCGCGATGTTGGCGGCCAGGCCCAGGTCACCCTTTGCCTTGAGCTTGCCGGTCATGAACATCATGACCGGGTTGGCGCCGCCGGAGACGACCTTGAGGAACTCGACCGGGCCCAGGGTCAGGCTCAGGCGCGGGTCGTGCTGCGGGGTCTCGTTGACCGTGCAGGCCCCGTCGGCGACGACCACCTCGTAGGTGTCCGTGCCGCCGTCGGGGGCACCGGTGATGTTCCAGTGGATGACCGCGTTCGTCGAGCCGGCCCGGTCGGCGCGGAACAGCTGCGGCATCCGCCCGAAGACCTCTCCGAGGATCTTGCCGCGCAGCTCACCGGACATCACCTCGTTCAGCTTGCTGTCCGGCGTGGACTTGACGAGCTGAGCGAACTCCTTCGGGCCGACGTTGGCGAAGTTGGCCGGGTCGAAGTCAGTCATGAAAAGCACCTCTCGGACAGTAGTTACTCCGGCGTAACCTTACGTGTGAGTAGGTATGCTGGCAAGGTGTCCACCAGGCCCACCTTCCGACGCTTACCCAGGGCTGTGCGTGAGCAACAGATGCTCGACGCCGCCGTACGGGTCTTCTCCCGCCATGGCTACCACGGGGCCAGCATGGACGAGGTCGCCGAGCGAGCCGGCATCTCCAAACCCATGGTCTACGCCTATCTCGGCACCAAGGAGGAGCTCTTCGTCGCCTGCCTGCACCGCGAGGGCACCCGGATGATGGAGGCCATCGCCGCCGCCGCGATGCCCGATCTGCAGGCCGATGAACGGCTCTGGCGTGGATTGCGGGCCTTCTTCGGCTTCGTCGGGGCCCACCGGGACGGCTGGGCGGTGCTCTACCGCCAGGCCCGCGCCGAGCGGGCGTTCGCGGACGAACTGGCCGGAATGCGGGCGCGGATCATCGAGGTGGTCGCCGGGATGCTCGACGACGCACTGCGCGCCGAGGGGCGCGAGGTGGCCGAAACCGAGCTGGAAGTGGTCGCGTACGCCCTGGTCGGGGCGACCGAGTCGCTGGGTGACTGGCTGGCCGACCACCCGGAGGCCGACCCGGAGAAGACCGCCACCCGGATGATGAACGTCGCCTGGCTCGGCGCCGGCCAACTCCTGCACGGCAACACCTGGCACCCACCCGAGCGGTAAGGAAGGGCACCTTATTAACGCCTCGTGTAGAGGAAGGGCCCCCTTCTAACACTCGCGATCCGAAGTGCATGCGGCCCGGCGGTGGGCGCGGTGGCGCAGCCAGCGGATCAGCTCCAGCCCCAGGGTGATCGCCACCGACAGACCGATGCCGGCCAGGATTCCGTGCAGCGGATGGCGCTCGAAGGCCAGCCCACCGAAGACGCCGAGCAGCACGCAGTAGACCGCCCAGGTGACCGCTGCGATCAGGTCGAACAGCAGGAACGACCGCAGGGGATAACGGACCGCTCCCATGGTCAGGGTGACCGCCGTTCGTCCGCCGGGGACGTAGCGGGCCACCACCAGGATCATGCCGCCGCGCCGGTCCACCGCCCGCCGGGCCCACTCCGAACCGGCCCGGCGGCGGCTGCCGGCCGGGGAGTGGTCGAGCTTGCGCGATCCGCCGCCGCGCCCCACGGCGTACGAGAGGTGGTCGCCTGTGGCGGCACCGAGCGCGGCCACCACGAGGACCAGCGCCAGATTCGGCTCACCACCGGTGGCCAGCACGGTGACCGTGATCAGCGCCGCCTCGGCCGGCACCACCGGGAAGATCGCGTCGACCGCGGTCAGCCCGAACAGCAGCAGGTACACCCAGGGCGAGCTGAGGGTCTGCCGGAGCAGGTCGAGCGCGGTCTCCATGACTCCATGCTCGGGGCAGCGGCTGTGCAGAGGAGGCCCCTCCTCCACACGAGGCGCTTACACCCTGGCCAGCAGCTTCTTGTCGGCGGCGGTGGGGCCGTTCGAGGTGATCAGGACCGGTGCGCCGAGGGCCTCCCCGACGGCCTGCGGCCAGTCGGTGGGGGAGCCCTCGTCGTACACCGGGCGGGCCCGCAGCAGGCGGGCGGTCAGCTCGGCCTGCCGGTCGAGATCGCCGGGCGGGCCGGGCACGAGCCGGTCCAGGCCGTCGTAACGGCGGCAGATGCGCAGGTCCAGACCACGTTCGGCGAGATCCAGGTGGGTCAGCGCCAGGCCGTCGACCCCACCCGCGACCGCCAGGGCGTACGCGTGGGCGACCGCGTCGAAGTGGCCGAACCGGAAGCGCCCCTGCCAGGGGTTGGTCGGGTTGTGCGGGTCGGTCAGCGGCAGGGTGGGGTCCTCAGTGACCAGTGGCCCCGGCCCGTGCCGGGTGGTGACCGTCCGCAGCACCCCCAGCCGGGTCGCCGTCCCGCCCAGCCCGGCCTCGGTCAGCAGCGACTCCGCGTTGGCGAAGGTGGTCGTGCTCCAGGTCGTGTACGGGTGGAAGCCGTGCCACTCGTCCAGCAGCACCCCCTGCGCCCCCTCGAACACGCACGGCCCGGCGCGCAGCGCCCCGGCCAGCCAGGAACGGTCGACGATCGCCACCCGCTCGGCGAAGGCGGTGAAGGCCGGCAGGCAGTCCTCGACGGGTGGTGCGTCCAACGGGCCCAGTTCGGCGGCCAGCCGGTCCCGCAGCGCGGTCAACCGGCGGCGCAGCCGCCTGGGGCTGTGGCAGTCGGCCACCCGGGGGGCCTCGTCGGGGGGGGGGGGGGGGGGGGGGGGGGGGGGGGGCGGGGCGGGGCGGGGGTGGGAGTGGATGTTGACGGGGGTGGGTGGGGGTGGGAATATCGACTGCTATGAGTGT
>NZ_JBNCLD010000036.1:0-13953 GCF_049844505.1 Micromonospora sp. DT229 | reverse complement strand
CGCATTCGTCACCCTCGCCGCCGCCCTGACCTGCCACAAGCGCTACCTCAAACTCACCACCTGAGACACGCTCTAAGCGACGGTCGTCACGACCGCGATGACGGTCGTCATCTGCGATGAACACCACAAATATGACGGCCGCATGTGGATCGTGTGGCAGCCGGGTGAAGAAGGCTGCTGAGGGACGGATATCTCTCATGCGCCGAACGGTTGGATCATGGTCGTCCCATAGTCGCGCTTGATCATCCGTTCGGTGTTGGTTGAGGCCTGAATCAGTGGAGCCACTGTCAATTCCTGGCTGCCGAGCGACTGTCGGCCAACGTCCTGCCAGGTGGACCTCACCCTTCCGCCCGATGCCCCGAATTCATCTCGTGTTTAGGGTGCTGGCAAATCCCTGATCATCTTGCCCTCTCCATCACCGAGGAGAGGGCAAGTCTGGTCATACCCCCCTCACAGCTGGGAGCAACCTTGAGGATCATCCTCACCCAACAAGCGCGTGGCGGGCGCAGCAGTGCCCCGCCACGTCGTGGTCGGCTGGCGGGCGTCCTGGCCGCAGCGCTGACCGCAGCGCTGCTGCCAGTCCTGGCGGCACCCACCGCTGCCGTAGCAGCTCCGTCGAGCGAGAGCCTCTGGCGCAAGGTGGACGGCAAGCCCGCTGCGACCAAGTCGGGCAAGAAGGCCGCCATCAAGGCGAAGAAGCAGAAGACCTTCACGCTTGACCGGGCCGGCATCGAGAGCCTGCTGGACAACGCACCGCTGGAGAACCGCCTCGCTGCCCGTCAGCAGCGGCAGTTGGTGTCGCTACCCGCCCCGGACGGCACGTTCCAGCGCTTCGAGCTGGTCGAGTCGCCGGTGATGGAGGCGGGCCTCGCCGCCGCTCACCCGGAGATCACCACGTACGCGGGCAAGGGCGTGGACGACCCGACCGCGACGGTGCGGGCGGACCTCACCCCGCTGGGCTTCCACGCCTCGGTGCGCTCGTCCGACGGCACCTGGTACATCGACCCGTACTACCAGCGCGACCAGAGCCTGTACGCGAGCTACTTCGCCAAGGACCTGGAGGACACCCACGGTGAATTCCACGAGCACGAGGACGTCGAGACGGCGGCCCACGCTCTGAAGGAAGAGGTCGGGGCCCAGGCGGAGCCGACCATCGGCCCGCTGGTGTCGCTGCGGACCTACCGGCTCGCGATGGTCACCGACCCGTCGTACGCCAACTACTTCGGCGCGGAGAACGTGACCGCGGCGAAGGTCACGCTGATCAACCGGGTGAACCAGATCTACGAGGACGAGACCGCGATCCGGCTCGTCCTGGTAAACGACACCGACAAGACGAACCTGAACACCCCGGAGCTGGCCACCGAGCCCAACGGCCCGTGTGGCGCGGCAGCCTGCTACACCCCGGCCCAGCTCGCCGGGTGCAGCAGCAGTCTGCTGAACCGCAACCGGATCGTGCTCGGTCAGCTCGTCGGGGCCGGCAACTACGACGTCGGACACATCGCCCTCGGCCTCGCCGGCGGCGGTGTCGCCGGCCTCGGCGTGGTCGGTGGTGACGGCAAGGCGCGCGGCTGCACCGGTCTGCCGAACCCGGTCGGTGACTACTTCGCGGTCGACTATGTCGCACACGAGATCGGTCACCAGTTCGCCGGTAACCACACCTTCAACGGCAACCAGCACAACTGCTCCGGCGGCAACCGCAGCGCGGCCAACTCGTACGAGCCGGGCAGCGGTTCGTCGATCATGGCGTACGCCGGCATCTGCCGGCAGGACAACCTCCAGCCGCACACCGACCCGTACTGGTCGCACCGCACCTTCACCGAGATCACGACCTTCGTCAACGCGACGCGGCCGGCGATCAACGAGGTGCAGACCGTTTCGCTGCGCGACTTCGACACCGACGGTGACTCCTTCACGATCAGCTACGGTGGCGCCAACTCGGCCCCGATCGTGCGTGGCGTCAACTACACCACCGCCGGCATCAAGGCCGCGATCGAGGCGATCCCGGGCTGGCCGGCGGGCGCCACGGTGAACGTGGCCGCCTTCGGCGGCAGCGGGACGCTGAACGACACCGGCTTCCAGGTGACGTTCACCGGCGCGCTGGCCCAGACCAACGTCGAGCAGCTCGCCCTGACCAACGTCTTCGGTGCCTCCGGCTTCGTCGGCGAGACGTCCAAGGGTGGTGCCATCGACAACGGCGGGCACCTGGTGGAGCAGACGGCCAACCACGCTCCCGTGGTCACCGTGCCGGACAGCGTCACGATCCCGGTGCGTACCCCGTTCGCGCTCACCGGTAGCGCCACCGACGCCGACGGCGACGCGCTGACCTACCTGTGGGAGCAGAACGACCGGGGTGCCTCCGCCGGTACCGCACTGGTGAACAACACCAAGACCAACGGTCCGTTGTTCCGGGTCTTCGGCGAGGCGGCGAACGTGACGCCGGAGGACGCCCAGCAGTACCACTCGCCGGGCCAGAACGTGGTCACCACCAACTCGACCCGGGTCTTCCCGGACATGAAGCAGATCCTGGCGGGCAACACCAACGCCAAGACGGGCGCCTGCCCGGTGGCGCCGGCGCCGCCGACCAGCGGGAGTGCCTCGAACGTTCCCGCGGAGATCGTGGAGTGCTTCTCGGAGTTCCTGCCCACCCAGGACTGGGTCGGTTTCAACAATGACCGGACCCTGAACTTCAAGCTCACCGCCCGCGACGGGCGGCTGGGTGGCGGTGGCGTCGGCAGCGCCAGCGTTGCCGTGGTCCTGGCTCCGCAGGCTGGGCCGTTCCTGGTCACCTCGCAGGGCACCGACGCCGGCCTCGACGGCGGCTCGACCCAGACGGTGACCTGGGACGTGGCCGGCACCGACCAGGCGCCGGTGAACGTCAGCGAGGTGAAGATCACGCTTTCCGCCGACGGCGGGGAGACCTTCCCGTACGTGCTGGCGGAGCGCACCGCGAACAACGGCAGCGCCGAGGTGCGCCTGCCGAACGTCTCGACGGACAAGGCGCGCATCAAGATCGAGGCGGTGGGGAACGTCTTCTTCGCCGTCAACGACGCCGAGTTCACCATCCTGCTCAACGGTGGGGACGCGCAGCAGCAGATCACCACCACCGTCAAGCCGGGTCCGCTGGCGCTGTCCGTCGCCGGCTCGACCGTCGCACTGCCGGCGGTCAACCTCGGTGACATCACCACCGGTGCGCTGAACCGGGCCACCGTCGAGGACCTGCGGGGCACCAGCGCCGGCTGGAGCCTGACCGGCCAGGTCTCCGACTTCACCTCGACCAACGGTGCCAGCATCGCTGCCGGTAACCTCGGCTGGGTGCCGTCGGCGGAGGCTCAGACCGAGCGGTTCATCGGTACCCAGGGTGTCGTCACCCCGGGTGCCGTCGCCGAGCCCGGCGCCGGTCTGGGTGAGGCACGTGCCCTCTGCACCTCGACTGCCGGGGTCAGTGGTGGCGTGTTCACCTGTGACGCTGAGCTCAACCTCGGTGTGCCGTCCTCCGCACGGGCGGGCGACTACATCGCGACCCTGACCCTGACCCTCTCCTAGGTTCGGGTAGTCGGGTCATCCCGGTGGGGCGGAGCAATCCGCCCCACCGGGGGCGGGACGGGGGCCACAAACCCCCGTCCCGCCGTCCCGACCCGCTGAAACACGATCTTCCGGAGCACCGGTATGCCCTCTGCAACGTTCCTGTCCCGGTTCCGACCCGCGCCCGACGCCACGGCGTCCCGGGCGCGTCGGTCCTTTGTCGCGGTCGCGACGCGCATCGGTGTACCGCTCGGCGCGGCGCTGCTCGCACTGAGCATCGCGCCGCCGGCCGCCGCCGCGCCGGCTACTCCCAGCCCGTCCGCGCCGGGCACCACCGGGAGCAGCGCCGGGCAGCAGGTGGATCGCTTCTCGGTGCAGCCCTCCGGGCCGAAGGGGCCGACCGGACGTAACCACTTCATCTACGACGTGGCCCCCGGCAGCGTTCTGTTCGACTACGTCGGGGTGACGAACCTCAGCGACCGGCCGCTGACGTTCCAGGTGTACGGCACGGATGCCTTCACCACCGTCGACGGCGCCTTCTCGCTGCTGCCCGCGAACCAGGACCCCACGGACGTCGGCTCCTGGACCCGCGTCGAGAAGAAGAGTGTCACCGTCAAGCCGGGCAAGCGGGCGGACATCCGGTTCGAGATCAGCGTGCCCACCAACGCCACCCCGGGCGACCACATCGGCGGGGTGATCGCCGCGGTCCGGCAGGCCGGTGTCACCGCCGACGGGCAGCAGGTCCAGATGGACCGGCGGGTCGCGGCCCGCGTCTACCTCCGGGTCACCGGTGACGTCGCTCCCGCCCTGACGGTCGAGTCGATGGACGTCGAGTACCAGACGCCGATCAACCCCTTCGGCCGCAACGACATGGTGGTCACCTACCGGTTGCGCAACACCGGCAACGTCCGTCTGGGCGGTACCGGCGAGGTGACCGTGAAGGGTCCCTTCGGTTGGAAACTGGCCCAGAGCGAAGAGTTGGCGCTGCCGGAACTGCTGCCCGGCTCGGTCTTCACCGTCACCGAACGGGTCACCGGTGTGCCGCCCGCGGTGCGGCTGACCGCCGAGGTGGAGCTGACTCCCGCCATGGCCGACGGCAGCGTCCTGTCGTCGGTGCGTACCGGCGAGAGCATCTGGGCGATGCCGTGGCTGCTCCTCGCGGCACTGCTGGTGGCCGGCGTCACGGTGTACCTGCGGATCCGTCGCCGCCGGGCCGCAGCCGCCCAGGCGAACCCGGGGGAGAAGTCGGCCGCGTCCGGTGGCCCTGCGCCCTCGGGTGAGGCCGCGGTGTCGCCGTCGGGTGAGGCCGCCGTGCCGGAGCAGGCGGCGCCGTCGGGTGAGGCGCAGCAGCAGCCCGCCGTATCCGCGCAGCCGACCGCAGCCACCGATCAGCCCGCAGCCCGGTAGCCCGGTAGCCCGGTAGCCCGACGAGCGTCGCGGTGGTCGTGGGACGCGTAGGGCGATGCCGTACGGTCTGGGCATGACCAGTCGACCCGCTGCCGGCGGCGGCCGGTGGGTCGAGGTCGATCCGGCCCGGATCAACCGCTGGGTCGCCGGTTTCACCGACCGGCACGGCCCGCCCACTGTCACCGCCCAGGAGTACGGCCTGCTGCTGGCCGCCCCGGACGGCGCCACCGCCGAGCTGCACCGCCCGCCGGGCGCACCCGCGACGCCCGACCTGGATGCCTTCGTCGGGCAGGCCGTTGCTTCCCGGCGGATCGGCTTGCTGCTGGCCCGCAAGAGCGCGGTGGCGGTCGGCATCGCCGAGGGGGAGCGGCTACCGGTGCACAAGGTCGACACCCGGTACGTGCAGGGGCGTACCGCCGCCGGCGGCTGGTCGCAGCAGCGGTTCGCCCGCCGCCGGGACAACCAGGCGAAGGCGGCCCTGGCCGAGGCGGCGGACCTTGCGGTGCGCCTGCTGCTGCCGGAGGCCGACCGCCTGGCCGCGCTGGTCGTCGGCGGTGACCGGCGGACGGTGGACGGGATCCTCGCTGACCGCAGACTCGCCCCGCTGGCCGCGTTGCGCGCCGAGCGGCTGCTCGACGTTCCCGAGCCCCGATACGCGGTGCTCCAGGACGCGGCTACCGCCGCCCGTGCAGTCCGCATCCTCGTCCGCGACCCCGCCTGACCGCCCTGAGCGTCAGGAAGCGTCTCGACCCGGCGACCGGCCGGCCGGCTCGGGCAACGCTCAGGACCGGACGAAGAGGATCGCCCGGCCGTCGCGTACGCCGACGATCTGCCCCCGAACGTTGATGTCGACGACCCGGTCGGTGGGACGCAGCCCGAGGGTGGTCAGGTCGATCATCCGGCCACGCCGCCAGAGAAAGGGGTGCGACCCACCGTCGGCGAGGTTGGCGTGACCGACGATCTCGCCGAGGTCGTTGATCCCGGTCGCCTCGCTGACGCTGCCACCCAGAGTGCCGAGGTCGCGGATCGTCCCGTCCCGCCACAGGTAAGCCCGGAACACCCGATCCGCGTTGTGCGAGTAGCCGACGATCTCACCCCGGTTGTTGATGTCCGTCGGCGGACTCCAGCTCGACCCACCGAGGGTGCCCAGCGGGGTGAGTACCCCGTTGCGCCAGCGTCCACCGAGGCAGTCACAAATCTGGTACCAGTTCTCGGTCACGTACTGGACCGCTAGGTCGCCCCGGTTGTTCAGCAACGCCGGACTGCCGTGGTACATGTTGTTGCGCTGCACCTGGATCGTCTCGCCCCGCCGCATCAGGAAGGTGCTGTCCGTCCAGTCCGGCGCTCGGCTGTAGCCGGCCACCGTCCCCGAGTCGTTGATGGAGTAGGCTTCGCTCTCCTCATTGCCGAGCGCCGCCAGCCGGGTCACCCGGCCGTCACGCCAGAGGGCTGCCTGATCGCCTCCCCACATGTCGGAAACGCTGCCGGCCACCACGCCCGCGTTGTTGATGTCTCGGACCGAGAACCGCTGGACGTCGGCCGGCAGGGGCAGCGGCTTCCCCCGCCCCGCGTGCCAGATGAAGCTGATGCCGCCGGGGCCGGTGCCGACGACCTGTCCCCGTTCGTTGAGAGCCAGCCGCGCGGGAAAGGCGTTGAAGCCGAGGTCGACAGCCTGGTAGGTGAACGGCGGCCGGGCCGCCGCGGCGGAGGCGGGCACCGCTGCGGCGACCGCGACGGCCGTGGCCAGAACGGCGGCGGCGAGTGTGCTCGGACGGCGGGAGATGAGGGTGGGCCGGTGCTCGGTCGAAGGCATGGCGGCTCCCTGGCGGACCGACGAGGGGTCCGACTACAGTAGAGGGTTACTCGACAACGTAGAGTAACAACCTCGCTCCTGCCCGCACCAGCCCGAACGGGACCCGGTGGTAAAAGGGACCCTTCCTACATCCGGCCGCTGAAGGTGTCGCAGGTGGCCGGGTCGCCGCTTTCGTAGCCCCGGTTGAACCAGCGCTTGCGGTCGGCCGAGGAGCCGTGGGTGAACTCGTCCGGGTTCACCGGCCGGTTGGCCCGCTCGGAGATGGCGTCGTCGCCGATCGCCTCGGCGGTGTCGATGGCCTCGGCGATGTCCCGTTCGGTGATGCTGGTGAAGATCTTCTGACCCCGCTCGTCGGCGGTGCCGGTGGCGTTCTTGGCCCAGGCACCGGCGAAACAGTCGGCTTGCAACTCCAGCCGTACGGACAGCTCGTTGGCCGCTCCCGGGTCGCGCTGCTGGGCGCGGCGGACCTGCTCGTTGGTGCCGAGCAGGTTCTGCACGTGGTGGCCGTACTCGTGGGCCAGCACGTACGGCTGGGCGAACTCGCCGCTGGCGCCGAGTTGCCCGGCCAGCACCTCGTAGAAGCTCAGATCGATGTAGACCAGGGAGTCGGCCGGGCAGTAGAAGGGTCCGACCCCGGAGTCGGCCGAGCCGCAGGCGGTGTTGACGGCCTGATTGAAGAAGACCGTACGGGTGGGGCGGTACTGCTCGCCGAAGGCCTCCGGCAGGGCGGTACGCCAGTACGCCTGGATCGAGTTGACGTACAGGTTGTTGCGGCAGTCCAGGTGCTCCAGCGCGTCCGGGGCCTCGCAGCGCTGCTCCAGCGCGGTGTTGTCGCCCTCCTCGCCGGTCATCGCGTTCAGGCCGAAGCCGCCGCCGACCAGGGCCACCAGGACGGCGATGACGATCCCGACGATGCCGCCGCGCCCGCCGCCGACCGGGATGGGGATGCCCATCCCGCCGCCTCCGCCGCCGCTGCCCCGCCGGTCGTCGACCTGGCTGGTGTCGATGCGGGCGTTCTCGTTCAGCTCCATGATGACCCCGATCAGTCGGTGATCAGTTTCTGAATGGTCGCGGTGCCGGAGGCAGGCTCCGGTGGGCGATTCCGTACCCGACGATCTTGGTTGATAATCCCCGGTGCCCATCCAGCGGGGCCCGGTACACTTGTCGCCGTGCTGCTCTGCGAAGGCTGAACGCCCCGCGCCGACGGGTCACCGAGATCCGCCGGCGCTTTCCTGTGCCCTGAGTCAGCCTCCGGATCCCGAGAGCGAGTACCCCGACATGATCACTGCCAGCGGCCTGGAACTGCGCGCCGGCGCCCGGATTCTGCTGTCCGACACGACCCTGCGGGTGCAGCCCGGTGACCGGATCGGCCTGGTCGGCCGTAACGGCGCCGGCAAGACCACCACCCTGAAGGTGCTGGCCGGTGAGGGCCAGCCGTACGCCGGGCAGGTCGACCGGCGCAGCCCCGTCGGCTATCTGCCGCAGGATCCGCGTACCGGCGATCTGGAGGTCACCGGCCGCGACCGGGTGCTCTCCGCCCGCGGCCTGGACGCCCTGATGGCCGGCATGCAGGACCTGGAGGCGAAGCTCGCCGACGGCGGCGACGAGAAGCTGGTCCGCCGCTACGGCGCGCTGGAGGACCAGTTCGCCGCCCTCGGTGGGTACGCCGCCGAGGCCGAGGCGGCCCGGATCTGCGCCAACCTCGGGCTGCCCGACCGGGCCCTGGCCCAGACCATCGGCACCCTCTCCGGCGGTCAGCGCCGCCGCATCGAACTGGCTCGGATCCTGTTCCGCGACGCCGGCGACGACGGCGGCGGCATCCTGCTGCTCGACGAGCCCACCAACCACCTCGACGCCGACTCGATCACCTGGCTGCGCGGCTTCCTGGCCAACCACAAGGGCGGCCTGGTGGTCATCTCCCACGACGGTGACCTGCTCGAATCGGTGGTCAACAAGGTCTGGTTCCTCGACGCCACCCGGTCTGTGGTCGACGTCTACAACCTGGGCTGGAAGGCGTACCTGGAGGCGCGGGAGACCGACGAGCGGCGTCGCCGCCGGGAGCGGGCCAACGCCGAGAAGAAGGCCGGCGCACTGATGGCCCAGGCGGACAAGATGCGGGCCAAGGCCACCAAGACCGTCGCCGCGCAGAACATGGCCCGCCGGGCCGAGCGGCTGATGTCCGGCCTGGAGGAGGTACGCGTCTCCGACAAGGTGGCCAAGGTGCGCTTCCCCGCCCCGGCCCCGTGCGGCAAGACCCCGCTGACCGCGACCGGCCTGTCCAAGTCGTACGGGTCGTTGGAGATCTTCACGGACGTCAACGTGGCGGTGGACCGGGGTTCCCGGGTGGCCATCCTCGGGCTCAACGGCGCCGGCAAGACGACCCTGCTGCGGATGCTCGGGGGCCTGCTGAAGCCGGACACCGGCGAGGTGCACCCCGGGCACGGGCTGCGGCTGGGCTACTACGCCCAGGAGCACGAGACCCTGGACGTGACCCGGACCGTACTGGAGAACATGCGGGCGGCGGCGATCGAGCAGACCGACACCGAGCTGCGCAAGATCCTCGGGGCCTTCCTCTTCTCCGGTGAGGACGTGGACAAGCCCGCCGGGGTGCTCTCCGGCGGGGAGAAGACCCGACTGGCCCTGGCCACCCTGGTCTGCTCCGGCGCGAACGTGCTGTTGCTCGACGAGCCGACCAACAACCTGGATCCGGTCAGCCGGGAGCAGGTCCTCGACGCCATCGCCCGGTATCCCGGCGCGATCGTCCTGGTCACCCACGACCCGGGTGCCGTGCTGGCGCTCAAGCCCGATCGCGCCATCCTGCTGCCGGACGGCGACGAGGACGCCTGGAGCGACGACCTCCTGGAACTCGTCGAACTGGCGTGAGCGCAAGGGCCTCTTCCTGACCCACCCGGGGATGGTTGCCCAGCCAGGCACCCGCCGCGCACCAGACGGCGATCAGGGTCGCGAAGACCAGCACGTAAGCGGTGTCCACTGGTCGGGCAGGGGCAGCAGGCCGGCCGCGACCACGCCGCTGGCCACCACGAGGACGCCGATGTCGTCGATGTCGGTGGCCGCGAACACCACGGCGGCACCGGTCACGGTGCCGAGCACATCGAGCATGGCTGGCACGTACGCGCCGAGCACAGAGTGAGTAGATCAGCACGACGGGTGATCGTCGGAGTTCGCGGCCGAGGGCCGGGTGAGCTGGGGCGGGCCAGGGCGGCGTCACCTATCGGGAAGCTGACAATGCATAGCGTGTCGGTTGGCGAATAGTTGATATCTGGCGCATGATCGTTCGAGACGGTCTAATAGGTGGGACCGTATCCGAACCGCACAGTCTGGGACGTGAGGACACAGCATGGCAGCCACGGGCACAGCCACCAGCACTGAGAAGGGTCGCCGGATCGTCGGAGCCGAGCGTCAGACGCTCGCCAAGGACCTCGTCAAGCGGTACACCGGGGGAGAGAGCATTCGTGCTCTCGCGGCCTCAACCGGCCGTTCCTACGGATTCATCCACCGGGTACTCACCGAGTCCGGGGTGCAGCTGCGGCAGCGCGGCGGCGCTCGGCGCCGGAAGAAGGCGTGACGCGCCGGTCCACGGCGCCCACCATCGCCGTGACCCGGGCCGCCCGGTGACCGCCGAGGCGACCGGGGTCCGGCTGGAATGCGACGGGCCGGTGGCCACAGTCACCCTGTGCCGGCCCGACGTGCTCAACGCGCAGACCCCGGCGATGTGGCGCGCGATGAGCGAATTCTCCCGGGTCCTGCCCGGCGATGTACGCGTCGTGATCCTCCGTGGTGAGGGACGGGCGTTCTCGGCGGGACTGGACCTGTCGACAGCCGGCGCCTCCGGCCCGGACTCCTTCGCCGAACTGGCCGCCCTGCCGGAGTCGGAGTGCGCCGACCAGATCGCCGGTTACCAGGCCGCTTTCACCTGGCTGCACCGGCCGGACATCATCTCCATCGCCGCCGTGCAGGGGCACGCCATCGGTGCCGGCTTCCAGCTAGCCCTCGCCTGCGACCTGCGGGTGCTGGCCACGGACGCCAAGCTGTCCATGGCCGAGGCGACCATCGGGCTGGTGCCGGACCTGGCCGGCACCAAACGCCTGGTCGAGCTGGTCGGCTACAGCCGGGCGCTGGAGATCTGCGCCACCGGCCGGCGGATGGACGCCGCCGAGGCGGACCGCATCGGCCTGGCCACCCTGGTGGTGCCCAACGACGAGCTTGACGGCGCGGTACGCGACCTCGCCGCGGGCCTGCTCGCCAACGACCGCAACGCGGTCGTGGAGATCAAGGCCCTGCTCACCGGGGCGAGCGGCCGAAGCCACGCCGAGCAGCAGCGGGCCGAGCGCGAGGCACAGACCCGACGGCTGCGTGATCTCACCGGGCGCGGTGAATAGTCGCCGAGAATGGTAAGGACCGATCGGGAAGTACCGGGTTACTTACGAGGTTGTCGTAGGCATCGGGAGAATTGACCCGACGGCAGATCGACTGACGATTCGATCGCCAGTGACGACCCGGAGGTGACGCTTGTCCAACCACATGGCCACCGGCGGTTGGGGCATGCTCCGGTCGATGCGCAGCCGCGACGAGATCTCCACCCACCGCCTCAAGCGGGGGGTGGCCCGGCGGATCGTCGCGTTCGCCCAGCCCTACCGGCGCGACATCATCGTGTTCCTGCTGACGGTGATCGTCGCAGCGGTGATCGGGGTGGCCACCCCGCTGCTGGCCGGTGACGTGATCGACGCCATCACCCGGGGCGGTCCCGAGGGTGGGTCCGTGGTGACCCGGCTCGCCCTGTTCATCGCCGGGCTGGCCGTCGCCGACGCATTGCTCTCGCTGGCCCAACGGTGGTATTCGGCACGCATCGGCGAGGGCATCATCCTCGACCTGCGTACCCGGGTCTACGACCACGTGCAGCGGATGCCGCTGCAGTTCTTCACCCGCACCCAGACCGGTGCCCTGGTCAGCCGCCTCAACAACGACGTGCTGGGAGCCCAGCGGGCGTTCACCTCGACCCTGTCCGGGGTGGTCAGCAACGTGATCCAGTTGCTGCTCACCGCCGCCGTGATGTTCACCCTGTCCTGGCAGATCACCGCGCTGTCGCTGGTGCTGCTGCCGGTGTTCATCATCCCCGCCCGCCGGGTCGGGCGACGGCTGGCCGAGATCACTCGTGAGTCGTACAACCTCGACGCCAAGATGAACGCCACCATGACCGAGCGGTTCGGGGTGTCGGGTGCGCTGCTGGTCAAGCTGTTCGGCCGGCCGGAGGCCGAGGCCGACCGGTTCGCCCGCCGCGCCGAGCGGGTACGCGACATCGGCATCCAGTCGGCGATGTACTCCCGGACCTTCTTCGTGGCGATGATGCTGGTGGCCTCGCTGGCCCAGGCGCTCACCTACGGCCTGGGCGGCTGGCTGGCGGTCAGGGGTGAGGTCAGCGCCGGCACGGTGGTCACCCTCGCGTTGCTGCTCACCCGGCTCTACGGTCCGCTGACCGCGCTGAGCAACGTCCGGGTGGACGTGATGAGCGCCCTGGTCTCCTTCGACCGGGTCTTCGAGGTGCTCGACCTGAACCCGGCGATCACCGAACGGCCCGACGCGGTACCGGTGCCCAAGGGCGCGGGCAAGGTGGAGTTCCGCGACGTGCGGTTCCGCTACCCGAGCGCGGCGGAGATCTCGCTGGCCTCCCTGGAGGAGGTCGCCACCCTGGACCGCACGATCAACGATCCGGTGCTCAAGGGGGTGTCGTTCACGGTCGAGCCGGGTCAGATGGTGGCCCTGGTAGGCCCCTCCGGTGCCGGCAAGTCCACCCTGTCCATGCTGATCTCCCGCATCTACGACGTCACCGACGGGCAGGTGCTGGTCGGTGGGGTGGACGTACGGGACGCCACCCTGACTTCCCTGCGCGACGAGATCGGCGTGGTCACCCAGGATTCCCACCTGTTCCACGAGACCATCGCGGAGAACCTGCGGTACGCCAAGCCCGACGCCACCGACGAGGAGTTGTGGGCCGCCCTGGCCGGCGCCCAGGTGGCCGACCTGGTCCGATCCCTGCCCGACGGGCTGGACACCACGGTGGGCGAGCGGGGCTACCGCTTCTCCGGCGGGGAGAAGCAGCGCATCGCCATCGCCCGACTGCTGCTCAAGGCACCCTCGATCGTCATCCTCGACGAGGCCACCGCCCACCTGGACTCCGAGAGCGAAGCGGCCGTGCAGCGGGCGCTGTCGGTGGCTTTGACCGGACGCACCGCACTGGTGATCGCCCACCGGCTGTCCACCGTCCGCGACGCGGACCAGATCCTGGTCCTGGACGGGGGCCGGATCGTCGAGCGGGGCCGCCACGAGGAACTGGTCGCGGTCGGTGGCCTCTACGCCGAGCTGTACCGCACCCAGTTCGCGTTGGCCGACTCGCCCAGCCCGTACGCCGATGCCGCCCACCCGGAACCGGTCGTCATCCCCACCCGCGAGTATGTCGCCGACGAAGCCCTGCCGCCCGCCGCCGCCAACTGACCACCCCGGCGGGCGACCACCCCGGTTGCCCGCCGGCCGCCGTCAACTGACCCCGCCGCCAACTGAAGCGGCGGGCTAGCCGGTGGCGGCCTCGCGCAGGGCGGCGAAGGCGGCTGCCAGGGTCTGCGGGGTGTAGTGGGCGTTCAGGCCGCTCGGATTGGGCAACACCCAGAGCCGGGCGTCGGCCAGCGGCTCGGGCTGCCGACCGAAGGTCGCCTTGGGTCGGGCGAATCCCACCCGGTAGGCGGTCACCCCGACCACGGCCACCCAGCGGGGCCGGTACCGGGCCACCTTCTCGGTCAACTCCCGGGCACCGGCCACCAGTTCGGCCGCGGTCAGCTCGTCGGCCCGGGCGCTGGCCCGGGCGACGATGTTGGTGATGCCCAGCCCCAGGGCGGGCAGGGTGTCCTGCTCGCTGGGGTGCAGCAGGCGTGGAGTGAACCCGCTGCGGTGCAACGCCGGCCAGAACCGGTTGCCCGGGCGGGCGAAGTGCCAACCGGTGGCCGCCGACCACAGCCCGGGGTTGATGCCCACGAACAGCACCTCCAAGCCGGGGCGGATGACATCCGGCAGCGTCCTGTCCACGGCCGCGGCCAGTTCCTCGCGGCTGGGGCGCGGATTCGGGGCTCTTCGAACTTGAGCGGGGTTCGCGGCTGAGTCGACCCGGGAGTGAAGGGCTCGCAGCCCGTCGGTGATCATCT
>NZ_JBNCLD010000035.1:0-14788 GCF_049844505.1 Micromonospora sp. DT229 | reverse complement strand
ACAGACGATCACGCGGTGGCCGCGCCACCTCTACCCGCTCCCATCAGCGAAATCTCAAACGGCGGCTGCCGTACTAGGCCGTGGTCGGTCAGGAAGCGGAGGCAGTCGGTTCGTCGCCAGCCCAGGTCGAGTAGGGGGAAGACGTTGCGCATGTAGCCGACGTCGGCGTCGCGGGCACGGTGGACCTCGTCGACCGAGATGCCGATGGCCATCTCGGCGACCACGCCGGCGGGCACCCGCCGCGGGTGGGGGTATCCGAGCCTGCGCCGCACCTCCACCTTGATCGGTTTGATCTTGTACTCGGACGTGCACTGTCGTCGGGCCATGCCCCGTTCGCCGTTCGGGCCGAGGGTGAAGAGCGGCATGGACGCGAAGCGGTGTGCCGGGTCGAGCGCGTCGGCCCGGATGTCGCCGGAGCTGACGCGCACGACCTCGATGCCCGCCTGCCGCGCGATGCCGGTCAGGCGGTCCAGGTGCCGGTAGACCGCCGCCGGCTCCCACGACGTGTCAGCGAAGATCGCTGCGTCGAAGGTCGGGATCCGGCCCTGGACGGCGAGTAGCAGGAGGGTGGAGCTCTGCACCCCGGCGCCGAGACTCAGATATCTGGCTGCGCGTGTGGTCATCCGACCACCCCGCCGCCGGAATCGGGCGTAGCCCCCGGAATCGGCTGCTTCGCCAAGATCAGGACGTCCTCGTGGGCGATGAGGTGCATCGGCACCCCGCCGGCCCTGGCCTTACGTACCTGTTGGAGTTGGAAGAACGACGGCCGGGCGACGAGATGCCCGTCGCGGACGGCCGCGAGGAGCGCGACACACCGTTCGATGGGGACGAGACCGGCACGCTGGCCGGCGGCGATGACGGCGCTGGGCAGGTCGACCAGTTCGCCGCGTTTGCGCCAGGGGCGGGCGGTGACCACGACGATGCCGCCGGGTCGTAGCAGGGTGGCGCAGCCGGCCAGGATCTGGGTGAATCCGTCGGCGAGGCCGGTCAGGTCGCGGTAGGCGAGGTTGCCTCGGTCCTCGCCGTCGTTGTACCGGTCGTCGTACTTGACGACCCCGTCCGCGCCGGGCCGAACGAGGCCGTGCACCGTGGGCCCGTACGGCGGGGAGGTGACCACGAGCGCCACCTGCCCGGTGAGGGCCTTCGGGACCAGTGACGTCAGTCGGGTGGCGTCGCCGCGGATCACCGACGCGCGTCCGGTCGCGCCTTGGTCGTGGGCGTGGCGGATGTTGGCGTCGGCGATGTTCGACCACTGCGGCTCGTACTCGATGCCGAAGGCGTCGCGTCCGGCGTGGACTGCCTCGACCAGGGTGGTGCCGATGCCACACATCGGGTCCAGGACCAGGTCACCGGGCTGGGTGTAGGCGCCGATGGCGTGGGCGGCGATCGCCGGCAGCATCCGGGCCGGGTGCTTGACCGACTCCGGCACGTACCGGCCCCGTCGCTGGACCGGGCCGGTCGTCTGGGCGGTGGTCCAGACGGACAGGCCGTCGGCTGCGGCGCGGTGGCGTTCGTCGTGCTCTTGGCGGCGGCCCTGGTAGTCGTCGCCGCGGGTGGGGCTGACGGTGGCCGTGTTTGGGTCAGGGTGTCCCGGGTCGCGGTGTTCAGGCACGGCTCTCACCGCCCTCGCGGTCACGGCGCCGCCGCGACCCGGGCACGGCGGGGAACTGCGGGATGGTGAAGACCAGCAAGTCGGCGTGGACCCGCAGATGGGCGACCCGCCACTGCTCGGCATCGACGTGGGCCAGGGAGAGCAGTTCCTCGTCGGTGACGTGGTAGACGAACTGGTCGCCGTCGGTGTCGGCCTCGACCGCCACGATGTGTTGCAGGTAGCCGAGTCCGGCCCCCGACGCGGCGGCCACGAGTGGCCCGAAGTCCTCGGGAGTGGGCTGTGTACCGGTGGGAACGCCGACGACGAGGACGAGGCAGCCGCCGGGGCGCAGCAGCCGCGTGCAGGCGGTGAGGAGCCAGGCGAGGCGGACGCGGGCGGTCATGTCGGCCTCGTGTAACGGCCAGGAGGCGACCAGCAGGCTGGTGGCCGCGTCCAGCGGACCGTCGTGGGGCGGACGGACGACCGCGGTGTCGGTGCCGCATAGGTCGGGGTCGGTGAGGTCGTCGCCGAACCAGTCGACCAGTTCGGGCGGGTCCTGCGCGTCACCGGCCTGCGGCTCGACCGGGGCGGTGAGTGGGCGGGTTGTGGTCGTGGTCGCCGGCAGGCCGGCGGTGGCGGGTCCGATGATCAGGCTGGAGCTGTCGGTGAACCAGGCACGGTGGTGCCGGCGTCCGCCCTGGGCGCAGATCTCGGTCAGGGTGTGGTCGGTGGTGAGGTCGACCACCGCCTCCCCGGGCCGGCTGTAGGCGGCGACGAGGCGGTAGGCCAAACGGGTGGGCAGGCTGGTGGGTAGGTCGGCGTCGGTACGGGCCGTGCGCCAGACCGTGATCGGTACCGGCGGGTCACCGGCGATCAGGTCGATGAGAGTGGCCTCGGCCGGCCCGGTGTGGTCGGCCTGGTGGTGCGGGTGCGGCGGGTGCTCGCTCATATGGATGTCGGCTCCGCGCCGCGCCGTGAAGCGCTGACACCCCCAAACCGGGCCTTGTGAGCCCTGGCGAACACTTGCCCACCCCACAGGCACTCACACCACGCGACCCGCGCACCGGCATGTCCTGCTTCCCGTCGCCTCGTCTGCTGCTCACGACGTCAGAACCACCCTCGGTCGCCGCCTACCGCGCCGGAACCGGCCCTATTCCTGCTCGTCGTCTGTCAGTGACGTTGCGTCACTGACAGAAGTCGCTGACGGATGCTCATACTGGTGCGGAGGACGCCTTGGGCGCCGACGTGGACACCGTCGTCGACCAGCACTGTGAGACGTCATCGAGCACCGTCTGCCGGGCCGATGCCATCGAGGTGGCGTCGCCTGTCACAGGACGCGGGATGGCCGGCGGTGACAACCGCCCGCCACTGCCGCCGGTATGGCGAGAGTCCCCTGCGGGCCGTCCCCGGCCGGCGGTGACAGTGACGCGGCGAGTCGCTTGGTCGTCACAGCGGGCCGCCCGTGTCCCCGGTGAGGTCGTCCGCGCCGTCTCACGGTCACGGCGTGAAGCCTGCGCCACCGCCACCCGGGCCGCGCGGTCACAGGGTCTGTCAGGGTGTCACAGGGCAGGTCAACCGGCCTCTGTCAGAAGTCCCGCCGCGATAGAGGGCGATGGCAGACCGTGCGGGCTGGGCCACTGACAGAGGCCGACCCCGGTGGCGAACAGTGCCGGGAAGCTCTGTCAGGTCCTTGTGAGTCGCCTGTGGCGCAATCGATGGCACCGGTCGCCGTGACAACACCGGCGACGGCATCCCGCATCCCTTCGCTGTCACAGGAGTTTTGCCATGAGCGTGTCCGACGCTACGAACTGGCCGACGTCCGCCCTCGACGCGGCGCAGACCGCCTTCGCCGCGCTGACCTGCGAGCCCGCGCCGCTGGTCTTCGACTGCACGGTGCTGGCCTGCGACGCGGGTCTGCCGCAGCCGGTGATGCCGCTGCCCGCGCTGCGGGACTGGCTGCTGCGCCATCCCCGCGCCTACACGGCGCGTGACGAGGTGTGGCGGGAGCTGATCCGGCGTGCCCGGCTCGACGGGCCGCACTGGGTCGTCGCCGCGGTCGGCATGGCGATGCCGGCGCTGCAGCGGTACGCGGCCCAGCTGTGCGAGGGCTACGACGGCGACCCGGCGGACATCGACGCCGAGGTCCTCACCGGGTTCCTGACCGCGCTGCGTGACCGGGCGGACCTGACCAAACCCGCGCCGTACGCGAGCCTGTGCCGGGCGGCGTGGCGAGCCGGGCGGAATCTGCGCCTACAGCGGCAGGAGTACGTGCCGGTGGAGGACATCGAGCACGTCACCCCCGGCTCCCGCACCCCGAGGGTGCCGTACGGGCATCCGGACCTGCTGGTTCGCCGCGCGGTGGCCCTCGGCATCCTCGACCCCGAGGACGAACAGCCCTACATCGACGTGCGGCTCGGGTACCGGGCGATCGAACCGATCGCCGCCGCGTACGGCGTCAGCGTCGACGCCCTGCGCATGCGGCTGTCCCGCATCGACAGCCGCATCGCCGAGGCCCTCGGCGACGGGCTTCTGACCGGGCTCGTGTCGCCGGAGACCACGGCACGACTGCGGCAGCGGGCCGAGCAGCGCCGTCGGTGCCGCGCCGGACGCGCCGCAACCACCCGCCGCGAAAACGCACGTCAGCACGCTGCGGCAGCCGCCTGACCAACCACCGCAAACGGCTGTGGCCCGACGTTGCGCGTCGGGCCACAGCCGTTTCTCCGTGCCGGGCGCCTGACCTGGCGCTGTGAGCCCTCACAGGACGGTGTGAGCGCGGCAAGTGTTCGCCAGGACTCACAAATCCCGGTTTGGGGGTGCGGGACTCGGCGAGCTGTACCGCTCGCCGGTTCCCGCCCGCCGCCGGGCGATGCGAGCAGCCGCGATCCGCGCGCCTCGGGTGCCGCGCCAGTTGATGCGCTGACACCACATCGATGACCGCAACCCACCCATGAGGGAGGACGAGCTCCTCCCGGGGCTCACGCGGGTTCCGCGCTTCTCGCCCGCGTCCGGCGGCGGTCCCCATCTGCTTCGAGTATTCGCCGCCCTCGGTCAGGTCTGTTCGTGGCCGGGGTGCGGCGGGAGGTGAACGCCCAATGTCCCGCACCCCACAGCACCCTTTCCGAATTCCGCGAGTCGTTCGTCTCGCGTTCCGTGTCGCCGTACCGCTGGTCGGTGTCGGCCTGTCGCTCGCCGTGCCGGCCGCCGCGTACGCCGACCCGGGTGACGCCGTGTACCTGGCGGCGAACTCGTTGCCGGTGGTGATCACCAACCTGCGGGCCTGGATCATGGGGATCCTCGCCGCTCTCGCCACCCTGTTCCTCGTCCTGGCGGGCGTGTACTGGGCCACCGCCGGTGGTGACCCGTCGCAGGTCGAGAAAGCCAAACTTGCCCTGCGTAACGCGTTGATCGGCTACGGCCTGGCGGTGCTCGCACCGATCCTGCTGCAGGTCGTCCAGGGAATCGTCGGGGGCTGAACCCGATGGGATGGTTCCTCGACCAGACGTTGGAGTGGCTGACCGAGGCGATCCTGGCCTGCCTCGGTGCGATCTTCGACCTCATCACCAGCGTCCTGCTCACCACCCCGAAGGTCACCGGACTGCCGCAGGTGCAGGCCCTCACCGGCCGGTCGGTCTGGATCGTGGACACCGTCTTCGTCCTCGCGTTCGTCGCCGCCGGCGTACTCGTCATGGTCGCCGGCGGCGGCGAGCAGTCCCGGTACACGGTCAAGGACCTCCTTCCGCGGCTGGTCGTCGGGTTCACCGCCGCGCACTTCTCCCAGTTGGCCTGCGACCAGCTCATCGATCTCGCCAACGCCCTGACCGCGGCGATCAGCGACGGCGGCTACGACGGTGACGGCGCGTTCACCGCGATCCGCACCCATCTCGCGGCGGCACAGGACCGCACTGTCCCGCTGTTGTTTCTGGTCCTGGCCCTGGTCATCACCGTCCTGGTCGTGACGGCCGCGTTCCAGCTGATCGGCCGGTTCGTGGCGTTGCTGGTGATGACGGCCATCGCGCCGCTGGCGCTGGCCTGCCACGCGTTACCCGCCACCGACGGCCTCGCCCGGCTGTGGTGGCGCGCCTACGCCGGATGCCTGGCGATACCCGTGGCGCAGGCGTTCTTCCTCACCGCCGGTGAGCAGACACTGCTGGACCCGGCGGCCATGCTGCCCGTGTTCGGCCTGCCCGCCGACCCGGGCGGCACGCTGAACCTCCTGGTCGTGGTGGTGCTGCTGTGGACCACCGTCAAGATCCCCGGGCTGATGGCCCGCTGGGCGGGCCAGACCGGACGCGGCACGAGCACCATGCTCGGCGCGGTCGTCCGCGTCGTCGTGGTGCAGCAGCTCGCCCGCACCGTCCCCGGCCTGAACACCCTTCGGAGGACCATCAGATGACCTCACCCGAGCCCGAAACGCCGACCAGGGCACGGATGCCCGCCGACGTCGACACCCCCGACAAGGTCGCCTACGGCCTGACGTTCCACCAGCTGGCGATCGTCGCCGCCGGCGCGCTCGTCTTCTACGGCCTGTGGCGGGCGCTGCACGGCATCGTCGCGACACCGCTGCTCACAGGTGCCGGTGTCGTACTCGGCGGGCTGGTCATCGGCCTGGCGCTCGGCCGCCGCGACGGCCTGTCCCTGGACGTGTGGCTGCTCCACGCGATCCGCCACACCCGCACCCCCCGGGCACTGACCACCACCCCCGGCACCACCAGCGTTGGTGTGCCGGACTGGGTCGATACCCCGAAGACCCGTCGGCAGCCGTTGCCGGCGCCGCTGCGGCTGCCCGCCGACGCCATCGACGACGACGGACAGATCAGCCTCGGCGGCGCGCGGGCGGCGATCGTCGGCACCACCACCGTGAACCTGGCGCTGCGCACCCCCGACGAGCAGGCGGCGTTGATCGACGGCTGGGGACGGTGGCTCAACAGCCTCTCGGCCCCGGTCCAGATCGTCGTGTCCGCGCAACCGGTCGACCTGGCCTCCCACAGCCGGGCCCTCGCCGACGCCGCGGACACCCAGCCACATCCACGGCTACGCGCGGCCTGCGCCGACCACGCCGCGTTCCTCGCCGACCTCGCCGCACGCCGCGACCCGCTGCGCCGGCAGGTCCTCATCACCACCGCCACCGGTGTCGGCGAACGCGGCCCGCACGCCGCGCGGCGCCGCGCCGACGACACCGTCCGCGCGCTGTCTGGCCTCGGCGTCACCCCACGTGTCCTGGACGGGCCGGCGGTCACCGCCGCCCTCACCTGCGCCGCCGACCCGTACCGGCCGCCGCGCCCGGGTGGCCTGGCCGCACCCGACGCGGTCATCACCGCAACCCCAGCCACCCGCAACGACAGGAGAGCAAAACCGTGATCATGATGAGGCGTCGCATCAGAGGTCGTTCCGTCGAGCGGTCCCGGACCGGTTCGGTGGCGTCGGCGGTCGCGCCGGCCACCGTCGAGGTCACCCCCCGGTGGCTGCGCGTGGGCGACGGCTACGCCGCCACCCTGGTGGTGACCGGCTACCCGGCCGAGGTCGGCCCGGCGTGGCTGGAGCCGCTGCTGTCCTGGCCGGGCCGCCTCGACCTCGCCCTGCACATCGCGCCGCTGCCCGCGCCTGTCGCCGCGTCCCGGCTACGCACACAGCGAGCCCGCCTGGAGTCGTCGAGGCGGGCCGACGCCGAGCGCGGCAAACTCGCCGACCCCTACGTCGACGCCGCCGCCCACGACGCCGGTGACCTGGCCGAACGACTCGCCCGAGGCGCGGCGAAGCTGTTCCGCGTCGGTCTCTACCTGACCGTGCACGCCCGCACCGAAGACGAACTACTGCAGGCGTGCGCGCAGGTCCGGGCCGCCGCCGCGTCCACCCTCCTGGAGGTGCAGCCCGCGACCTGGCGGCAACTGGCCGGCTGGACCACCACCCTGCCCCTCGCAACGGACGGGCTGCGGATGCTCCGCACCATGGACACCGCCGCCCTGGCCGCCGCCTTCCCCCTGTCCAGCCCGGACCTGCCCGCCCCCCTGCCCGGCGACCCACCGACCACCGGCGGTGTCCTCTACGGCATCAACCCCGCCAGCGCGGGGATCGTCTGGTGGGACCGCTGGACCCAGGAGAACCACAACTCGATCGTCCTGGCCCGCTCCGGCGCCGGAAAGTCGTACTTCGTCAAACTGGAGATCCTGCGCAACCTCTACCAGGGGGTGCAGGTCGCGGTGGTCGACCCCGAAGACGAGTACCTGCGCCTCGCCGACGCCGCAGGCGGCAGCATCGTCCGGCTGGGCCTGCCCGGCGTGAAGATCAACCCCCTCGACCTGCCGACCGGCGACCGGCGTCCCGACACGCTGACCCGCCGCGGCCTGTTCCTCCACACCCTCATCAGCGTGCTGCTCGGCCACCAGCCGCCACCGGCGGAACGGGCCGCGCTGGACCGGGCGATCCTCGCCGTCTACCGGGCCGCCGGCATCACCGCCGACCCGGCCACCCACCACCGGCCCGCACCACTGCTGCGCGACCTGGCCGCCACGCTGCGCGCCGACGACGACCCGGCCGCCGCGACCCTGGCCGCCCGGCTCGCACCGTGGGTGCAGGGCAGCTTCGCCGACCTGTTCGACGCACCGACCACCCAGACCCCCGTCGGACACCTCGTCGTGTGGTCACTGCGACACCTGCCCGACGAACTACGCACCGTCGGCACCCTCCTCGCACTGGACGCGATCTGGCGCACCGTCGACACCCCGCAACGCCCGTCGCGGCGACGCCTCGTCGTGGTCGACGAGGCGTGGCTGCTGATGCGCGACGGCGAAGGCGCCCGCTTCCTGTTCCGCATGAGCAAGGCGGCCCGCAAACGCAACGCCGGACTGACCGTCATCACCCAGGACGCCGCCGACCTCCTCGGCACCGACCTCGGCCAGGCCGTGGTGTCCAACGCCGCCACCCAGGTGCTGCTGCGACAGGCACCCCAGGCCATCGACGCCGTCGGCGAGGCCTTCGGACTGACCGACGGTGAGCGGCGACTGCTGCTCTCGGCCCGCCGTGGCCAAGGACTGCTGATCTCCGGCGTGAACAGGACCAGCTTCGAGTCGATTTCCTCGGACACCGAGCACACCCTGTGCACCACCGACCCGACCGAACTGGCGCATGTCGATGAGGAAGAGGACGACCTGTGACACCACCGACCGAAGTCCTCGGATCAGCGCTCATGTCACCGCCACCGGCGCCCAGCCCCACCATCGGGCCGGGCGCCGGCCCCATTCCCCCTCCTACCGGACCCGAGGCTGCCCTGGTCGACGCCGCCGTGTGGGCCGCACAACGACCCTGGCTGGCGGCCGTCGCCGCCGGACTGCTCGCCGCATGGATCGCGGCCCGCAACCTCGTCGAGATCTGGCGGCACCACCACCACGCCCACGACGCGCGGCTGGTCACGATCGCCCCGCCGCCCGAGGTCGACCCGCACAGCGCCGCCGCGTTGTGGGCGAACCTGGCCGGCGTACTCACCCCGTCACGACGCCGACGCCTGCTCTACGGCACCCCGCACGTCGTCTGGCAGTACACCTGGTCCGGCCGACAACTGCTCATCTCCATCTGGGTACCCGGCACCGTCCCACCCGGGGCGGTCGAGGCGGCAGTACGGGCGGCGTGGCCCGGCTCGGCCACCACCACCTTCGACAAGCCGGCACCACCGATCCCCCTGGACGCCCACCCCGCCGCCGGTGGGCACCTGCTGCCCGTATACGCGGAGTGGCTGCCGCTGACCGCCGACCACGACACCGACCCGCTGCGCCCCCTGATGTCCGCCGGCGCGCAACTCAAACCCGGCGAGTACGCCTGCGTGCAGATTCTCGCCCGCCCGGCCACACCCCGGCGAGCGGCACGCGCCCGTCGGGCGGCCGGACGGCTTCGGGCCGGCAAGACCGCTGTCCCGGCGCTCAACCCGGCAGCGCCGGTGCTGTGGCTGCTGGAGGCGTTCCTGCCCGGCAGCGGCAACACCGGCCGCCCCACGTCGGTGGCCCGTCGGGATCCCACCGTCGAGCGGGACGTCCGGGCGATCCTGGACAAGACAGCGCACCCGCTGTGGCAGACCGGTATCCGGTACGCGGTCGCCACCACCAGCCGACGCCCCGGCGCCGACCCGCGGGGTCGGCTGCGGGGCATCGCCGACACCCTCGCCTCAGCCTTCGCCATCCACACCGGCCGCAACCGACTCACCCACCGCGCCCGGATGCCCGCACCGGTGGCGGTCCTCGCCGCCCGACGGCTCGGCCCGGGGTTCCTGACCTCCGCCCCGGAACTCGCGGCACTGGCCGCCCTACCGCGCGACCTGGCCGTACCCGGCCTCGACCGGGCGCGGGCCGCGTCCATGCCGGCACCGGTCGCCGTCCCCGGCGGCGGTCGTGGGGTGAAGATGCTCGGCGACGCCGAGATCGGCGGCCACGCCGTCGGACTCGCGGTACCCGACGCCAGATATCACCTGCACGTCATCGGCTCGACCGGCTCCGGCAAGACCACCCTGCTGGTCAACATGGCCCTCGACGACATCAAAGCCGGCCGCGGCACCGTCGTCATCGACCCCCACGGCGACCTCGTCCTGGACATCCTCGACCGGCTCCCCGCCACCGTCGCCGACCGCGTCGTCCTCTTCGACCCCGACCAGGACAACCCACCCACGCTCAACCCGCTCGAAGGCGATGATCCCGACTTGGTCGTCGACAACCTGGTGTCGATCTTCGGCACGATCTTCGCCAAAGCGTGGGGGCCGCGGATGGACGACGTCATGCGGGTCGCCTGCCTCACCCTGCTACGCCACAACAACGTCACCCTGCAGCACATCCCCCCACTGCTCAACAGCCCCCAGTTCCGCTCCGCGATGACCGTGGACCTCGACGACCCGGCCGGGCTCAGCGGCTTCTGGCAGTGGTACGACAGCCTCAACGACAGCCTCCGCTCCCAGGTCATCGGCCCCGTCCTCGCCCGTCTACGGGCGTTCCTGCTCCGCGACTTCGTCAAACGGACGATGCGCTACCCGAGATCAAGCTTCGACATGGGCCGCGTCCTCGACGGCGGGGTCCTGCTCGTCCGCATCCCCAAAGGCGTACTCGGCGAGGACACCAGCCGGCTGCTCGGCTCCCTCATCCTCGCCCAGGTGTGGCAGGCCACCACTGCCCGCGCCGCCATCGCACCCGAGAAGCGCCGCGACGCGAGTTTAATCATCGACGAGGCGCAGAACTTCCTCACCCTCGCCAACTCGCTGGACACGATGCTCGCCGAAGCCCGCAAGTACCGGCTCTCCCTCGTCCTCGCCCACCAGGACCTCGCCCAGTTCCCCCGCGACCTGCTCGCCGCCGCCTCCGCCAACGCCCGCAACAAGGTCTACTTCACCTGCGCACCCGAGGACGCCAAAGTCCTGTCCCGACACACCCTCCCCGAACTCGGTGAGCACGACCTCGCCCACCTCGACGCCTACACCGCCGCCGCACGCCTCGTGGTCAACGGCCGCCAAACCCCGGCGTTCACCATGAAGACCCGACCACCGAGACCGGTCGTCGGTGAGGCGACCGCCATCCGGCAAGCAGCCGCCGCAGCGGTACCGGCCCAGGACACCAGCGCCGTCGACGAACTCGTCGAACGACTCAGCCGCAAACCCGACCAACGGCGCACCCGTCCGAAGATCGACCGGGCCTGACCGTCATTTGCCGCTCCAGTGGCGTCGCCCGGGTCGCGCACCGGATCGTCACCGGGGCCGTGACCGGTGACCGCCGAACACAGCTCCCACATTGCTGACCTGGGCTGTCAGTGCCGCACACGCCCCCTGACAGACCACTCCCCACTGCCAGACACCCTCCCGATCGGGAGGGAACCCCATCCTGCCCAGGAGCAAACATCGTGTACCCCCGCGTTCCCCCCGCCTCCAGCAAACCGGATCCCCTCGCGGTCTTCGGCCGTATCGTTCCCCGCGACCACGCCCTGCTCGCCCTACTCGCCGAGCACTACCTGCTGTCCACCGACCAGATCACCAACGCCTTCTTCGACAACCGCCGCACCGCCCAACGCCGACTCACGATCCTGCACCGCCTCGACGTACTGCACCGCTTCGGCCGCAGCAACCACAACGGCCGCTACGGATCCCTGCTCTACACCCTCGGCCCCATCGGCCTGCAACTACACCCCACCACCTACCACGACCCGAACGGCACCGGCGGCAAGCCGCCGCGCAGCTCCCTGGAACGCGCCAAACGGATCGCCGCCAGCGGCCAGGTCAACCACCTCCTCGGCGTCAACCAGTTCTTCACCGACCTCATCGCCACCGCCCGCCGCAGCACCGACGCCCGCCTGTCCCGCTGGTGGTCCGAACAGCACGCCACCACCGTCTACGCCCAAGCCGGCATCCGCCCCGACGGGCACGGCGTGTGGACCGTCGGCGACACCTCGACCGGCTTCTTCCTCGAACACGACAACGACACCGAGAACCTCGCCCGCGTCGTGGCCAAACTGCGCGGCTACGAACGCCTCACCACCTTCGGCCCCCGCTACCCCGTGCTGTTCTGGGTACCCAGCCGACGCCGCGAAGCCAGCCTGCTCGGCGTGCTCGCCGGACTGCGCACCGCCGGCCCGATCGCCACCGCCGTTCACGGCCCCGATCCGGCCGGCAGAGTCTGGACCCTCGTGTCGGATCCCACCTACCGGCGCTACCTGCACGAGCTGCCCTGCGACCACGGCCCCGACACGATCACCAACCCGCAGCGCTTCGACGACCTGTAAACACGCCGCCTGGCCAGGGCAGGGGAGCCGTACATGTATTCCAGCGTTCGCGTGCGCTCATCGGCGATCTGGAGTGGCCAAAGCTTCGCCAACACCGGCAGGGCAGTCAATCAAGAAACCGATTGCGAAGGCTTCCCCCAAGAATCGGCGGGCTCGGCGACGCCAACCCGACCAGCGCTCGCGCCTGCTTCCACGGGTCGGTGATGCTGCGGGCGATGATCTCGGCGTCGTCGGTCAATCGCCGGGTCCGATCAGCGTCGCCGGTCCCGGCGACCATCTCGGCAATTCTGGTCAGCGCTTGCGCCTGCGCGTTCGGGTCGGATCACCGCCACATCCACCGCGATCCGGCCCGGTTCTGCTCGCCCCGCCGCTGCCGCAGCCCGCCGAGGGCCTGACTGAACGCACCGGTCAGACCGGTCGCGTCCGCGAGATCGTCCAGCAGCCGGGCGCCAGCGTGACTGACCACGCCCCGCCCGTCACCGGTGACCACGATCTCTGGACGCGTTCGGGAAGCCTGCACCCTGCAAGTGCCTTCCGTGACGGGATGACCAGGACCTTCGACAAGCCCTATCGTCCCAGATCAGAAAGTACTTTCCTGTTTCCCGTCCAGCCCGTGGACAGCCCTTAACGAAGGGGCTGAGGTTAGGAGGGCCACAGGTATCCGGTGGGAGCGAGGTGTTGGTTGATCCAGCAAGCCGGGGACACGACATATGTCGTGTCCCCGGCTTGCTCGATTGAGGTGCGACGATCGTTCTAATTGACACTGTCGACGATCGCGACCTCCTCCGATCCGACGCACTCGGTGGGCACCTCTGGGAAGCCGTCGCCTAGGGGCAGGCTCTGATAGCCGCCGCCTGCCTCGAAGGAGTCGCCTACCTTGATGTGCCTCTTGCCAGGTACCGCCACTCCAGTCTGGCCACCCTCAAGGAGCTTGGTGCCGTTCGGCCAGGCAAGGAGGTGGACACTGCCCTCGCTGGTCCGAACCGCGAGGCATCGTCCGTCCGCGATGATCAATTCTCCCGCGATTTGGGCATCGCGGCCACCCTCAGACGCTGGCGCCACGATGGTACGCACGTCGCCGGATTCGACGATGTGGCCGCCACCGCTTTCACCACCGCAACCGGCGACGGTTCCGAGGCCAACGAACGAGGCCACAATCAACCAGCGAGGCCATCTTCCGTAACCGCTCACTCGTACCACACCCCTTGGAAATGCCAAGTTCAGGAACTGGATGCCCCGATGGTTCACGATGTCTTCAATAGTAGCCCCAGTGTGATGTGGACCTGTTGAGTGGGTGTGAACATATCCCGATTGATCAGGTTGTAGGTCTTCCAGCCGGAGTGGACTCCATACGCGGCAGTGCCCCAGTACCAGGGACCGCCGCTGTCTCCGCCGGCCGCCTTGCGGCGATGGGTCATGGCAAGGCCACAGTATTGATCACGGCATTGATTGAGCTGATACACCTCATCGCAAGTCGCTCCGGAGGTCTTGCCGTACTTGCATACCGAAATGCCCGGCGTGGGATGGCCATAGGTCGCCACGTTACGGCGTGCACCTGAGTCGTAATAGAACTGATTCCCCACCGCCTCCGAAGAGCGGTGCCACTGCATGTCCCCTTGGGCGCCCTCGTGGGCGGAAATAAAAGTTAGGACGCTGCGGCCCTCGTATGCCTGCGAATTCCCGCAATGGCCTGCGGTAGTCAACCCGTGCTGGGACGTGTCTGTGGACCTCCGAACCGGGAATCCGGCCGTGCAGGAGGAAAGGGAGCCGCCGCCATAAACGGTGTCAACGCCGCCATCGAGGTATGGGTCTACCTTGACTTCCAGCCGAACAGCAGGAGGAGTAGCGTTAACTGCGGCGGCCACCGGCTCGGCTGCAAGGACTGAACGAATGCGGGCAGTCGCTTCAACAGGGGAGAGCCCTGGACGGGGCTCGACCGACACGCGGATAACACCGGCAGTGGTGTCGGGATCCGTCGCCACCCTGGCCGCACGCCCCTCTTCCGCCAAGATCGCGTAATGGATGCTCTTGGCTGCCTCAACCAGGCCGGTCTCGCTCCATTCCACATGCTCACGGATCTCAACTCGGGCAGGCACGGAAGTAAAGTAGCCGCCGATGTCCGCTGGTGCGGATCCGCTGAATGAGACCCAGGCGTCGTAGTTGGCGCCGGAGCCGATCGCGGCATCAGCGAAAGTCTCTGGGTGTGCTTCGCGTAATTGACCCACCGAACGCGCGAACTCATGCCTCCACGCGTACCTGGAGATTGTCGACTCCAGATCCATTGAATGCTGCTCCGCGAACAGCTTGAGATCTTGAAGCTCCTCCGCAGTCGGCTTGACTGCAACCGTGGTCGGCTGAATCACCGAACGCTCCGGAACACTGAGGTGATCTCAGCAGCGTATAAGGGTTGATTGGTGCGACACGGGCGAAGGTGTCGAGTCGGGCGGCAGTGGAAAC
>NZ_JBNCLD010000034.1:0-26837 GCF_049844505.1 Micromonospora sp. DT229 | reverse complement strand
TCATCGCCGCAGCCCTGCACCTGACCCACTTCGAATACAAATACCTACCGGAAAGTCGCTGAGATTACTTCAGTGGTTCAGAGTCATTCGTTTACAGTCCGGCATTCGCACTCTCCCGCCATCCCCGGGTGGGCAGCCGCCCTCGCCGTGCGGGTTGACGATGCTGGGTCGGCCCATCAGCGCCCATGCCGTCTTATGGCGGTGATGAGACCTCCGCCGTGAAGCCTTCGGCAACGCCGGTGGTGACGCTGTAGGACCAGCTGACAGCCTCGCCCTGGGCGAAGGGCATCACACCATGGAAGACGCGAGGCTCGGCGGCGAAGACCAGCGGCAAGAAGTGCTGGTCGCTCTCCCACATCGGCACCCGACCAGCGAGCACGTCCGCGAGGTCGGCCCAGACCAGCGTGCCCTCCGGGCACTCCGCCCGCAGGTTCCCCGACCATTGAGGGATACGGAACAGGAACCCGAACCAGTTCTCGCCACGACGACCGAAGCCGGGCCAGGAGATCGTCCCGGCGAGTCGCGGTGAATGGCACTCCAGGCCACTCTCCTCCCGGATCTCCCGGCACATCCCGGCGACCACGTCCTCGCCGGGCTCCAGCTTCCCACCCAGCCCGTTGTGGTAGCCGAAGTGCACATCGTCGGGTCGCTTGTCGCGCCGGATCAACAACACCCGCTCGCCGTCGGGATGAAGGACGTAGCCGAGCGTCGCGAGGATGGCCTGCACCCGCTCACCCTACGTGGCTCGACCACCAACGTTCAGTTGGGAAGGATGGTCGGGTCGGCGGAGCCAAGGCCGCAGACCACTACGTCAGTCAGCCCGGCGAGGTCCGATTGCGAGGCCGACCGCATCCACGCCAGGAAGTCGGTCGGCCACTACGCGACTGGGTCGGCACCGGCCCCGGACGATGTCGTCTACGCCTTGATGAAGAACTTAGGCGTGCGAGCGCGGGGGGACCGATGGTGAGGTCATGGTCAGGTATCGGAAGCCGAGTTCGGTGAGTCTGTCGGCGTTGAGGCAGTGTCGTCCGTCCAGGACGAGCGGTGAGCGCATGGTGGGGGCGAACTTGGCCCAGTCGAGGTCGCGGTAGTGCGTCCATTCGGTGGCGACCACGATGGCGTCCGCGTCGTCGAACACGTCGTCGACGCGGTCGGCGAGGTGCGCGGCGAGGGTGGGTTGTTCGCGGCGGAAGCGTTCGGCGGCGACGGGGTCGTGCAGGGTGATTCGGGCACCGCGCTCGAGGAGCAGGTTCGCGATGTCGATGGCTGGCGAGTCGCGCAGGTCGTCGGTGTCGGGTTTGAACGCGAGGCCGAGGATGCCGATCTTTCTGCCTTTGATGATGTGAAGCTCGTCGAGGAGCCGGTCGACGACCCTGGTGCGTTGGCGGTGGTTGACGTCGCGGGCGGCGGTGACGATCGGCGTGGCGAGGTGGTATTCGCTGGCGGTGGCGATGAGCGCGGCGGTGTCTTTGCCGAAGCAGGATCCGCCCCAGCCGATGCCGGGGTTGAGGAAGCGGGGGCCGATGCGGGCGTCGAGGCCGGTGCCGCGGGCGACTTCGCGGATGTCGGCGCCGACCTTGCCGGCGATGGCGGCGATCTCGTTGATGTAGCTGATCTTGAGGGCGAGGAAGGCGTTGGCCGCGTATTTGATCAGCTCGGCGGAGGCCAGGTCGGTGGAGACCAGCGGTACGGCGCTCATGCCGGCGGGGCGGGGCAGCACGGTGGGCGGGGTGAAGGACTGGTTGAGGATGGGCCGGTACAGCTGGTTGAGGACGTCCAGGCTCTTCTGGTTGTCGGAGCCGATGACGATGCGGTCCGGGTAGAGGGTGTCGGCGAGCGCGGTGCCCTCGCGTAGGAACTCGGGGTTCGAGGCGACGGCGAATTGTCTGTCGGGGCGGTGTCCGTGGTGGCGTTCGTAGGCTTCGCGCAGGATCGCGTCGACCCAGTTGCCGGAGCCGATCGGGACGGTGCTCTTGTTGACCACGACGGTGAAGCCGCCGCGCAGGTGCTTAGCGACGCTTTCGGCGGCGGATCGCAGGTATCGCAGGTCGGGGTTGCCGTTGTCCATTTGTGGGGTCTGCACGGCGATGAACACGACGTCGGCGTCGGGTACGCCGACGGCGTAGTCGGTGGTGAACGTCAGGCGAGAGGCAGCCTGCTCAAGGAGTGCTTCCAGGTGCGGTTCGTAGATCGGGCATTGGCCGGCGCGAAGGGTGTCGATCTTCTGCTTGTCGAGGTCGATGCAGGTGGTGTCGTGGCCCAGGAAGGCCAGGCTGACGCTGGTGGTGAGACCGACGTATCCGGTGCCGACAACACAAACCTTCATTGAGCGTTTCCTCCCCATGGCGGGACCGATGCGTGGTCATCGGTTGAGACGTCAGCGGTGTCGCTGACCAGTGATTTCGGCGCACTGCCGTTTTTGAGTGGCGGCCAGCCGGCCTGAAGGCCAGGCGTGCCTGCTGCACGCCGGAATGATACCCATCCGGGGGCCGGGTGGTGGGTCTTGTCCCGACAGGGTTGGACGGTCAGGAAGGGTCGACGGCTCCGCTGCTGTTCAGGTGTCCGAGCAGGGTGTCCTTCTGGTGGAGGTAGTCGCGGTTGGCAGGGTTGACGAAACCGGAATGTGGCACGCGGTCGACGGCGATCCCGGCGGCTCGCAGGGCGCTGATCTTGTGGGGATTGTTGGTGGCGAGGTGCACGGAGGTGACGCCGAGCCAGGTCAGCGCATCGGCGGCGGGCCGGTAGTCGCGGGTGTCGGTGGGTGCGTCGACGGCGGCGTTCGCGGCGACGGTGTCGTATCCCTGGTCCATGAAGGTGTAGGCGCGAATCTTGGCGGCGAGGCCGATGCCGCGGCCTTCGTGGCGCAGCAGGTAGAGCAGGATCCCGTAGTCGGATGTGCCGATCGCGTGCAGGGAGGTAGCCAGTTGAGGGCCGCAGTCGCACTTCAGTGATCCGAGCAGGTCACCGGTGGCGCAGGCGCTGTGCAGCCTTACCAGCGGGATCTGCTGGTCGGCGGGCTGGGGGCGGTGTACGGCGGCGAGGACTTCCTCGGGCCCGTTCTCGGGGCCGAAGACGTGCAGTTGGAAGGGTCCGTGGGTGGTGGGGAGGTCGCAGCCGGCGAGCCGGACGGTGGTGGTCATGTCGTCTCCTGCGTGGTGCTGTCGGGTGCGGGTTTGTGGGCGATGAGCAGGATGTGTTCGGACATGCCGAGCAGTGAGGGTTCTGCCTCGACTCGGCGCATCGCGCGCAGGAGCAGGTCGCGGCGGTGTGGGTCACGTAGGCGCTCGGCGAGGTCGGGCAACAGTTTCGCGGCACCCTCGACCGCGAGCAGGGCGTGTGGGCGCAGGCCGGCGGTGGAGGCTTCGACGGCGAGCTCCCTCGGGGAGTGGAAGTAGCCGGTGGTGAACAGTCGCCGATCACCGGTGGGGTTGCGGTGTTGCCCGTCGCAGAGATGCCGGGCCAAGATCGCCTCCACCGCCGGGTCGTCGTAGAGGTTTTTGGCGAGGTATTCCCAGGTGGTGTAGAAGCGCGACGTCGCTGCGGCGGCGACCACGCCGCCCGGGACGAGCACGCGGTGGGCCTCGGCCCAGGCGCGGGCGCGGTCGGCGGCGTCGGTGAGGTGATACAGCGGGCCGAGCAGCAGGACGGTGTCGCAACTGCCGGATCCCAGCGGCAGGCGGCGTGCGTCCCCGCGCAGGATCGACGCCAGCGGCGACTCGGCGTCAGCGCAGCGCGCTTCGGCTTGTTCCAGGTGCAGGGGGACGGGGTCCACGAGGTGAACCCGGTGGCCGTCGGCTGCCAGCCGAAGCGCGTACGCGCCAGGTCCGCCGCCGACGTCAGCGACGATTCCTGCTGTGGGGAGGTGGCGGGTCAGGATGTCGATGGTGCGCAGGTACTCGATGTGCCGGCGTGGATCGTTCAGCCGTTCCTGCTCGGCGCCGTGGGCGTAGAAGGCGAGGATCTCTGGGGTGATGCTCGTTCCCATGGCCGCATCGGGCATACGGTTGCTCACGTTGACACCTTCGGTGTGGCAGTCCAGGAGGGCGAGGAAGCGGTCCTGGAACTGTCGGCGTAGGCGGGTCTGCTGCGCTGACATGATCGGGCCGCGGAAGCGGTCGAGGATCGAGGCGACGCTGCCTCCGATGGCGGGGCTGCTGCCGATGGCGCTGAGCAGCTTGAACTGCATCACGAGATACACCGGTGCACGGCCGCGCGAGCTGCCGGGTTGTGGTGGGGACCAGAATCCGAGGTGGTAGTCCAGGCCGGCCAAGGTCAAACACCGGTTCGCGAGGTCCATGTCAGCCCGCATCAGGTTCATCTCGCCGGTGGTGACGTCCCGGAGCAACGACCTCAGCGTGCGCAGGCCCTGTCGGGCGGGTTCGGATAGCCAGGTGAGTTCGTCGAGGTTCGCCGCGACCTGACCGGGCGGCAGAAGCCCTGGCCTGGTCCACGGCGGTGACGCCGCCGGGCTACCGGTGAAGCACCTGCGCAACTGCGCGTACGCGCCCGCTGCCACGTCATGGAGGTGGACGAGGAGCCGCGCGCAGGTGGTGTCGGGCAGGAAGTCCCAGCCCGGAAGAGCGATCTTGAATCCGACGGGGCCACCTTCTGGGTTCAGATCCGTGTCGTCCGCCAGACGGCAGCCGGTGGGCAGCGGCTGGGTACGGATGGCGTCACGCATGATCCGCGCGGCGAGGTGTGCGATGGGGTCGACCAGCGCCCGTCGCCGGTTCACGTCGTTCACGTCGCCCAGGGACGCCATGGAGGCGTCGCGGTAGGCGGTGGTGGGCCAGCAGTTGAGGTGCCAGTGCATCCGCTTGTCCCACCACTGGCCGTTGTCTCGGTCGGTCGTGGACGGGTCGTAGTTCGTGCCGATCATCAACTGTGCCCCGTCGAGACCGAACCGGCGTCGCGTCGAGGAGGCGTGAACATAGCGGACGAACTGTCCACAGAACGTGAGCAACGTCGTCAGCATGGCCTCGGGAACATCACTGACCGACGACGCGATGACAGTGTCGTCGCCGACTGTGGCGAGCAGCATCATGTCGTAGACGCTGTGCGGAAACGCCTTGTCAACGACCACAATCCGATCCCCGGAGTCTCCGACGGGGTATTCGCGCAGGATGTGAGGGCCGTAGTGGTCGCGGTAGTGCGCGCTGAGGTTGCGCACGTCCGGTGGCGGCGCGGCGAGTCGCGGCATCGGGAGGCGGGGGATGACCGGCAACGCCATCGCCGACGCCGGGTAGAGGGGCCCGAACCGGTCCACGACCGGACGGCGGGCCGTCGCGGCGGTCATGCCGGCTTGCCGTTCGCGATGGCGTCGCCGGCTGCGACGCCCATCATGGCGGCCTGCACGATGCCCTGGGCGATCCCGGCGGCATCACCGACCACGCTAATCGGCAAGTTCGCCACCTTGCAGTCCTTGTCGACCGGGACCCGGTCCCACAGGAACTCGACCTCCGGCCCGACCACAAGAACGTCATCGGCAAGACCATCCAGTGACATGTCAACGTCGGCGTGGTCCAGGATCGAGCCCATGACTCGGCGAAGACTTTCGATGAGACTGGCGTGCTCGGCGTCGGTGAACAGGGTGTCAAGCCGGGCCGTGCTCAGGTCCTTGACGGACGGCTCGAACGTCACCGCCGCCGCCAACTCTGGCCAGCTACGCGGCTCGGCCACCCTGGCCATGAACGCACGCAGGCTCTGCGCGACCGGCCGGCCCGCGCTGAGCTGCCAGTAGTCCGACAGGATCTCCGCGCGAACTTCGGTGCTGGTGCCGGGTCGGGCGAGCTGGCACAACAGGCCGAAGTTCGCCGCCAGCGGCCTCGCCTTCGGGGTGCGTTCGGTGGTCTCGTGCCCGTCCAACGTGATGACCTCGCGACCGAACGAACGCTGGTAGTTGGTGAACTTGATCCGGCCACCGTTCGGGCCACCACAGAAACAGAACGTCTTCGTCTTCCTGTCCACCCGCTCCAGCTGGGTGATCTTCAGATCAGGATGCTCGACGCCGATCGCGGCCAGCACCTCGGCCCTGGTTTCGAGACGCACGCCGAGCGACATGTCCGGCGCGATCGTCTGCACCCCGAACGCCGTCAAGAGGTTCTGCGTGCTGGTCACCCCGTGCCGGCCCGTGGCCAGCACCAGATGCGATGTCTCAACCGTGACGGGGCCACCGGGGGTCGCTACCGTCACCGTCAAGCGGTCTCCGTTGAGGGCGGCGGCAACAAGCTCAGACTTCTCCCACACCGTCAGCGCGTCGTCGCGGAAGCCGTGCAGCGCGGTGAGCATGTCGCGGACCTGCGTCTCGCCCAGGACCGCGACCGGGTACTCCCGGATGGCCAGACCATGACCGGCGAACGCCTCGATAACCGGCGCACCAAGGCTCGTGCCGTGCAGCGCCGGCTGCTCCGGTAGCGGTGCGGTCAGGAACTGAAACGCACGCTCACACAGCTCGCCGGCGCGGTCCTCACCGAAGTGATCGATGAGGCGACGCCCGGACGGCAACAGGCTCAACTTCACCCCGTCGCCGTAGTGCACACAACCACCGAAGCCGCTGATCACGTTGCAGATCCCGGCACACCCCGTGCACCGCAGTCCCCGATCGACCGGACACGGCCGATTGCGCATCCCCCGCCCGGCCTCTAGCACCAGCACCCGCAGGTGCGGGGACTGCCGCACCACCGTATGGGCGCAGGCCAAACCACCTGGGCCAGCACCGACGACAACCACATCGACGAACATGGCGGTTCCTTCCTCGCGACAACCGACTGTCTTCGGAGGCGAACAGCCGCCGCGCACGGCCGGACGCCAGTCCCTGTCCGCTGCGGCAAAGCAGTCTCGGCACCCAGCTACGGCCAGCGCGGATCAGCGGTCCTTCGCCACCGATCGCGGCGCGATCTCGGTGCGAAGAGCGCCGCCGTGGCGGCGTAGGACCGAGACTTGCACCGGCCTCCGTGGCTCAACAGGCTGTAAACGGCGCACAGCAAGGTGCGTGAAAGGTGCGTTCGCACCGTGCTTGGTCAACACGTCGGTACTGTGTGGACGCATCAACCACCCGGCCACACCGGCGTGTGTGAGAGGCTCACCATGAGGATGCCGTCACGTGTCGCCAACCCGGTCCTGGCGGCGCTGCTCGAAGGAAGCGGCTTCGCCTCGCTCGACGAGTTCGCCGCCGCCGTCAACGCCCTCGGCGCCAGCGAGTATGGGCTGCGGCTGTTCTACGACCACGTCGCCGTCAAGCGATGGCTGTCCGGAGGAAACTGCCGACAGCCCGACCTCGTGGCTGCCGTGCTCTCCCGGGCGTGGGGACTCGACATTCCGGTCGCGGTGCTCTGGCCGCAACGTCGCCTGGGCCTCGCGCCGGCACCACCACACCAAACTCCCAGCATCGCCGCTCGTACGCTTGATGAGCTGGCCGCCTACATCGGGAGCGACATGCTGACCAGGCGCTCACTCTTGTCCGACGCGATCACCCTCACCACCGGAACGGCACTGACCGACCCACTACTGCGCTGGCTGACCGGGCCTACCGGCCGGCTACCCGAACGCGCCACCACCGGCGGCCGGATCACCATGTCCACCGTCGCTGGCATCGAGGCCGCCACCACCGCCTTCGGCACCCAAGACGCCGCCATCGGTGGTGGCCTGAGCCGCGAAGCCGCCGTCGGGCAGCTCAAACACGCCGTCGACCTACTCCGCGACGCCTCCTACACCGACGCCGTCGGCAACCGCATGCTCGCCGCCGTCGCGCAACTCGCCGGCATGACCGGCTGGATGAGCCACGACGTGCACATGGCCGGCCCCGCACAGCGGTACTTCGTCCTCGGTCTGCACGCCGCCCGAGAATCCACCGACCCCCGCTCGACTCTTCTGCAGGTCAACCTGCTCGCCGACATGGCCCGCCAGCTACGCGACCTCGACCACCCCCACGACGGCCTCCGCCTCGTCGACGCCGCCCTTGCCCTGCTACCCCACGGCCAGCACCCCGCCGCCGCGGCCATGCTCTGGAACCTGAAGGCACGCATGCTCGGCGCACTCGGACCCGGGTCAGTGACCGAACTACGCCACGCCATCTCCCTCGCCGAGGACCTGCAGGGCAGCGCTGAGCCCGACGACGATCTGCCCGCCTACACCGGGCCCGCCGAACTCGCCGGCAACGCGGCCCTCGCCTGGCAAGACGCCGCCACCCACCAACCCGACCTCGCCGTGCACGCCCAAGACCACGCCCTGGCCGCACTCGCCGCCCGCCCCGACGGATACTCCCGCTCCGCGGTCTTCGACCAGATCAGCCTCGCCGCGGCCCGATTTACCGGCATCGACCCCGACCAGGCCGCCGCCGACGGACACCGCGCCATCGACATGGCGGCCGAGGTCGCCACCTCCACCCGCGTCGTCGGCCGCCTGCGCACCCTGCTGCACCACTGCGCACCCCACACGACACGACCCGCCGTACGCGACTTTCGTGAACGCCTGACCGAAACCCTCACCGCCGCCGTGACCTGACCAGCGACCACCACGCTCAACCGACCGCCGACCAACGGACACCCCAATCACCACACCTCAGCGACGCGATCCGCAACGCCGCCTCGCGCGCATGCGGCGGCGACACCGGGGCACGACGAATGTGCGCGGCAATCGACCGCAGCTCGTAGATGTCACACAGCACCGCCCACCCCGGATCCGCAGTCGGATCCGCGCCGTAGGCGGCCAGCAACTCGGTCAACAGACGCGGAGAACCACCGAAGCGCTGCTCTACCGCCGCCGGCACCAGATCCCACTCCCGTGGCGCCGTCGACACGTTGTCCCAATCCCCCAGCAACGGACCCGCCCGCGACGACAAGACGTTGTCCAACTGTGCGTCGCCGTGCACCAGACCCCACCCCAACCGGAACTGCGCCCGGCCCAAACAATCCTCCAACTCCGCCATCCGCTCCTCGATCCACCGCCGATCCGACGCCACACGCCACCCGCTCTCACCAACGGCGGCGGCGAGGCGCTCAAGCGGCCGAAACCTCGGCAGGACGAACGGCGGACACAGCTGGTGCAGCCGTGCGAGCAGCCGACCCAGATCGATCGCCGACACCGCAGCCGGATCAGGCCCCACGTCGGCCATCTCCCAGAACGTCACCGGAATGCCCCGCGCCGAGCCACCAACCACAACGGGCTGATCGACTCCTCCGACCGGCACGACTGTCGGGAAACGGTGCCCGGCCAGCCACCGGGTCACCATCACAGCCCGACCGGCCCGACCGACAGCATCAGCACCCGCACCAACCCGCACGACCACCCGCCCAGGCAGAGCGAACACCGCGTTGCTGTGCAACCGCATCGGCTGCAGCCCAGACGGATCGAAGCCCACGATCACACAGGCCACCCGGGCTTGCTCCAGCGGCGACTCGATCTCGGTCACCACGCTCCGATCTAAGGTCAGACGTGCTGAGCCCCTAGCGGATTCACCTTCGAGACTCGTCCGATTGTCGCCGTCTCTTCCCGAGCCAATCAAACACATACGGCTACGCGATCGGACCGCCGCCGTCAGCTGACCCGTTACCGCCTCGGTCTCGACTGCATGGTGGTGTGGTCACCGCCCGCGCGATGCGGCGTCCAACAAGCCGCTCGGCCACGCAGAGCGGGTACCACCTCGCACCTCGTACCTCGGACTCTTGGATGTTCCCCACATCCGCCTGCTCGGCCAGGAACGAATAGCCAAAGTCGAGATGGAAGTGTTCCGGCTCGTCCTTCGCCGGTCGCGCTGGAACTTTCCCGTACTCGACGTAGACGGGAATCTTCGATCCTGGGGTGAGCCCGCGTGGATCAACACCGGTCTCCTCCACCAACTCCCGCACCGCCGCGCCGATCAGCGTGGAATCACTTGCCTCAAGATGCCCTCCAGGCTGCAAGGGGATCCCGTAGGCGAGATGGTCGACAAGCAGCACTTCGGCGCCGCCACGGACCAGAAGAGCCCCGACCGTCACGTGCATCGAGAAGTTCAGCCGCGACGCGAAACCCTCCCCCTGGGCCAGCAGCTTCGCCGGCTCGGACAGCGACGCGGCGTCGTCCGGATACCGCTCGAGATAGGCCGCAAGCGCACTTGAGATGTCCGAATCACTGATCGCCACGAATCACTCCAGCCCGAGCACAGCTCTGCGGAATCACCTGCTCCGACAGCGCGATGAGACCTGACACCGGCGGCTCCACAACCTAGGCCATGAAAGGAAAATCTCACGCTACAAACGGGCCTGAGCAAGGGATGCATGCCACGCCGACAGGCAACAGACAGGTAGAAGCGCCTTCGTCGCCTTCCTGAGATCGGGCTGGCCCGTGCATTCCTTGGAGTCCCTGGGTTACCGCTGGGGTCGCTGCCGAGTGGTCGAAGCGGCGACGTTGTTGGCCGCGAGCCAGCCGGTAGGGTTGCCGCAGTCGTGGTACTGGCCGGTGATGGGTGGATGAGGACGTCGTGGTCGCGGGCGTAAGCGGCGATGGCGTCGGTGGCCTGGTACTAGCCGTTGGCCGCCGGGATCAGTCTCCGGAAGTAGGCCATCGCCTCGGCCGGTAGCAGGGTACGGCTGATGTTGATGTACGCGGTCGCCTCGGCGTAGCTGTCCGGCTTCTCAAGAAGTTCGTCGAGCAGGTGGTGGCCGGCTGCGGCGGTGCGCGGATGCAGGATGCCGTACCGGTGGGCGTCGGCGCCTGGCACGGTAGCGGCGGCGAGCGCGGCCGGTGTGCCGGCGGCGGCGCGGGCGGCGACGAGGTCAGCCAGGTCGGACCCACCGTCGGCGCGCAGCAGAAGGTCATCACCGGCGATGAGGAGGAAGTCATCGCCGGCGACGAAGTCGGCAGCGACGATGGCGGGCAGCGCGGTGCCGTACCGGTCGTCGCGGGGTTGCTCGAGGAACGTGAAGTCGGCCTAGGTGTGGAGGTCGGCGACGGTGGTGTACTTGTCCTGCCAGCCGCGCTGGGTGAAGTAGTCCCTCAGGTCATGGTCCTCGCTGAGGTAATGCCGAACCTGATGGCCTGGCTCGCCAGGCGCGGTGACGATCGCGATCTCGCGGGCACCGGCGGCAACGCAGTCCGCGACCGCGTAGGCGACGACGGGCTGGTTGAGGATCGGCAGCATGCACTTGTTGATCGTCTTGCCAATCGGGAAGAAGCGGCTGCCCATACCGGCGACAGCGATGACGGCCCTCACGCGCTCACCTTCCGATTGCGGGACGTACGCGCCGAACGCTATTCGTTCACCCAACGAAACTCGCCATGAACGAGAATCAGGCGGCGCACCGGCACCACCGTACCGGTCGTCTTACCCATACTCTCTCGGGCAGGTTAATCCGATGACACCCATCGAGCAGAACACCGCCAGGTTGGCGGTCCTCATCGACGCCGACAACGCCCAGCCCACACTCATCGCGCCATTGCTGCTCGAGGTCACGAAGTACGGCACCGCGCACGTCAAGCGTGCCTACGGCGACTGGACCGGACCTCACCTACGCGGCTGGAAGGGACAGCTACTCGCGCAGTCGATCCAACCCGTCCAACAGTTCGCCTACACCACCGGCAAGAACGCCACCGACGCCTCACTGATCATCGACGCGATGGACCTGCTCTACACCGCACGGTTCGACGGCTTCTGCATCGTCTCCAGCGACAGCGACTTCACCCGCCTGGCCTCCCGCATCCGCGAATCCGGCCTCACCGTCTACGGATTCGGCGAACGCAAGACACCCCAGTCCTTCGTCGCCGCCTGCGACAAGTTCATCTACACCGAAAACCTGACCTACGACACCCCGGCCACCAGCAACCAGCCCCCCACCCCGAGGCCACGACCGGCTGACCCCGCTGACGCGCTCAAGAAGAACGCCGTCCTCACCGCCCTGCTACGCGACACCATCGAAGCCGCCTCCGGCGACGACGGCTGGGCCCACCTCGCCACCGTCGGACACCTCCTCACCAAACGCCGCCCCGACTTCGACTCCCGCACCCACGGATACGCCAAACTCACCGACCTGATCGACGCCACCACCCTGTTCGACATCGACCGCCGCATCCCAGCCGACGGCAAACCCGCCGTCGTCTACGTCCGCGACCGACGCCACCCCAACTCACCGCAGCCGCAGCACTAAGCTCCGACAGCTCACGCATCACCCGCGTCACCGAATCAGTAGTCGCGGGTGGTGGGGGCCTGGCCGACCGGGGGCCGGATACGGCGCAGGGCCGGCGCTCCACCCCTGGACGCCGGCCCTGCTGCGCGTTGTCGACCGAATCGGCAGAACACCACGCCGTCGACAGCGCGACCCCTCGCCGTGAACATCGATCGAACTCGTCAATAGTGACGGACCTCCGCCCGCCTTCTTTCATCGATATAGATCGATGAAATTGGCACCCGAGGGATACCAACGGCCGCCGGACGGAATCGGACGCCCCCGCACCCCGCCGGCCGGGGCGGGACGTAGGGGATGCTCGTCGGACGAGCAGCCACCGAGCAGCCACACGTCCACAAGGGACAAACAAAGCAAGAGCCCGACCCACGTTTCCGCAGGTCAGGCCCTTACGATCTTGTGCGCCCGAAGGGACTCGAACCCCTAACCTTCTGATCCGTAGTCAGATGCTCTATCCGTTGAGCTACGGGCGCTGGTGCTCAGCCAGTCTACACAACCGGCCTTCGCGCGGAGACTCCGGGATTCGAACCCGGGAGGGGCTTTAAGACCCCAACCGCATTAGCAGTGCGGCGCCATAGACCAGACTAGGCGAAGTCTCCCAGGTGGCCCTGCAGACCACCGCGCCCGAGGATACAGGTCCGGCCCGGCCCGGAGCAAAGCGACTACCGGGTGCGGTCCTCGGGGCCGCCCTTCAACCGCTGTGCGCGGCGGTGTTCGGGACTACGCTCCATCGACATGCAGGAGCAGCCGCCCAGCGAGCAGGACCGCCCCGAACCCGCTGAGGGGGCACCTCGACGCTCCCCGAAGGCGACCTTCAGGCCGCCCCCGGCACCCCCCGCCCCCGCCCCTGAACAGCGGGACGAAGCACCCTCGGTACCCCCTCGGCGCGCGAAGGCCGCGCCCGGGGTGCTGTTCCAGCCACCCACCGCGGAGCAGCCGCGCCCGGCCCGGCCCGGGCCCTCCGCACCGCCACCGCCGTTCGCCCCCGCGCCTGCCCGGATCGATGAGACCGGGATCACCGACCCGACGTCTCGACCGGGGGCGCCCCGACAGGCTGGCGGGTCACGCGGCGAGGCCCAACCGACGCCTCCGGCAGCACAGCAGGCGTCTCCTGCGGCACAACAAGATCCGGCGGCACAGCAGGTGTCCCCGGCAGCGCAGCAGGCTCCGGCAGCAGCGAAGAAGGCCACCGCGAAGCAGCGCCCCCCGAAGAAGGCGACGCCCGCGAAGAGATCCGCACCCCTGAAGGTCACGACGGCCGACGCCACCGGACCGAGCGGGTCGGCAGCACCCGGGACAACCTCCCCGGAGGCGACCGCCGACCCGCAACCGCTGGCGGCCGGGGCGACATCGACACCTGAGGTCGCACCCCCGAAGGCCGCGAAAGCGGCGAAAGCGGCGAAACCACGCGCGGCCAGGACGCCCGCACGTAAGGCGGCGATTGGCGGGGCCTCGACCGATCCGAAACCGCGCGGAGCGAAGAAGGCAGCAGCGCCACCCAAGGTCACCACCGGACCGGCTGCGGCCCGCACCGCCGACCCGGAGACCACCAACACGGCGTACGTCTCCGAGGCGGCCCGCACCACGGCGGGGGCCGCCGCGGCGCTGATCGGCGGTCGTCCGGCTGCGGAGGATGTGCCGAAGCTGCGTGCGTTGTTGGCGCGTGTCCTCGACCGCCCGGGGTACGCACCGGAGCTGTTGGCGCTGACCGCCGTCGAGGTGCTCGGACCTCGCGCCGCCGAGTGGGCTGGGCGGCTGCGGGAGTCGTACCCGCAGGCTGGCCCGGAGGGTCTGGCCCGGCTGGCCGGTCAGCGGTTCCTCCGGCAGGCGACGATCGGTGGAGCGGGTGCCGCGCTGGCCGGGGTCTTCGCCCCGGTGGTCGAGTTGGCCGTGGTGCTCTGGTCGCAGGCCAACCTGGTGCTGCACCTGGCGGCGGCGTACGACCGGGATCCGGCCCATCCGGATCGGGCGGCGGAGCTTTTGGTGCTGACCCTGGTGCATCCGGACCTGGAGACCGCCCGCTCAGCGCTGGCCGAGGCCCAGGCGGCGAACGAGCCAGGGTCCCGGCCGGTCGATGCGGTCGGCCGCCTGGCCGGTCCCCTGACCGCCCAGGCCGGTGGCTGGCTGGCCCTGCGCCTGGCCTCCCGGCTCATTCCCGGCGCCGCCCCACTGACCGCCGCCGCCGGCAACTCCGCCGCCCTGCAACGCCTGACCGCCCGCGCCCTGACCACCTTCCGCCCACCCCGAAGCCAAAGTTGATCAAGAAGTTTGCGTCACGGCAAGCCGCCCGGCAGACGCAAACTTCTTGATCAACTAAGCAGGGTCAGAGCCAGGTCAGCCAGGAGTCCGGGACCAGGGTGTAGCCGACGAAGGCGACGATGTCCAGGAGTGCGTGGGCGACGATCAGGGGCATCACCCGGCGGGTACGCAGGTAGAAGTAGCTGAAGACGACGCCCATCACGGCGTTGCCGATGAAGGCGCCGAAGCCCTGGTAGAGGTGGTAGGAGGCGCGGAGCAGGGCGCTGGTCGCGATGATCGCGCCGACCCGCCACTGGAGTTGCCGCAGCCGGGTCATCAGATAGCCGACCACGATCACCTCCTCCAGGATGGAGTTCTGGAAGGCGGCCAGGATCAGCACCGGCACTGCCCACCAGAGGTCGGGCAGGGCGGCCGGGACCAGGGTGGCGTTGATACCGAGCTGCGCCGCCGCCCAGAACAGGGCCAGGCCGGGCAGCCCGATCAGCGCCGCCAGCCCGGCACCCTGAGCCAGGTCCGGACCGGGCCGCCGAAAGTCGACGCCGAGGGTCCGCGCCGGGTCGCCGGGGTCCCGCGCCAACAGGTGTACGGCGAGCAGCACCGGCAGCAGGGCGAAGACGATGCCGAGCAGTTGGTACGTGAGGTCGAGGTACGGCCGAGCGGAGGCGGAGGTGTTCAAGGCGGCGGTCTGCCGGGACAGCCCACCCTCGGCGGTCAGCTTCGCGATGATCGACACCGTCGCGTAGACGGCCGACTGGCCGAGGGAGAGGCCCAGCACCAGCAGCGTCTCGGTGCCGAGCATCCGGCGGGACACCGGTCGGGTGAGCTCAACGGTCACCGCTTCACTCTGCCCGACCGGCCACTGGAGTGGCATCCGGGTGCCGATGAGTCGGCCTCATGATGCGATCGCACAGTCTGTGCGACCACCGTGCACGCTCCGTGGACATTCTATGAGGGCCCGAACCGCCGTCAGAGAAGGAGCGCCCCCGGTGGACAACTTCGCGCGGCTGCTGAAGGAGAGCTGGGCCCTTGTCGAGGCCGACCGGGTCCAACTGAGCGATTACTTCTACGCCCGACTCTTCCTCCTCGACCCGGACCTGCGCCAACTCTTCCCGGTGCAGATGGCCGGGCAGGGCGACCGGCTGCTGGAAGCGATCATCGCGGCGATCCACACGGTGGACGACCCGGAGGGCTTCGACGAGTTCCTCCGCGCGCTGGGCCGGGACCACCGCAAGTACCACGTCGAGGCGGCGAGCTACGACACCATGGGCGTGGCCCTGCTGGACGCCCTGCGCAGCACCGCCGGGGACGGCTGGAATCTGGAGTACGACCAGGCCTGGCGGGACGCGTACGCGGCGATCAGCGAGAAGATGCTGGCCGGGGCGGCCTCGGACGCCAACCCGCCGTTCTGGCACGCCGAGGTGCTGACCCATGAGCGGTACGGTCCGGACACCGCCGTGTTCACCTGCCGGGCACTGCAACATCCGCTGGTCTGGAAGGCGGGTCAGTACGTCAGCATCGAGGCACCCCGCTACCACCCCCGGGTGTGGCGGACCTACTCGGTGGCGAACGCCCCGAACGACGACAACGTGCTGGAGTTCCACGTCCGTACCCCCGAGGGGGCCGGCTGGGTCTCCGGGGCCCTGGTCCGCCGGGTGAAGCCGGGGGACCTGCTGCGGGTGGCCGCCCCGATGGGTTCGATGACCCTGGACTCCGCCTCGGATCGGGACGTGCTCTGCGTCGCCGGTGGGGTGGGGCTGGCCCCGATCAAGGCCCTGGTCGAGGAGTTGACCAGCTTCAACCGCACCCGCTGGGTGCATGTCTTCTACGGCGCGCGTACCGAGTCCGACCTCTACGGGCTGGACGGGTTGCGCGAGCTGGTGGGTGCCCACCCGTGGTTGTCGGTCACCGCGGCCTGTAGCGACGATCCGGACTTCGACGGGGAGCACGGCGACATCTCCGAGGTGGTGGCCCGCTACGGCCCCTGGACGAACCACGACTGCTACATCTCCGGCTCGGCCGCGATGGTGCGGTCCACCCTGCGGGTCCTCGCCGCCGACGATGTCCCGCCGCAGCACACCCGGTACGACACCTTCGGCACCCTGTAGAGCTTTCCTCCCCCCGCACCGGGGCGCGTGCCCCTGCCCCCTGGGGCACGCCCCCCGGTCCCCCGATCGGGCGGACCGGCACCGCCCGCACGACCACGCCTGGCCGGCGTCGTTCCCACCCGGACCAGGCGTGGTCGTGCAACAACCCGATCAGTAGCGCCAGGGGTGGCCGCTGTCGCGGTACTCCTCGATCGGCACCAGTGGCACTCCGGGGGCCATCCGGTCGACGTACAGCCGGCCCTCCAGGTGGTCGATCTCGTGTGCCACCAGACGGGCCATGCCGAACTCGAACGAGGTGATCACCCGGCTGCCGTCGAGTTGGGCGTGTTCCACATCCAGCCGGAGCGGCCGGGGCACCAATCCCCGATGGTCGAAGAAGGAGAGGCAGCCCTCGTACTGTTCGTCCGTGTCGGGTGCCGAGTCGACCACCCGGGGGTTGAGCAGCACGAGGGGTTCGGCGGTCCGGTCGGGTGGCCGGATCACCGCCGCGGCCCGGCCGATCTCCAGTTGCGGGGCGGCGATTCCCACCCCCTTGGCGAAGGGGTGCAGTTCGTCGAGGCGGGCCAAGGCGTCGATCAGGCGGTCGATGACCTCCCGGGCGGCCTGTCGCTCGCGGGGCAGGTCGAACGGGCGGGCCGGCTGGCGTAGCAGGTCCATGCCGCGTTGCAGGATGCCCAGTCGGCGCATCCGCTCGGAGGGTCGCATCCGTTCCCCCTCCGGCTCGGCGTCGGGCTGGGCGCGGAAGCGCCACTGAAGTCGGTATCGGGCGTTCAGGGGTGGGTCGTCGGTCGCCCACTCGAAGATCGCCCGGTCGCCCTCCGCCCGCCGGACGACCGCCCGGCGCAGGGGGCCTTCCTCGGCCGACAGCGAGGTCTCCACGCCCCAGACCTGCGGGTCCAGTTCAGCGGGCAGATCCAGGCGTACGGCGAGGTGCCGGGTCGGTACGCGGACCGCGCGTTGAAACCACGGCCCCCACTTGTCCCGCCCGACGGTGTACGTGTACTCGATGGTGGCGCGGTGCCCGGGGTAGAGCGGGAACCGTCGTTCACCGTTCTCGAAGAGCAGCCAGATCTCCTTGAAGGCGTCCCGGTCGTACTTGGCCCGCCAGTGCATGGCCTCGCGTTCGCCGGACTCCTCGCGGTAGGCCCGCAGGCCGAGTTCGGCGAAGGTCAGTGGGCGTTCCCGGTGGTGCCGGTTGGAGCGTCCGGGGTCGTTGGGGTAGCGGTCCACGGCGACCCGTACCAGGTAGCGGGTGACCGGCTCGGTGCCGGCGTTGTACAGCTCCCGGCGGATCAGGCAGCGGTATCCGTCCTCGGTGTAAGTGAGGATGCTCAACTCGTTCTCGACGATCAGCCCGGTGCCGGGCGGAATCCACCGGCCGATCGAGTCGGGCTCCCGGGGGTCGCGCTCCGCGCGGGTGTGGCGCAGGTGGTCGTACTCCCGGAAGCGTTGCCAGATGGCGCCGCTGGCGTCCAGGACGGCCTCCGCCCGCCGGGCGAAGTCCTCGGTGGGTCGATGTCGCCGTCCTTCTACATGGCTTACGTACGACGGATCGAAGCCCATCAGGGTGGCCAGCTGTTTCTTGGACAGCCCTCGCTCGGTGCGGTGGCGGGCGAGTTCGGCGGCGAAGGAGTCGGCAGCCCGATCGAGCGGTGAGATCGTCATCAGCTTCCTCGTGGCCGGGAGTACTAGGTTTCACGTTCGGTGGCGAGACGTGTACAGGACTGGCATCTTCTCGACAGGAGGCTTGACTGCTGGGCGATTTGCACCGATACTGCGCGGGGTTTTCGGAAGAACACTCTGGGTAATCGCCCGCCCCAGGTGATCGGCACCTCTCGTTTCTTGCCCTGTCCGGGGTTACCGCCACCCGCGAAGTGTGGTTAGGCTAGCCTTAGTTGAGGTTCTCGGAGAGGGGTACAGCAAGTGACAGCAGTACTGCCCGTGTCCGTACCCTCGGCGACAGCTCTAGCTCCGGTGACCACGACCCTGCGGGCCATGTTCGGCACCGATGTCCTTCCCGGGCTGGCCCCAGGGCTACTGGTTCCCGACGAGACCGACTGGACCTCGGCCACCACCCTCACCGACGGCACTCGGCTGCCGGAGCTGCTTGGTTCCGCGGCCCGCCTCTGGGGTGGCAGTTCGCACGCCTCCGCCGCCCTGGCCTGGAAGGCCTACAGCTACTGGGCGGCGCTGCCGGTGGTGCTCGGCTGGGCGGTCGCCCGGCGGGTACCGCTGCTCGACGCCGACACCACCCTCATCCACTTCGCCGACCGGCGCACCCTGGTGACCCTCGGTCTGCGCCAGTCGACCCAGGTAGCGGTGCTGCCGAACGATCCGCTGGCCGTCACCGATCCCCGTCAGGTCCGGGTCGTGGCCGACGAGCAGGAACTGCTGGCCACCCTGCGGTCCACCCTGTTGGCGGCCCACCTGTCGCCGGTGGTCAGCGCGATCCAGGGTGAGGTCCGCATCGGCACCCGTACCCTGCTCGGCTCGGTGGCCTCCGGCATCGCCTACGGGCTGTTGACGGCCACCGACAGCGTGCCCGGCTCGACGGTCGATTCGATCGACACTCTGCTCGACGCCCTCGACCTGGCCGACCTGGTGGAGCTGGTGCCGGGCGCGGACGGCAAGCCGACCGTGCAGCGGCGTACCTGCTGCCTGGCCTTCACCCTGCCCAGCCCGAAGGTCTGTCAGGGCTGCTGCCTCCGCAGTTCCTGACGGAACGCGGGCCAGATCAGCCGGTCAACGGCCGGACGTCCCAGAGCCAGACACCCCCGGTCTGCACCGGCTCGATGCCGGTCAGGGCGGTCATCGCCTGCCGCAGGGCCTCCGCGCTCGGCTGCGGGGCCAGTACCACCGCCCCGGCCCGCCAGTACCGTAGATCCTCGATCGCCTCCCGGCGGTCCTGGGCGGTGACCGGCGGCACCTCGCCGCTGCGCCGTACGGTGGCGATGAAGCTGCTGGTCGCGCGCGGCGGCGCGCCGAACAGCGCGATCCGGTCCTTACCGGGTCGGGTGTCCGGGCCCAGGAAATAACCCCGGGCGATCGGCATCTCCAGCCGGGTCTGGGCGGACCAGCGCAGCGGATCGGCGTACTCGGTGTCCGGCAGCGGCAGGGTGACCAGGCTGCGCCCGCCGGCCAGGTAGGGACGCCAGGCACCGGAGGTGACGAACTCCGGAGTCGGTTCGAGGCGCTTGGTCGGCAGCGGGGTGGGCAGCACCGGCACCAGGGCCATCGCCAGTACGGTCACCGTGGCGAATCGGATCTGCGAGCGCCGGGCCGGATAGCGGGTCGCCAACTCCTGCGCCCGCGCCGCCCCGTAGGCCAGCAGCACCCCGATGATCGGGGTGATCGCCAACGCCCAGCGGGTCGGCACCACGGAGTGCAGCACCGGGAGGTCCTCCAGCAGCGCCCACGGCGCCGGTATGCCGGTCCCTTCCCGGTCGAAGCGGATCTCCCGGCCGAGGGAGAACACCGCGAAGAGCACACCCAGGCCGGCCAGCGCGAGCACCACGATGTTGCGTCGCAGCCACCAGACCAGCGCGACCACGCCGATCATCAGGGGCCAACCGAAGAAGGAGTTCTCCTCGGTGGGGTTCTTGGCCAGGCCGCTCGCGCTACGTGCGTCCCCGGCCACCGATTCCCGGGCGTACGCGACGAAGGAGGCCAGGTCGGTGGAGTAGCCCCGGATCACCCAGGACAGCCCGTGGTATGCGCCCGGACCGAAGAACTGGACATAGAGGGGGTACGCCAACAGCACCGCGGAAGCCCCGGCGGCGACCCCGAGCCCGGCCAGGAAGGTACGGGTCCGCCCTCTCAGTTCGGGGCGGCCCAGCGCCAGGGCCACGATCACCACGCCGACACCGATCGCGGTCATCAGCAGGATCTCCAGGTTCAGAAAGGCCTGCCAGACGATCACCAAGGCGAGCAGCAGACCGTTGCGCAGCCAGCGTCCCGGGTCAGCCAGCCGCAGCGTACGCCAGATGATCAGGGGCACCACGTACTGCGCCACGATGTTCGGATGGGCGTTGGCGTGCGAGATCATCGCTGGGGCGTACGCGCAGAAGGTCGCCCCCAGCCAGGCCGGGCCACGGGTGCCGACGACCACTCTGGACAGCAGGAAGTACCAGGAGGTGGCCGTGGCGATCATGCCCAGGGTGAGGAAGACCAGGAAGGCGCTGCGGGTACCGAACAACAGGGTGATCGGCGTCATTGGTAGCGAAACAGACAATACCGACGTATTGGCCACCAGATTGACCGATTCGGGGACGTTCATCCGGTCCGAGGTGAAGGGGTAGGCGAATTCGGTCACGACCCGGGCGCCATGAGCCAGCATCCACTCGAACTGCGCCATATCTGTCTTGTTATCCCGAATGCCGTGTTGTGGATTCCACCACATTCGGGCAGTGACCCAGAAGGCCAGCAACCCGAAACTCGCCACCGCAGCCAGGTCCTTGAAGCACCCCGACCTGCGGATACGGCCACGGCCCGGCGGGGTGGCCGGCGACTCTCCCGCCCCGGACTCCTCGACAGGGCGATCCGATTCAGGAGTAGTCATAACAATTCGCAGCGTAGTCGGGCAATCAGGCCGCCGTGCGAGGTTCCGGGTACTCGCGTAACATCTGCCAAGTTCGCTGACCACCACCGATCGTGCACCTAGCCCCGACCAATTCGGCTGCCCCAGGCCCCGAGAATTCCGCCAACCGGGCGGATGGTTCACTCAGTCGGTACTGGCGCGGTCGAGTCGTATCGTGAGGAATCGACGCATGGCAGAAATCACTGGGGATCAGCGCGTGCAGTCCGAGGTCCTGGAGGGCCTCGCCACAGCGGTCAACCACCGACGCTGGTTCGTCGAGTTGGCCGTGCCCTACCTAGGCGAGAACCCGATCGAGATCGGTAGCGGCCTCGGCGACTACGCCCTGGAGTGGGCCGAGCGCCTCCCCCGGTTCACCGCCACCGAAGCCGACCCGGACCGCCTGGTCTCGCTCAAGGAACGGCTCTCCGACCGGCCCAACATCGAGGTCCGCCAGATGCTCCTGCCCCACTCGGAGCAGGGCGACTACAGCGCCGCGGTGTCGTACAACGTCCTGGAGCACATCGAGGACCACGTCGGCGCCCTGCGCAGCATGGGCGAGCTGGTCCGGCCGGGCGGAGCCGTGGTCATCATCGTGCCGGCCTTCCAGTTCGCGATGAGCCCCGCCGACATCGCCACCGGCCACGTCCGCCGCTACACCAAGAAGACCCTGTCGGCGGCGATGACCGAGGCCGGTCTGCGGGTCGAGAAGATCCACTACGCGAACGCGCTCGGCCTGATCGGCTACTTCATGGCCACCAAGGTCTTCCGCCTGATGCCGAAGGAAGGTCCCATGGTGAAGGTCTACGACACCCTGGTCCTCCCGGCGACCAAGGCCGCCGAGCAGGCCCTCCTCCCCCCCTTCGGCCAATCCGTCTTCGCCGTAGCCCGCACCCCCGCCTGACCCCCCGCCCTCTTTAGTCGATCAAGAGGTTTACGTCTGCATCCGGCTGGAAGTTGACGCAAACCTCTTGATCAGCTTTGTGGCAGCGGGTGGGGGTTACGGGTTGATCTGGTAGGTGGGGCGGATGGTGGCGCGGGCGAGGGTGTGGAAGGTCAGGTTGAAGCCGACGTAGGCCGGGGTGGCGTCCGGGGTGAGATCGAGACGCTCCACGTCTAGCGCGTGGACCGCGAAGACGTACCGGTGCGGGCGGTCGCCGGGCGGCGGCGCCGCACCACCGAAGCCCTGCTCGCCGTAGTCGTTGCGGACGGTGAATCCGCCGCGCAGGTCCTCGCTCGTAGCCCCGCCCGGCAACTCGGTCACCTCGGCCGGCAGGTTCACCACGACCCAGTGCCAGAAGCCGCTACCGGTCGGCGCGTCCGGGTCGAAGCAGGTCACCGCGAAACCCTTGGTCTCGGCCGGAAAACCCGACCAGGCCAGCTGCGGTGAGACATTGCCGCCGCCGGTGCTGCCGTGCGCGTGAGCCGAATCCATCGGCTCACCGTTCTGGACGTCCTGACTGGTCAGCGTGAACGAGGCGACCGTCGGCAGCAACTCGTACGGGTCCGGGGCGATGGGACGTTCCAGGGTCATCGAGTCAGGTCCTTCCGATGCAGGTGGCGTTCTGCCGCCCCTTTCATACCCTGTGATGCGCCGTCATTCGTGAAACCCGCGCGGTGTCAGCCAGAAGCCCCTAGAGCAGCCCATCCAGCCACAGCCCGAACGCGCCAGCACCAGGCTCGCGCCCAGGCTGCCGAGCACGTTGAAGGCCTCCACAGCGGCGTTCTTACGCAGCAGCCCCCAGGGTGTGCCACTCCTCCGTGGAGAAGGTCGTGTAGGCACCCAGGAAGCCGACCCCGACGATCGTGGTGAAGTCCTGCGCCCCTGCGGCGGTGTGCTTGACTGCGAAGCCGGTGACGACACCGAGCACGAAGGCACCGGACACGTTGATCAGGAAGGTGCTCGCGGGAAACGCCTTGCTGGACCCGGACACCCGCGCCGCCCACCACGGCTTCACCAGCGCGTCGACCCCGGCCCGGCTGAGCGCCCCGAGCCCGCCGGCCAGAAACACCCCGATGCCCACCCACATCAGGCATGCCCACCCGTCGAACGCCCCACCCGCGATTCCACCAGCCGAGCACCGAGCGCCGCCGCGATCACGCCGCCGAGAATGCTCACGACCAGGTAGACGATGCCCACCCCGCTGCGCCCCGCCCCGATCAGTTGATCGCTCTCGACGATGAAGTGCGACCAGGTGGTGAAGCCGCCGATGACCCCGGTCGAGGGGAAAGGCTTGCCCCACGGCCCTCGCAGCTTCTGCGCAGCGAGCAGCGTCATCACGGCACCCAGCGCGAAGGCCCCCACCATGTTGATCACGAAGGTCACCCAGGGGAAGGCGGCGTGGTCGGGGCGAGGCCGAGCCCCAGCAGGTAGCGCAGGGTGGCCCCGATGCCACCGCCGACGATGATCGCCAGAACCGTCACGGACCCATTAGCCCACCCGCACCGCCCGGCATCACCCCGCTCGGGCTTTCCTCACCCGTACGGCTGGCGCAGTCCCCCCAGCCCCCCAACAGCACCCAGCCCCGGTTCATAGACCGGCGGCACGCGTACCCGTCTGTCGTCTCCTACTCTGATGCCTTCGGAGGGCATCGGGGAGGCATGGGTGACGGATGTCGATTGGTCGCGAATGGGGTACGGGTCGTGGTCGGACCTTGCCGTGGTGCGGGAACGGCTCGCGGCCAGCGCTGACCCGAACACCCTCGTAGGCGGGCGCGGGCGGCCATTGCACCACGCGGCATGGGCGGGCTCGTCCGAGGTGGTGACGGAACTGGCCCGGCTCGTGGATGACGTGGACGCCGTCGACGACGGACGCACCGCGCTCTGGCTCGCCGTACATGCTGGCAAGCCCGCCAACGCCCGCGCGCTCGTGGCCGCCGGCGCGGATCCGGAGCTGCCAATGATGGCCGGCTGGTCACCGGCGCGGCTGAGCCTGGCCGGGGCGACGCCTGATCTGTTCGACACGAGCGTGACGCTGACAAAGGCGGAGGCCGCCACGGTCGCAGAAGCGCGCAGGCTCATCGATGCGCTGGCCGATATCGACAGCGACGGTATGAGCCTGTGCTGCGTGGCCGGGATCGACGCTACCGAGGCGGTACGGCGTTTGGACGCCACGGTGATCGAGGATCAGATCGTCGTCGAGGACATGTGGGACGCTGACGAGGACGAGTCGATCCGGACACTCGGTGTCACAGACGTGCCGGGCGGCATCGTCGTCAGCCAGCCCTGGGCGTACGGCGCATCCATGCCGTTGGTCGCGCTGCTGCTGTCGGCTGACACGGTGTGTTACGGCATGTACGCCAACCCCAAGAGCGGCAACCAGGGCGCGGCCGTGCACGATGGTGTCATCACCGGCTGGGACCTACACCCGGGCGGCGGCTGGTCTGAGGCGAACGCGCCCGCGGCCGAAGTTCTGCGCGATTTCCTGTACCAGGGCCACGCCATCGAGTACTGCTGCGCCTACGCCGCAGTGCGCCCTGCCGACGCCCGCCCATTCACCGAGCCGGACCGGTGGGTGCGGCTGCCCGCCCGCGACTGGTGGGCAGTTTCGGTGAACTAGTCATCCACACAGCGTTGCCCTTGACGCGATCCTCTTGCTGTCCAGCTGGGCGGAGGGTGTGGGATTCGAACCCACGAAGACATCGCTGCCTTACCGGTTTTCAAGACCGCAGCGGTCACCCGGCTGACCTGCTGGTTTGTCAACCGCTGCCCACCCTGCGACACGAATACGACACAGATGCCCCTGCCTCACTAGTTCGGCCGGTTGACATCCGATGGCCGGCTAGGAGGCAGACCGTAGGCGCGGTGTCTTACCCCCGACGCGATGCTGGCGTCACGCTGCATGCCGCCTACGCTCCGCGCATATCGACTACCGACCAGGTCCCGAGCGGCGGGTGGCGAGGTTGGAGCCCGACAGCGACCCGAACCGGCCGCTACCCATGGACTGGCAGAGCTATGCAGACGATGTCATATCGCACTGGAGTGATCTCCTCGCCCTTGCGGAACCACACCCGAAGAAACTCACTCCAAGCGCACCCGACGGCTCGCCAGCCTCGTTATCATTCTGTGATAAACACGTTGCGTCGCAACAAGCTCGCCGATATTGCCTGATTTGATATCATCCAGCTCCTCATCGAACACCCTGTGCGACTCCACCCGCAGCGATCAGGGTGCGACCCAGAGTGACAGGGGCCATTCGTAGAGCGCCGTGCGCGGTAGCCTCTTGCTACCGAAAGAGCGCTCTGCGGGTCCACAGCCCGCAGAGCGCTCCTGTCCCCAAACCTCGCGCTAGCTAGGAGGACTGTGAGAACTCGTTCCATACTACCGGGCCGTGCTGTGCATGGTCGCATTGTCAGGTCAATGCTGGCGGCGGTGCTAGGCATCGGAGTCGCCGTAGTGGGTGTCGGACCGCCGTTGCAGCCGAACCCGTGACCCCACTGGCATGCCCCGACATCGGCTGGCACTACCGAACATTCTCGAAGCAGGACCTCCACATCCCGGCTGGAATACATTTCAAATCTGGCCCCGGCGGGACCGTAGGTGCCTCGATTCAGCACAATCTCGCGACAAGCTTCGCCGTCTCCAGCGGTATAAGCGTGAGCGCGAGCGCAGTCGTACTATCGGCCGAGCTGACATTCGGTATCAATGCTTCTGTCACCTCGACGATTTCCCAGACCTTCAACTACTCAAAGCCCATCAGCAACGGGAAGTACGGCAACCTCCAATTCGGCAACTGGGGTTGGCGCATGGGCGTCGAGAAGTACTACCTCAATGCGAGCTGCGCCAAGACCAACAGCAGCACCGGTACGGTCACCCGGATGCCCAGCGCACTCACGTGGGGTTACAGGTACTGGGAAACCTCTTCCTAGCCATTACCACGACCTTCAGCCCCAGTCGCCAGTCTAGGCGGCTGGGGCTTCCCCAGGAATAGGAGAAGGACATAAAAGCTTCAAACCTAAAATTCACAGGCATCGTTACCCTCCTATGGGTGTTAGCCGTTACGGCGTGCACCACCAGCTCACACAACGAAGCGGGCAGCAAAGCCACTGCTCCCACCTCGCCGGCTGCATCAGATTCCACTGACCTTCCACCTGACATTACTCGCTACGTACAAGAAGTAGACAAAGCGAATGTCAAGGTAGAAAACACAGTTGTCCACGTCGGAGCTCGGCCGACCATCTCTATCATAGATTCGAAGGCGATGGCCATGGTTGTCCGCGACGAAGGACTCGATCAGTGGAAGGGGGGAAATTACCGGCTCGTCGTATACTGCGCGGGCGAAGGGACGCTCTTTGCGCACTTTCGCTTGGGCGGGGAATCCAAGATTGAAGAGCTTCCCCCATGCTCTCCCACCGTCACTACCAGCGCGGTCGATCTTCGCGTGCCCGCCGATTCCGTCAACTCTTCTGTCTTGATCATCCCAGTGGGGAGCACCCAGGCAGCGGTCGCATATCAGATTCAGAAGATGTAACGGACGTGATCTCCGCAAAAATCCGGCGGGGCGATCTCTCGACCATGGCAGGATAGGCCATCACGTGGAGCCCGCTCGGAGACTGAATTCTGTCGCAAGAACCTGTCTACGATGGCTCCACGCCTACAACGAACACCACCTATGTGGACGTCCGCTCCGTGTCATTTCCAACCGACAGCCGAGCCTTCGAGGTCACCTCAGTGAGGTGATCTCAGCAGCGTATAAGGGTTGATTGGTGCGACACGGGCGAAGGTGTCGAGTCGGGCGGCAGTGGA
>NZ_JBNCLD010000033.1:0-30298 GCF_049844505.1 Micromonospora sp. DT229 | reverse complement strand
CCGCCGGGGGTTTCCGCCCCCCCCCCGGGTGGGGGGGTGCTGCCCGGGCGGGCCCCCGGGGGGGGGGGGGGGGGGCCCCCCCCCCCCCCCCCGCCCCACCCTCCACCACTCCACCACCAGGAGGTACCCACCGTGCAAGGACAGGTACACCATCCCCCACCCGCGGTGACCACCGACGCAGACCGCGTGCCCGGCCGTCGAGGACGGCTGGTCAAGCTGGCTGCGGCCGGGATCGCCGCCGCCGTCGGGCTGCTCACCGTGACGGTGGCGGCCGGGTCGGCCTCGGCCGCCGACAACCCGTACCAGCGGGGCCCGGACCCCACCCGGACCAGCGTCGCCACCGAACACGGCCCCTTCGCCAACACCTCGGTCAGCGTCCCGACCGGGTACGGCTTCAACGGCGGCCGGATCTACTACCCGACCGACACCAGCCAGGGCACCTTCGGGGCCATCGCCATCTCGCCGGGTTACACCGCGTTGTTCTCCGCCGAGCTGGCCTGGATGGGACCCTGGCTGGCCTCCCACGGCTTCGTCGTGATCGGCATCGAGACCAACAGCCGTAACGACTTCGACACCGCCCGCGGCACCCAGTTGCTCGCCGCGTTGGACTACCTGACGCAGCAGAGCCCGGTACGCGACCGGGTCGACGCGAGCCGGCTGGCCGTCGCCGGTCACTCCATGGGTGGCGGTGGGGCGCTGAGCGCCGCCATGCGGCGTCCGTCGTTGAAGGCGGCGGTCGGCATCACCCCGTTCTCGCCGTCGTCGAACCTGGCCAACGACCGGGTGCCCACGATGGTCATCTCCGGGCAGGCGGACACGGTGGTCACCCCCTCCTACGCCCTCGATCTGTACAACAGCCTCCCGTCCACCACGGAGAGCGTGTACGTCGAGGTCGCCGGTGGGGATCACGGGTTCATGGTCGGGCGGTCCAACCCGGTGATGATCCGGACCATGCTGCCCTTCCTGAAGATCTTCGTCGACAACGACGCCCGGTACAGCCAGTTCCTGTGCCCGCTGATGGACAACAGTGGAGTGGTCACCTACCGCAGCACCTGCCCGCTGATCGACACCCCGACCACCCCGCCGCCGACCAGTCCCCCGCCGACCGACCCGCCACCCACCACCCCCCCGCCGACCACCCCGCCGCCCAGCTCGGCCACCCAGATCGTCGGGGTCCAGTCCAACCGGTGCATCGACGTACCGAACTCCTCCCGCAACAACGGCACCCGGGTCCAGCTCTACGACTGCCACGGACAGACCAACCAGTCCTGGACCCACACCGCCAGCAGGCAACTCCAGGTGTACGGCAACATGTGCCTGGACGCGGCCGGCACCGGCAACGGCGCAGCCGTGCAGATCTACAGCTGCCACGGCGGCGCCAACCAGCAGTGGAACGTGAACTCCAACGGCACCATCAGCAATGTCCAGTCCGGACGCTGCCTGGACGTCTGGAGCACCGCCAACGGTGCCCAGGTCCAGCTCTACGACTGCCACGGCGGCACCAACCAGCGATTCAACCTCGTCGCACGATGACCGTGGCTGACTCGCCGGACAACCTGTCCGAGAGCAGACCGGTCGGCAGGCTGCAGGGCTGAATCCGGTCCTGAACAGACCAGACCGGAAACCGGGCGGGCTCGACCTCACGTCGGGCCCGCCCGGATCAGCTACAGACCGTGCCGTTCGTCGGTGATGACGGACGGGCACCGGTCGCAGGCGCAGGTCCTCGCCGCCGCGTCCTCCGTCCAGCCCGTTCAGCCGTTGAGGTACGCCAGGACGGCGAGGACGCGCCGGTTGTCATCCTCTGAGGGTGGCATGTCAAGTTTGGTGAAGATGTTGTTGATGTGTTTGCTCACGGCTTTTTCGGTTATGCGGAGTTTGCCCCCGATCGCCGCGTTGGAGCGGCCTTCGGCCATTTCACCGAGCACTTCCCGTTCTCTGGGGGTGAGCACCGCCAGCGGCTCTCGGCGGACGAGGAGTTGCGAGATCACCTCAGGGTCCATGGCGGTACCGCCGGCGGCGACCCGGCGCACGGCGTCGACGAAGTCGCCGACGTGGGACACGCGGTCCTTGAGCAGGTAGCCCACACCGCCGTGCGGTGTGCTGAGCAGTTCGCGGGCGTACAAGGGCTCGACGTGCTGGGAGAGCACGAGGATGGGCAGGCCGGGAATCTGGGTACGAGCCGCTATCGCGGCCTGCAGACCTTCGTCGGTGAACGTCGGCGGGAGGCGGACGTCGACGACCGCCACCTGAGGCCGGTGGGTGATCAGGGCAGGCAGCAGGGCCGGGCCGTTGTCGACGGCGGCGACGACGTCGAAGTCGAAGGCCCGCAGGATTCTGGTCAGCCCGTCCCGGAGGAGCGCGTGGTCCTCGGCGATGACAACGCGCACGGCAACTCCATGGTGATGACGGTGGGCCCACCGAGCGGGCTCGACAGGGCCATCGTGCCATCGAAAGCGGCGAGGCGGCGTTCGATGCCCCGCAGACCGGTGCCGGCCGCGGGATCGCCGCCGCCCACGCCGTCGTCGGCGACCACCATCGTCAGAGTGCCGTCCGCATGCCGCAGGGACACCGATCCGGTGTGAGCGCGACTGTGGCGGACCATGTTGGTCAGCGTCTCCGCGACGGCGAAGTACGCGGCCGACTCCACGGGTGTGTCGAGTCGGCCGGGCAGGTCGACATCGACCGTGAGCGGCACGGGCAGGCTGAGCGCCAGCGCCCGCACCGCGCCGTCCAGTCCGCGTTCGGCCAACACGGGTGGATGGATACCACGGACCAGGTGCCGCAGCTCGACCAGTGCGGTGCCGCTGGCTTCACGCGCTTCAGCGAGCATCTCGTGGGCTGCGGCCGGGTTCCGGTCGATCAGTTCGTCGGCGAGACCGATCGTCATGCCCAGCGAGACGAGCCGCGCCTGGATGCCGTCGTGCAGGTCGCGCTCGATGCGGCGCAGCTCGGCTGCCTGGGCGTCCACCGTGTCGGCGCGCGTAACGGTCAGCTGGGTGACCCGCAGGCGGAGTTCGGCGGCCTTGGTCGGTGCCAGGAGGAGTCGGGCGAAGTACGCGTCGACCCGCCGTAGCCACGGCGCCAGCCACAGACCGCCGGCCAGGATGGCGGCGCCCTGCGGCAGGCAGATCAGCCCTTCACTGAATGTGTCGATGGACCAGACAGCACCGTAGCCGTACCAGTCGGTGCCGAGCCAGATCCACAGCGGTGTCAGCGTCAGACCCATGATCCCGTACAGCGGCACGGCCAGAGAGATCACGCCGAGGGTGGCCCCGACGATCCCGCCGGGCAGGAGCCACGCGAGGTCGCGCCAGGTGGCCGAGTCGGTGATGATCCACCGGAAGCGCCGCCAGCCGCCGGCGATACCCCGCTGCGGGGGCGGACGGTAGGGACGTGGCACCGGGACCCCGGCCCGTGCGGCACGCCTACGTTCGAGATCCGCCCGCTTCCGGACCAGCGTCGTCGTCAAGCACACCAACGCCATGCCGAGCAGCGGCACCGGGACCAGCACCAGCGCCAGCAGCGATACGACGAGCAGCGCGACGTTGGCCACGGCCAGGCCGATCGCGGCCAGACCGGCGAGCACCGCGCGCACACCCCGCCGCACCCACTCGTACGTCCGCCCGTCCGGCCCGGCCATGTCCACGGTTGTCATTGTGCCCGCGCGATCGCCGTCTCTCGGTGGTGCTAGCACCCCGTTCGGCGGGGAGACAGCGTTCCTGACAGCGCCCTTCCCAGGCGGTCTGCTGGGCTCATGACGACTACCACGAAACCGTCGCAGTCGACGACCGGCAGTGATTTCGCCGTCCTGTCCCGCCGGATCATCGACGCCGGGTTGATGCGCCGCCGGCCTGCCTACTACGTCGTCCGGCTGAGCGTCGTCACGCTGATGTTCGTCGGCGGCTGGGCGGCCTTCTTCGCCATCGGCTCCTCCTGGTGGCAGATGATCACCGCCGTGTTCCTCGCCGTCACGTTCGCCCAGGTCGCACTCGTGGCGCACGACCTGGCGCACCGCCAGGTGTTCCGCACCAGACGGCCGAGCGCGGTCGCCGGACTGCTGGCCGGCAATCTCGGCATCGGAATGAGCTACGGCTGGTGGATGGACAAGCACACCCGTCACCACAACAACCCCAACCACGACGACCTCGACCCGGACGTGGCCCCCGAGGTGCTCGTCTGGACCACCGAATCGGCCCTCGGCCGGCGCGGGCTGAAGGGCCTCATCACCCGGCACCAGGCCGCACTGTTCTTCCCGCTGCTCACGCTGCTCGCCGGCAGCCTGAAGGTGTCAAGCGTCAAGGCGTTGCGTGACGGCACGGTGAAACAGCGGGGTGTGGAGGGCGCACTGCTGATCCTGCACGCCGTCGGCTACCTGGGCGCACTGGTGCTCGTGCTCTCGCCGCTGCAGGCCGTCGCCTTCCTGCTGCTGCACCAGGCACTGTTCGGCGTCTACCTCGGCATGACCTTCGCTCCCAACCACAAGGGCATGCCGCACCCGACCGGCACCGAGGACTATCTCCGCAAGCAGGTGTTGACCTCCCGTAACGTTCGGGGGAACCGGCTGGTCGACGCGGCACTCGGCGGTCTGAACTACCAGATCGAACACCACCTGTTCCCCGGCATGCCGACGCCCAACCTGCGCAAGGCACAACCGATCGTGCAGGCATACTGCGCCGAGATCGGCGTCGCCTACGTACAGACCAGTCTCGTCACCTCCTACCGCCAGGCCCTGCGACACCTGCATGAGGTGGGTGCACCCGCACGCGCAGAACACGCGCGGCGCTGAACCAGGTCGACCCGACGGGGTCCCGTTCCCGATCGGGCAGCGGGTCAGCGTGGTGGCTGGTAGGTCATCGGGCCTCCGGCGATGGCGTCTCGACAGAGCATGCAACCGGCGGCAGGACAACGGGTGATGTCCTGCTGGGCGACGATGGCGGCCGTCGCGGCGGCAAGGGTCTGCCGGGCTGGAAAGGCGCGCCAGCGCGAGGCGCCGACCATGATGCTCTGGGCGAGAGGACTGAGGACCGGCTCCAGCTTCGGGAACCCTGCGGAACAGGAGCCGACCTCGACCATGCGGGTGGCGCCGTCGATGTCGCGCGCCCATCTGCGGAACATCCGGCGGCCGGACCGATGCTCGGCCAGATGCAGGGCGGTCATGCGGTTGAGGCCCACACCGATGAGCAGGATCACGCCGTCGCGGTCGGCCAGCGCACGAATCGGCCCGTACACGTCATCGGGGCTCTGGGCGCCGATGATCTCGGCGGCCTCCGGGCCGATCGCGGCGAAGGAGTTGAGTGGATGCCGTCCGCGTACGGCGTCGGAGCGCCCGACGAGCACGGCCGGAAGCAGGCCGAGCAAAGGGTTGATCAGTCCGCAGTCGACGCGGTAGGGGCTGGTCTCCAGCGAGGTGTCGTCGACAGACACGGCAGCGTAGTCCACGCCGTTGCGGACCGGACGCATGTCGGTGGGGGCAGCCACTGCGAACTGGGGTTCCGTGAAGGTGGGCACCATCACGGTGCAACCCCGGTTGAGCAGTGTGTCGAGGATGGCGTCGGCACCGCCGTCGAGCACCGTTCGGAAGGACCGCAGTGAGGTGTGCAGCATGACGGTGCGCTTGGTCAGGTGCAGACCTGCGAGGGCGGCGGTGAGGTGTTCCTCGGTGATCATGTGGACCTCCGAATGGTCAGGCCGGGTGTTCGGCGTCGATGATCTGCCCGCGCAGAAGCTCGTCCAGCGCGTACCGGGTGGTCTCGGTCTCGGGATGGTCGGTGCCCAGGGTGCGGTCGCGGCGCTCCAGGACCTGTCGGTAGAGGGTCTCCGCCTCGCTCCGGCGGCCCTGACGCGCGATCGTCCAGGCGAGTTCGTGCAGGGTGAGCAGGACATGGGGGTGGTCGGCCTCGAGCACCTGACGCAGGTCGAGGAGCCGGCGGTAGAAGGCCTCCGCCTCGGCCCATCTGCCCTGTTTGGCGGTGATCCAGGCGAGCGCGTGCTGGGTCTGGAGGGTTTGTGGCGCAAGATCGGAAAGGACACGTCGCCGATCGCGCAGAACCTCCTCGAAAATCGGTTGGGCTTCGTCGAGGCGGCCCTGCCGGGCGATCGCGTACGCCAACTCGTGACGCGTGGTCAGGGTGTCCCGCGAGTCCGGCCCGAGGTGGAGCACGCAGTCGCGAAGGGTGTCCCGATAGCGTTGCTCGGCCTCGGCCCAACTGCCGAGCAGGCTGGCGATCCACCCGGACTCGTGGCGGCTGCGGAGGGTGTCGGGGTGGGAGTCGCCCAGGACCCGCCGCCGGATGTCGAGCACCTCCTGGTAGATGGTCTCCGCTTGGGTCAGATCGCCCCTGTTGGCGACGGTCCAGGCGAGTTGATGCCGGACCCGCAGCACCGCCGGATGTTCCTCACCCAGCGCCGCACAGCGGTCGAGGGCGATCCGGCACAGCATGCCGGCGGCCCTGAACGCGCCGCTGTGGTTGAAGGCCCTGGCCACACCGGCGGTGGCGTCGGCCAGCCGGGCGAGGTGTTCGTCGTCCCCGTGTTCGGCCGCGGTTTCGAGCAGGGCCAGCAGGTGTTGGCTGAGCAGCCGATACTCCGGCCAGCATTCCGGCTGGCCATGGCTGAGCTCCCGCAGTGCGCCGACCAGATGCGCGACTGCGGTCTGCCACACCTCCGGTCCTCCAAGGCGGTCACGGTGGGTGGCGGTGACGACGGGATGCAGGGTGATCGCGGCGGAGCCGCTCCGGATCAGACCCACACCCGTCAACCCGTCGAGCGCCTCCTTCAGGCCGCTCATGGACAGCATGCGCGTCGGGATCTGCTCGGGCGCGTAGCAGCTGGCCAGCCGCAGTAGCGTCCGAGCCTGGGGGATGCCCTGTCGGGCCAGCCCGTCCAGAGAGATCTCCGCAGTACGGGCCACCATGGTTCCCTCACGGCTGCCGAGGGCCCGATCGTAGGCGGCGAAGGTGTGCGACTGCGCTAGCCCGGAGCCCAGGTAGGTCCCGGCCAGGTGAAGGACGAGCGGCAGACCACCGATCCGACGCGCCAGGGCCAGGGCCTCGGACTCGTCCCCGGCCTTCGGCGCGAGATCGCGGAGGACCTGCGCGGCATCGACCTCACTCAGCTGGCCGACCGCGAAGAGTCGGGCGCCCACCCACATGCGTGGGTCGGTTTCCCGGCTCGTCACCACGACCAGGCCGCGCTGCGACGCCCGCACCCAGCTTCGGCCGTCCTGGATACCCGCCGGCGAGTCAGCTGCGGCAAGGATCCAGGGATCGTCGGCGTTGTCGATGACGAGCAGCCAGCTTCTGGGCGAGCGTTCCAGCAGACGCCAGAGCCGGTCGGGGCCGTCAGCCGCCCCGTTGGCGATCGACTCCAGGTCTGTGGTGGAGCCGCCGAGGTCGCTCATCACCGTGGTCAGACCCTCGAAGAACCCAGCCGGATCGGCGGCGGAGACCCACCACACCTGGCGGTCCCAGCTTCGCGCCCGCTGCGTCAGGGCGGCAGCCAGCGTGGACTTACCCGAACCGCCTGCCCCGACGAGCACGGCGGGACCGCCCGCCGCGGGTCGGCGCGCCAGGGTCATCAACTCTTCCAGCAGATCGTGGCGCCCCCGCAGTTCCAGCTGCGAGCGTCGCACCGCGGCAGAGGCGAGGTCTTCCGTCTCCTCCACCACGTCGACTTCCCGGTCGATCCAGGTCCTCAGGTCGGCCAGGCCGCGCCTGAGGTCAAAGGGCGGGAGCGCCTCTCCCCCGGCGGCACGGGCGCGTCGGTAGACCTCGGCGAACGTGAGCGGCATCCGCTCCTCGTTGTCGGTCATTGCGCAGACTCCCAGTCTTCCTCGGCTTCGATGAACGGCACCAGGTGTCCGACACTGGCTCTCAGCTGCAGACGTGCCTCTCGCAGATGGACGCGAACCGTGCTCGCCGCCAGCCCGAGGTGGTCGGCGGCGCGCTTGACATCCCATGCCTCACCCCAGACCAGGAGCGCGACCATCCGCCGACGCGGTGGCATCTGTTCGATCGCCTTCCAGCAATTGGTCAGGGCGATCATCAGTTCCACCTGCTCGGCCGTCTCGTTGTCGGACGTCGGGGACAGGTCGGAGACATCGACGGCCAGATCGACCCGGTTCTGCTTCCTCCACAGGTCGACGGCCTTGTTCCTGAGCACCTGACGCAGCCATCGTCTGCGCTCGTCGGAACCGAAGGGCTCGACCTTCTCCCAGTCGCGGATGGCTTCGTGAAACGTGATCTGAACCAGATCCTGCGCATCGGAGGCCCGGACCCACGAACGCGAGTGGGCGTACCGGTACAGGTCCTCGGCCTCGAGCACGTAGAGCTGCTCGATCTGCTCGACCTGGTTTCTGGTGAGCTTCGGCCGGGACTCGACGGACCCCACATCACGTCCCTGGTTGCTGTCGGTGCCGAGCTGCCTCGGCATTCCAGGTCAGCCGGACGGTCTGCCCGCCCGTCGCGTTCCAGCACGCGAACCGGACCGTGAGAGTGGCGCGGGTCGGGGTGGCCAGGCCGCCTCGCGCCTGCCACTCGGCGAGCAGGCTCATCGCGGTGCAGACGGCCAGCATGCCGCCCATCAGCGTAGTCGACTGCCAGGGCAGGGCGTCCGCAGTCAGGGCGGTCAACGCCGCCCATGCTCCGTGTTTGGGCAATGTCATCACACCCCTCTGTCGTGCGGCACCCCGTTCGCGTTTGGTCGTCCCCACGAAAACCACCGATGCCGTCGGGTCACCTGGATGTGCCCGAAGGTGGAGTCAGCGGGTCGGCTTGTACGCGGTGACGAGTTCCCAGGTGCCCGGCAGCACTGTCACGTCCTGGAAGCCGACCTCCGTGAGCAGCTTGGTGTAGTAGTCCGCCTCGCGGAGCCGGCTGACGCTGCTGTCGACGCCGATCAGGAAGTAGCTCCAGAAGAACTGCATGGCCAGTCGGTCCGGGGTGCGGAACTCCTCGCAGATCAGGATCAGCCCGCCCGGCTCCAACGCCGCGTACGCCTGCTGCACCAGTTCGCGGGCCACCGCGTTCGGCCAGTCGTGCAGGACCCGAACGAAGGACAGCGCGTCGTAGCCGCGCGGTAGTGGGTCGGTGAAGAAGTCGCCGCCGACGAAACCGAGTCGATCCGCGTGGCCCCGGGCGTCCCGGGTGGCGGCCACCAGTGGTGCCACCGCCGGCAGGTTGTACACGTCGGCCCGCAGCTGCGGCGTGGTGTCGAGGATGTGTGCGGCGAGGGTTCCGTCACCGCCGCCGACGTCCAGCAGCCGGTGCCGGTCCGACCAGAGCCGACCTGAGTGCCGGCGTACGGTCTCGATCGCCGGTCCCAGCCCGAGGGCCATGCTGCGCTCGAACTCCGCGGTCTGTTCGGCCGTCTTCGGCGGCCAGGCGAACCCGTCGTCGATGCTGACCTCACCACGCAGGCTCTCGGCCAGCCGGCCGTGCAGCTGCCGCCACGGGTAGCGATCTCTGTCCCGTTCGGTGGCGTCCGGACCGACCACTGCGTTGACCGCGTCCCGCAGCCCCGACACGGTGCGGTAGCTCGTCGCGCCGATGTCGTCGTCGGGCTCGTCGCGGGTCAGCAGCCCGAGGCTCTCGATGCAGTCGAGGAATTTGTACAGCCGCAGCGGAAGCACCCCGAACCGGGTGGCCAACGCGTCGAGGCGGACCGGTCCGGCCTCCAGCGCGTCGAGCAGTCCCAGGTCGAGTGCGGTGTGCAGCACGTCCATGGCCTTGGGGCCGTTGACGAGCAGACTCATCAACGCCCGGGGTGAGAGGGTGACGGTCACCGGTGCAGCTCCTCTTCCAGCGCATCCATGAACAGGTCGATCTCGTCGAGGGTGTTGTAGACATGCGGGCCGACCCGCAGGTAGCCGCGCCAACTGCAGATCACGTCCCGAGCAGCCAGCCGCTGCTTGACGGCCTCGCCGTCGGGGACGTCCAGGCACACCACGCCGCCTCGGGCAGCGCTGTCGGTGGGGCTGACCACCGTGATACCGGCGGCTTCGGCCCGGTCCAGCAGCCGTTGGGTGAGCGCCAGCGAATGCCGCCGGATGGCGTCGGCCCCGACGTCGAGCAGCAGGTCCAGGCCGACCTGGGAGATCAGGGAGGTCAGCGGGTACGGTGTGCCGCCGGCGAAACGGCGGATGCCGGGCGCCCAGCCGGGCGACGGCCGGAAGGTCAGTGCCCGGTCGCCAGCCTGCCAGCCGGTGGCCGCCGGCGTCAGCAGTGGCACCAGGTCCGGCCGGACGTAGAGGAACGCGGTACCGGCGCCGCACAGCCACTTGTGGGATCCGCCCAGCACGACGTCGACGCCGAGCGCGGTGACGTCCAACGGCACCACCCCGACGGTCTGGAAGGCGTCCACCACCACCAGCGCACCCACCTGGTGGGCTCGGGTCACCAGCCGGGACAGGTCGGCGGTGGCACCGGAGGTGAAGCTGGCGTGCGGCACGCACACCAGCAGCGTCCGCTCGTCGATCCGGGCCTCCAGCGCGTCCTGGTCCAGGTGGGGACCGCCGGTGCCGACCACATCGAGCTGCGCGCCATATCGGGCGTACGCGCGGAAGATGAACGGCACCGTCGGATAGTCGAGGTCCGTGATGACCACCCGGTTGCGGGGTGGGCGGTAGTCGAAACAGGACGCCACTCGGGCCAGGAAGGTGCTCAGGTTCGCGTCGGTGAGCACGCTGCCCGGCGGCGCGCCCAGCAGCGCGGCCACCGAGTCGGCGTACCGGTCAAGGCCGACGTGCCAGTCCTGCCAGACGTCGTCGCGCCAGGTGCGTAGCGTCTGCCAGTAGTCGTGCAGCACCCGCTCGACACCCCTCGGCGCGGCGCCGGTGGAGTTGCTGTTCAGGTAGACGCAGCTTTCCAGCCGGGGGAACTCCGCGCGCAGGGCGGCGTGCGCGGCGGCGTCGAGGCACCGGGGGTTCTGCTCGGGCCGGCTCACGCGCAACGCCTTTCGTTCCGGTCGGGCGTAGCGGCATCGGCGGTCACGGCGGCGAAGACCGGGGCGGTGCTGACCGCCGCCAGGTAGGGCGTGCCCTCGGTGTAGCCCGTGCCGGACCGCGCACCGAGCATCCGCACCCCTCGAACTTGACGAGACCGAACCACGCTGACGGTCGAGGGATATGCCGTCGACCACAGAGCCCGGGGTTGAGCAGGGCTATCCGTTGGTGGTGAGGCTCATCCGCGCCTGCCACAGTTCGGGAAAGAATCGGTGTCCGGCGAGCTTTGCCAGCATGTTCGTCGGGCTACCGGGGCTGCCCGCCGGCCGATGCCCGCCGATTCGCAATGCCATCTGGTAATGGCGGACCCGCCACACCGACACCCGTTCGTCCCACTCCACCATCGCCTCGGCGAGCCGGTGCAGCGGATCTGACGGGTCGGTCGGGCACAGCTCCGTCGCCGCGACGCCGTGCGTGGCGAGCTGCTCGTCGAAGGCACGACCGAGCTTTCGGCTGGCTCCCTGGACCTCTCGCCATCCAGGCGATTCTGCACCGGAACCGTTGCCCAGAGCAGGCTGCATCGCCTGGAAATCCACTGGTGAGAGATATCGCAACATCTCCAACTGGTCGGTGATCAAGCGGACGGCGAGCGTCGCCCGGACCAGCAGTGCCTCCGCCGCCGCCAACTGCCCCGCAACGACCTGTGCGGTCGCCTCCGCCAACTCCGCTGCCGCCAGTTTGAGCCACAACTCAGTGGACTGGTGCACCACCTGGAAAAGCAGTTCGTCGCGATGTATGACCTCGTCCGGCGACCGTTGCAACTCGAGCAACGCATCGATCCGCATGTAGCGTGCATAGTCCGTAGCGCCGTGGCCTGGCAAGACAGGCGAATGGTCGTGCTTCACGGAATAGCCCTCCGTCTGGGCGCTGGCGCCGAGATCAACGGTGTTGCCGGCGGTCATCATCCAATGACGGACAGCAATGCGCCAGCCCCCGGTCGCCATGAGTTTCGGATCAATCCACTCACCGTGACGTGCGCCACCCACCCCGCCGGCGCACGCCTCAAGCCACCGACATGCCTCGATGCGTAGGGCGGCATCGCCTACGGTTCGATCGTGAGCCGGATGATCGAGGTGCCGGCCAGGGTGAACCGGTAGTGCAGGTCCGCCGAGCCGCCCGGGAAGTTCCCCTCCAGATGCTGGAGCACATCGAACTGCGCTGCACCGATCCGATGAGCGCCGACGAAATCCGTGGTGTAGGTGTACTGGCTGCCACTGTTGGTCAGCCAGGTCCGGATTTCGTCCCGGCCCCGGTAGGTGTGGCCCTCGTCCGTCACCACAGCGTCTGCGGCGAACGCGCGCACCGCGGTCTCGGTGTCCCGGGCTTCGTGAGCGGGGAGGTACGCCGTGATCACGGCCGGCAACTCGGCCCAGGTGAGGGCGGCTTCGCGGTCTGGTGTCATGTTCATACCCCCACGGTCAGGTCTCCCCCGACGAGAAGGTCAAGTGCGCCGGGAGTCGCCAGGGCCGCGGCACCTCGGTGCGGGATACCACCTCGGTCACGAGGTCTGACGTCAGCCGGGGGTGAGTCGGAAGACCGGCCAACCGATCTCGGTACGCCACCGCTGGGGGTCCCCGGTGTCGCGGGGACCCGCCGGGTATGTCTCATGGACGGGTCCGTCGATGCCCAGGGCATGTGAGACGACCCAGTCCCCCAGTCGGCCGTAGGTGACATCGATGTCGTCGTGCGGGCCCGCATGGACGGTCACGGCCAGGTCGGCCGCCGGCAACTCGACAACCTTCATCCGGCCGCCGCCGCGCGGGCTGCGGACCGGCCGGAAGACGGTCATGGCGCCGACGCCGTCGGTGAAGAGCTCGTTGGCGTACCGGCCACCGGGCGGCCCGGCGCGTTCGGCCTGCGGGAAGGCGGCATCCAGCTCGTCCATGGCCGTGTCGAACCAGGCGAGTGAATCCTCGATCCGGACCGTCGCGCTGATGGCGACCACGGTCCGCGCCGGCACGGAACGCAGCTCGACCTCCAGTGTCGCGGCCTCCGGTCGCAGCAGTTGGCGCAGGGACACCACCGCCGCCCGCGTACGGTCGAGTGAGGCCTCCAGCCGGCGCAGGTGACCCGCGATGAGTTCGGCGCGCTGCTGCGGATCGCCGGTCGTGATGATCGACCTGACCTCGACCAGGGGCACGTCGAGCTCTCGGAGCCGATGGATGACCTGCGCGGTCGCGATCTGGTCGGGCAGGTAGTACCGATAGTTGGTGTGCGGATCCACCGTCGCCGGCACCAGCAGCCCGGACTCGTGATAGCGCCGCAGGGTCCGTACGCTGAGATGCGTCACGGTGGCGAACTCGCCAATGGTCAAGCCCTTGCGCAACGTCACGGTGTCATCCTCGCGCCTCCCCTGGGGAGAGGGTCGACATTCCCGGTCGACGCCTCGGCGGTCTCCCCCGCGTCGCCGGGCCGCACTGATGACGGCCTGGCGTCCAGGTATTCGGCGAGCCGGGCCGCCCCGATGAGCAGGGCCCGGCCCCGGGTGGTGAGCTGGTCCCGCCACTGGCGCAGGGAGGCGGCCAGCGGTTCGGCCCCACCGGCCTCGCGTACCCGACGCAGCACCTCGGCGATGTGGTCCAGCCGGTACCCGCCACGGCGCAGCAGGTGCGCGAGTTCGGCGTCGCGGACATCGTGCGGCGAGTAGGTGCGGTAGCCGGTGGCCGGGTCCCGGGCCGGCCGCAGAACCCCGGCCCGCTCCCATTTGCGCAGGGTGGCCGGGCGTACCCGGAGTCGGTGGGCCAGCACGCTGATCGGTACGGCGGCGCGGCGCGGCGGTTGCGACTGCGCCCCGGTGAGGGTGGCCACGGCCGTCTCGACCGCGTCGAGGGTTTCCCGGTCGCGTTGCAGCAGCGCATGGCTGTGGTCGATCGTGCGCAACGCCCCGTCGATGTCACTGCGGTTGACCGCCCGCATGATGTCACCGCCGGCCGCGTAGCCGTGGCCCGCGATCAACGCCAGGTAGGCGCTCAGCGCGGTGGCGTGCACCTCGGTGAACTGGCGGTAGCCGGTAGGGCTGCGCACGGCCGGGGGCAGGACGCCGTCGCGTTCGTAGTTGCGTACGGCTTGGGCGGAGAGGCCGTGGCGACGCGCCAGGTCGATCGGTCGGCGTACCCCCGGGGTTGAGGGTTTTGTGGGTGTCACCGTGCTCCGTCGCTCAAGAAGTCTCAACCGGTGGTTCAACGATACGGTCAATGCAATGACCTCCCTTCTGGACCTGTTCTCCGAACCGCCGTCCCTGCTCGCGCTCGGTGAGCCGACGCACGGGGAATCCGCCTTCCTCCAGATCCGCAACGACACCTTCCTGACCCTGGCTGAACAGGGTTATCGATCGATCGCGTTGGAGAGTGACCGGGCGGCGGGGTTGATCGCCGACGAGTTCGTTCAGGGGTCTGTGGCCGTCACCCTGGACCGGGCGCTCGCCGAGGGGTTCAGCCACGGGTTCGGCGCCGCCCCGGCCAACCGCGACCTGCTGTTGCGGATGCGCGAGTACAACGCCGGGCGGCCGGCCGCCGAACGCCTGACCTTCCACGGCTTCGATGCCCCCCTGGAGATGGAGGGTGCCCCGAGCCCACGCCACCACCTCGTGCGGGTCTGCGACTTCCTCGACCTGGACCGGGCGGCGGAGATCGACGACCTGGTCGGGGAGGAGGCGCGGTGGAGCGACCCGGCCGCGATCTGGGAGCCCGGCAGGTCGATCGGGGGTTCGGCCGACGCCCAGCGGCTGCGGGTGATCGCCGACGACCTGCTGACCGAGCTGTACCTACAGGCTCCCCGCCGACCTGAGGGCTGGCCGGCGGCGTTCGTCCACGCCACGTCCGCCGTCGCGGTGCTGCGCTACCACGCCGCAGCCGCCACCCCACTGCCACGGGAGGAACGCTTCGCCCGCCTGGCCGGGGTCCGGGACGCGCTGATGGCCGAGAACCTGCTGGCCATCCGGTCGGTCGAGGCGCACCGGGGACCCACCCTGGTCTTCGCGCACAACACCCACCTTCAGCGCCACACCAGCAGAATGACGATGGCCGGAACGGAGCTGCCGTGGGCCGGTGCCGGCGCGATCGTCGCCACCCTGCTGGGCGACCGGTACGCCGTGATCGTCGGTAGCCTCGGCGCCAGCCCCGCCCTCGGCGTCGAGGCCCCCGATCCCTCTACCTACGAGGGCAGGCTCCAGCAGGAGGGCACTCTTCCCCGCTTCGTTCGGGCATCCGAAATAGCGGCGGCCGAGCGCAGAACCCACGACTACCGCTACTTCCCCCTGGATCAGGCCACCCTCGACCACGCCGAGGCGGTGCTGCACATCCCCACCGGTCGCGACGCGGCCGTACTCGCCGATCGGATCCTCGCCCTGCCCGGGGTGGAACAGGTCGTGGCCAGCGAGGAGAACGGGTCACCCGAGGGTGCCTGGGGGGACCGGTTCTTCCATGTCGGTCCGGACCGGCGCCAACCCTTCGCCACCATCGTCGAACACGACGTGCCCGGTTTCGACGAAGCTTCGCAGCTAGACCGTCCCGGCGTCTTCCGTCTCAACCTGGACCTGGGCCGGGCCGAGTTCGAGCGCCTGTTCGGCTTCCCACCGAAGGACTTCGAGACCCACCGGCACACCTTCGACTTCGCCCGGCTGGACACTGTCATGCCGCACCCCGGCTACGCCCTGTACGGCTTCGCCGGCATCGTCATGCCCGGCCCGCAACTGCTGCCCGAGATCGACCGGCTGCTCGCGATCGCCCACGCCCGAGCGGTCGGCCACCACGAGCGCGCCGTCCGCCGGAAAGCTGACCGGCAGGACTGACCCGCGCATCCCACCGGACCGCCGATCCGCAGGAGTCACCGGTCTCGGGCATGGTTCCTCCGAACGGCAGCCTCAAGCCACCACCAGGAGCCCGGCCAGGGGTGATGGCGGTGGCGGGCACTCGGCCGCGATCCGCCCGGACCTAGGATGGTCTCGATGACCATTCCCGGAAAGCCACCCGAGGACGCCCCGACCTACGCAGCCCGACTCGAAGAGGCCCTGCGGCTGCTCTGCGGTGTGCCGGTCGGTCTCGATGTCGCCGTCAAGCGGCTCAGCCGTGGCAGCGGTGTCTACGCCTGGTGGGCTGCTCCCTCGGTCCTTCCCGATCTTCCCGGCCCGCCGAACGACAGCGACCCGTCGCTACGGCTGCTGTATCTGGGACGAGCGACCAGCCTGCGGGGTCGTATCCTGCGCAACCATCTGAGGCGTTCGGGTAGTTCGACTCTGCGCCGTACGTTGGCCGGGCTTCTCGTGTCCGAGGGATACCGGACGACCTGGACCGACCGCGTCGTCCTGGTCCCTGAGGATGAGGCGCGGCTGACCGCGTGGATGTACGAGCATCTGCGCTTGACCTGGGCGCAGGATGCGGAGCCGGAGGCCATCGAGGCCGAACTGGTCCGGCGCCTGCACCCGCCGCTCAACGTCCACGGCGTCGCCCCCGAGCACCTCCAGGCCGCCGTGATCGCCGCCAAGAAATCGTACGATGCCAGCAGTGGACCGACCGGGCCCGCACAAACGCCGTAGCCAGTTGTCCGACACCGCGCGGTCACCGACGTGGGGTGGCTGGCCGAGCTGCCGGTAGGTGGACAGGCCTGTGCTCTCCCCGACCCGTGCCCCCCTTCGCTTCCCTGTGGTCGCCCGACAACCTTCCGTGGGGCGGCGAGGCACTAGGACAACGGGGCGAGGTGCGCTGGAGCGCTACCCGCCGAACTGCGGCTCCGCGTGCGGCCGGCCCTTCAGCTCGTGGAAACCGGACACCCCGGCGACCAGGACGGCGCCGTCGAAGAGGCGGCCCGCCTCCTCCCCACGGGGGATCCTGGAGATCACCGGGCCGAAGAAGGCGACACGGCTTCCGGTCGCATCCTCGACGGCGACCACCGGGGTGCCGACATGGTCGCCGACCAGGGCGATGCCCTCGGCGTGCGAGGCCCGGACCACCTCGTCGAACTCGTGCGTCCCGGCGACCTCGGCCAGGTCCTCGGCGAACCCCGCGTCGGACAGGACGTCGCCGAACTCGGCCCACTCCCCTCCCTCGTGCACACGGGTCCCGTAAGCGGTGTAGAAGCGGGCCAGTCCGTCCTGACCGTACCGCTGTTCCACGGCCGCGCAGACGCGCACCGGACCCCACAGGTATCCCTCGGTGTCACCCTCGGGATCGACCTCCCGGTGCTCGTTGAGGACCGAGAGGCTCATGACATGCCAGCGGATGTCGAGTGCCCGTACCGTTGCCGCCTCGATGATCCATCGCGACGTGATCCAGGTGTACGGGCAGCTCGGGTCGAACCAGAAGTCCACCGTCGGTGTCATCGCCGAGCATCCTCCTGCACGCCGTTCCGAGGGTCGTCCCGCCACCGTACGTACCAGATGCTGGGTACGCCTCGACGAATCCGGCGCCGGCGGACCGATGAGTCCGCAGGTGCGCGCTGCGATGCCGCTGGTCGCCGGGGCTGCTGGATCTCCAGGTCAGGCTGGACGCTCCTGCACGGTTCGGCCGCCACCGCCCGCGTCGACCTCACCCAGTGAAACTTTTGTTGACAACAAAATAATCATGAAGGATTGTGATATCGACTTAGGTCACTCAGCTCCGGGCTGAGCCACCGTCGGCCCCAGGGTCACCACCTCTCACACCGGGCCAGCCGACCGACGTCTCCGGTGGTCGTTCGCGGACGAGCACCGGGCGATCCCACGCGGCCGGTTCTGGGCGCGTGGCCTTCGTCAGGGGAGGTACACATGACACCGGCAGGACCACGCAGGCGCTCCCTGCTCCGCTCCGCCATCGCCGCGGCGACCGTACTGACATTCACCGCCACCACCCTGCCCGCAAGCGCCGCCCCGGCCGAGGGTGAGATCCTCGCCGCCGGCGGCCGGACCGCCGTGGCCGGCTCCTACCTCGTCGTGTTGCGAGACTCCGCCGTAGGGGCCTCCGCAGTGGACACCACCGCCCGCACCCTCGCCGCACGGCAGGGCGGCGACGTCAACCGGGTCTACCGGCACGCCCTGCGCGGTTTCGAGGCCCGACTCTCCGAACGCAGTGCCCGTCGGCTCGCCGCCAATCCGGCGGTGGCCTCGGTGACGCAGAACCACACGGTGTCCGTGTCGGACGTGCAGAGCCCCACCCCGTCCTGGGGCCTGGACCGGATCGACCAGCGCGCGTTGCCGCTGGACAACTCGTTCACCTACCCCCGGGTCACACCGGCCGTACGGGCGTACGTCATCGACTCCGGCATCAACGTGGCGCACACCGACTTCGGCGGGCGGGCCGTGTCCGGCTGGGACTTCATGGAGGGGGACGCCGACGCCAACGACTGCCACGGCCACGGCACCCATGTGGCCGGCACGGTCGGCGGCACCACCTACGGGGTGGCCAAAGACGTGCAACTGGTGGGCGTACGCGTGTTCAACTGCAGCGGCCGGGGCACCACCGCGCAGGTGCTCGCCGGAGTCGACTGGGTGACCGGCGACCACGACCCCGGAGAACTGGCCGTGGCGAACATGAGCCTCGGCGGCCCGGCGTACCAACCCATGGTCGACGCCGTGCAACGGTCGATCGCCGACGGAGTCACCTACGTGGTGTCGGCGGGCAACGAGAACGGCGCCGACGCGTGTACGACCACCCCGGCCTCCGTCCCCGAGGCGATCACCGTGGCCGCCACCGGCCCGAACGACGCCCGCGCGGCCTTCTCCAACATCGGTCCGTGTGTGGACCTGTTCGCGCCGGGCGTCGACATCACCTCGGCCTACATCGACGGCAACACCTCCGCCCGGACCGCCTCCGGAACCTCGATGGCCGCCCCGCACGTCACCGGGGCCGCCGCGCTCATCCTCGCCAACAACCCCACCTACACCCCGGCGCAGGTGAGCCAGGCACTCCTGGACAACGCCACCCCCGGGGTGGTGACCGACCCGGGCATCGGCTCACCGAACCGACTGCTCCACGTCAACTCCACCGTGCCGGCCAACGACTTCACCCTGACCGCCGCTCCGGCCAGCGGCACCGTCACGCCCGGTGGCACCGTCTCGACCACGATCACCGGCACCGTCACCCGGGGTGCCGCCCAGCCGGTCTCACTGGCCGTCAGCGGTCTGCCCGAGGGTGTGACGGCCACCTTCCAGCCGTCGACCATCTCCTCGAACGGAAGCACCACCCTCACGGTCAGCACCGCGACGACCATGCTGGCCGGCGACTACACCATCTCGGTGATCGGCACCGGAACCGACGCGATCCGGCCGATGGCGTACCGGCTGCGCATCGACAACCCGCCCGGCTGCGTCGCCTCGGACGGCACCGACCGGGTGATCAGCGAGGGCCAGAACCTGTACGCCCCCATCACCATCACCGGCTGTCCCGGCCTCGCCGCCCGCAACAGCACGGTCGAGGTGCACATCTCCCACGCCAACATCAGCGAACTCGACGTACGGCTGATCTCGCCCGCCGGCAACTGGTACTACCTGTTGGACCGCACCGGCGGAGGCGCCAAGCGCGTCGACTACACCTTCACCTATGACCTGTCGTCGGAGACGGCGAACGGCACCTGGCAGTTCTACGTCAGCGACAACATGTACCAGGGCACCGGGTTCCTCGACTCGTGGACGCTCAACCTGGCCGGCGTCGACCTCCCGCCGCCGGCCTGCGGTGGTATCGCCACCGCCGACGTACGGATCCCGGAGAACGGCACGATCGAATCGCCGATCAGCGTGACCGACTGCGGCCGGGCGCCGTCGACGACCAGCTACGTCGAAACCAACATCAGCCACCAGTACAACCGAGACCTCCGACTCTCCCTCATCGCGCCGGACGGACAGGCATTCCTGCTCAAGGAGAGTCTTGTCGGGTCGTATCGGGCACACTCCCGCGAAGCCTTCATCCTCGATCTGTCGAGCAAGCCGACACCCGGCACCTGGAAGCTACGGGTCGAGAATGTCGCCCCGTACGCGGGCATGCTTGAAGGCTGGAAGCTGACGCTCGACGGCGGTCCGCCGGCCACCACCCCGCCGCCCACCACCCCGCCCCCGACCACGCCACCGCCCACCACCCCACCGCCCACCACCCCACCGCCTACTACCCCGCCCCCGACCACCCCGCCGCCCACGACGCCTCCGCCCACCACCCCGCCGCCTGGTGGAAACCGCTCCTGCACCGCGGTCTTCACCGTTCAGGATCAGTGGAACGGCGGGTTCGTCGCCAACGTGACCGTCACTGCGGGAACCACCGCGCTCAACGGCTGGCGAGTCACCCTCAACCTGCCGAGCGGCGCGTCGGTGGTCAACGTCTGGAACGGCGTCGCCAGCGGCACCGGTGGCACCGTCACCGTCGGGAATGAGCAGTACAACGGAGGACTGGCCGCCGGTCAGACCACGAGTTTCGGATTCCAGGGCGCCGGTAACGGCAGCGGAACCACCGCCACCTGCACCGCAAGCTGAATCCGGCAGTTGCTGAGCCATCCTCGTCCTGCGCACCGGACGCAGGACGAGGATGGCCCCGGCGCAGCGGCCCAGATTCCGCCGAGTCTTCAGTAAGGCCTCTCGGCGAAGAGCGTCACCGTCGTACCGTCCCCATCAGCAGCGCGCGAGAGGCGGCAGATCCGCGTGGGGCCGTGTCCGGCGGTGCTCGAAGAGGCCGAGAAGGTCGCCCCGCAGCAGCGGCACCGGCAGCGCCCTTAATCACCCACTGTGACGCCCGGTGACGGCATGTGTGGACGCTCGCCGACGGGCGGCGAAAGGTCTTCGCCGCTGATCACGAAGCACCCGAACATGCCACCGAGGACAGCTCGTTGGTGTCTCGTCAAAGGGTTTACGAAGACCGCGACGCCGACCCCTGCGGCCCGGCACGCTTGCGCTATTTCGCGCGCTTTGCCGGGGCTGAGCAATGTCCGCCGCGAGAACGGTACGGCCATCTTGGCCGCACCGCCACGCGAGACACCCCGCCGCTGGACGTACCGGCTCACGACCCGCCCACCATGTGCCCCCACCGACGTCGCCAGCAGATCGAGCTTTGCGCCGATCTCTTTGTCCTTCGCCGAAAACAGGCCCACGAGCACCACGTCGGCACCCGCCAGCACGGAGGTCGGTGGCATGGTCGGATCTCCCCGCACGGGCCATGGTGCCAGGTGCCTCGAGGCATTCGCTCTTCGGCAGGTCCGACTATCGGCCCTTGCGAGCCGGTGCCGTCGGCAGCGATCAGGTGCCTGATCAGAAGGGGGGTGCGTCCTCACCCATCAACGCCAGCACGACGCCTCCCTTCCCACGCTTGAGGCCCTGGACCACGACCTTGCCGGTGCTGCCGTCGGGCAACTCCAACGTGAAGGTCTTCCCGACCGCGTTCTTGGGGCCGTTGCCGGCGCTGTTGGCGGGGCGGAAGTCACCTGCCCACGGCGGGATCCCACCCTTACGGGCGGGCTCGGCGAAGAGTGCGGCGGTGCCGGGGGTCCTGGTGCCGTCCGAGGAAAGAAGCACTGAGGCGCTGCGATAGGTAGCCATATACGGCAAGAGTATCCCGGACTGCGCTCGTTTGCGCCACGGCAACAACGGTCGGCATCCCCATCTGGCTTTGCCCTGTCGGGACGGCGTCGAGATGAGGTTTCAATCCTGGGTGGCGACCGGTCCGGGAAGTGGCGCCACCTGGGTCGGCGGTACGGCAGACGGATCCCGGCGGACGCCGGTCATCCCGGCTACCTGTTCGTGGGCTTGGTTCAGGATCGCCTCGGCCTCCTGTCGGGCCGCGGCCACGATCGCCTCGCACTCGCGCCGTGCCTCGGCGCGGTGGTCATTGGCCTGCTCCTCGGCGAGCTTGAGGATCTGCTCGACCCGGGTGCCCAGGCCGCCGAGGCCGGGTCGTTGGCGGCTTCGCCGTCGTGGGGCAGGGCCTGGGGTCGTCACCTCACCGGCCACCCCGGCGTCCTCGTCGTACTCCATCTGGCCTTCCCCGACGAGATCGGATTCCCTCGAACCGACCATGCCGAGCACGAGACCCAGCCCAGCGATCACGAGGCCGGACCAGACGGCGACCGGGCCGAGGGCGGGACCGATCGCTACGCCGACACCGAGCCCGACGAGGACGGCGGCAGTCTTGGCCGGCTTGCGCATAGCTTCTCCTCGCATGATCGGACATGGGTGTGCGGATTCAGCATGGCGAGGATGTCAACCGGTTCACCCCCGACAGCCTCTCCTGTCGTCGGAGTGTCATGATCTGCGGCGATGGGCAGCGATCGTGAGCCGGTCTCGGCCTGGATTCGGTACGCCGACACCACCTGGCGCAGGTGAACCGTGTGCTTCGACGGCCCGGGATGTACGGCGGGAGCGAGGTGGCCGAGCGGCTGATGCTGGAGGCGATGGCCGCCGTGGACGCCTGCCTGCCGCAGTGGTGGGCCGCTTGTGAGGAACTACGCGAGCGCGAGGCATTCGCCTCGACAGGCGTTGTGGGTGCCTACGGCGGCATCGTGCCGGTGGGCTCCCTGCGCGATGCCACGGCCTCGGTCTATGCCGAGATTGCCCACCGGTTCGGTTGGCTTCAGCTCGACCGGGCCTTGTCTGAGGTGGAGTTTCACCGGATGAGCACCGACATCGGTGGGTGGGTGACGCAGGACCGCACCATGTCTGAGGTCATCGAGACGTTCGGGCCCCCGTCGGTTTGGATCGGCGGAACCAACTCGTTGTATTCCAAGACACTCGCCTACACTGTGGCCGACACCGACCAGGGCCTGATCTGCGTTCACCTGTGGAACGCCGTCGCGGATGCCGCAACCGAGACGGGGCCGCAGGGCGTTCATCCCGAACCGGTGGTGCTCGCCGTACGTCACCGGCCGGGCAGGTTTCCTGACTCATTTTCGTTCACCCCTCGGGGCCTGCGCCGCAGACCGACCCAGGACGGTTGAAACCACGGCCCGGTCGGCGGCGGTCAGGTGAGTACGGTGGCGTCGTCGAACACCAGCGGTGACCACTGCGGTGCGCCGTCACGTCCGTGTTGGGGGTCGACCCCGATGAACCGGATCCTGCTGATGCGGGTGTACGTGTGACGGGCTTCCCAGTCCACCACCGCGCGCTGACGTACCCGTTCCCCGCACCGCCAGGTGCGGCGGCGGAAGTCGACGATTGTGGAGTGGCCGTGTACCTGGCCGAAGGGCGGTGGGTCGGCGGCGTGCAGCCAGGAGTCGTACAGATCGGGACCCGCCTCGGCCCACAGCGGTCCGCGTTCGTGCCGGAGGATGTCCTCCGGCCAGGTGTTGAGCAGGTCGGCGGTGGTGGCAGCGGTGACCGGCGCACCCAGTCTCCGCCAGGCGTCGACGGTCAGTCCGGCGTGAGTGATCAGGAGTTCTTCTCCCTCGGCGGTACGCACCGCGACGGCGACCCGCAGTCGATCCCGCAGCCACCAGCTTTTCAGCAGCGCGGCGTCCTCGTCGGGCAGCCGCTGTGGCCAGAACAGCTCGGCACCCAGGTACTGCGATTCGTGGTTGCCGATGAGCTGGATCCACCGCTGCGGATCCTCCAGCTGTTGCCGAACGATGGCGAGAACGCCCGAGCTGTCCGGCCCACGGTCGATCAGGTCGCCGACCTGGATCACCACGGTATCCGGATCGACCTGGGCGGAGGCAACAGCTTGAGACAGCTGATCGGCGCATCCCCCGACATCACCGATGATCACGATCTTCGTCATGCCGTCCTCCGTACGCCTGATGCCCCCGTCGGCAGCGCTGCCGGGGGCTTGATTGACTCATTCCATGGAGCTGTCTGTCGATGCCGGTGAGGTGTCCCTGCCGGCCACAGTGGACCTGCCGACGGATGGGCCGGTGCGCGGCGCGGTCGTCGTCCTGCACGGCTCCGCAATGCCGCGACGCTCGTACTTCCTGTACGAACACCTGGCGCGGATGTTTCCCACGGTCGGTGTGGCGGTGCTGCGCTTCGACCGTCGTCCCCGTGAGCGGGGCGATGTGCCGTACACCATCCAGGCCGACGACGCCCTGGCGGCGGTCGCCGAGGTGCGCCGTCGGATCGGCGAGGTCCCGGTGGGTCTGTGGGGGTGGAGCCAGGGTGCCTGGCCTGCGGCTGCGGTCGCGGCCCGGCGACCCGAGCTGATCTCCTTCCTGGTGCTGGTCGCCGGTAGCGGGGTCAGCCCGGCGGCCCAGATGCGGTACGGGACCGCGCAGCAGTTGCTGCTGCACGGCTACGGGCGCGCGGAACTCGCCGACCTGGCCCGCCTGCGGGAAGCCCTGGAGCAGGTCCTACGCGGGCACCTCGACCGCAGGTCCGCGCAGGCGGTCATCGACCGGTACGCCGACCGGCCCTGGTTTCCCCTCGCCTATGTCCCACGGAACCTGGACGACCATCCCGGCACCTGGGAGGACATGGATTACGACCCGGAGCCGGTCATCGCCCGGGTGCACTGCCCGACCTTGCTGTTCTACGGCGAGACCGACGAATGGACTCCCGCCGACGACAGCATCGCGGTGTGGCGGCGTGCCGCCGCCACCGGCGACCTGACCGTTCATCGGCTGGCCGGCTGCACCCACCTGCCGACTCTCGGCGGGGCGGAGACCCTCGAATCCGTCAGCTCCGACTACAGCGGCACGATGCTCGCCTGGGTGCGGGAACGAGTGGGTCCGGGATACCGGCTGGCGGGTGAGGCGCGGGCTGAGCCAAGCTGAGGGTGTGATCGTCATTCAGCGGGTCCGGGTGCGGTGGACGGCCAAGGCACGCGGCGCACCGGCCGCGAACGCCCGCCATGGCCTCGACCGGGCAGTGCCGCTGCCCCGGTCACTGCCGGAAGGCGACGTGGTGATCCACGAGGTCCTGGCCGACGAGGCGGTCGACTACGCACGCCAAGACGAGGTGCTCGACGGCGGCCTCGAGCAGGCCCGCAGCATCAGCCTCTGGCTGGGCCGTAGCGGGGAGACGGTCACGGTCGACCGGTTGCCCGGTTCGGCGGCCTATCCGCGACCGTCCCCCTCGACTCGCCTGTTCCTGCTGGCCCCGGGGCAGGTGGGCCGTTACCGGGCGAACTTCCGGTACACCGGCTGCGCCTGCAATCCGAGCTGGTACTACGAGGACTGGCTGGTGCACGTCAGCCACGGCCAGGTGACTTCTGACCACTTCGTACACCGGCAGCCGGACCGCGAGGTCGACCATCGGGTGCACCTCTACGGCGGGACCATTCACCGCGTGCGCCGTCATCCATGACGGGGCGCACTCGCCCCGGTCGGCATCCACTTCCCGCGAGGCGCACGTCGCCGAGGTGACGTCGATGAGGGCCGTGAGTGTTGGGATGCGTGCCGAGGTCGGTGCGTTTGTGGGTCAGCCGGCACCGCCCGCCAAGTCACCCATCGGGAGTCGTGAGGACACACACTCATCGCGAGCACCGGGCGCGCGATGCTTGCGGTGACCCTTCGTGTCGCGACTATCGGTCGTCGCACCCGTGCAGCCGCTGGTGGTGACGCCTGGCCCGCAACTCGTCCCGTATCGGGGGCCGCAGCCCACGAAAGGCAGTTCACGCCGCATCCTGCCGTTGCCCACACTCGATATCATTCATTTTCGTGGATAAGCTTACGCTTGAACAGCGAGCAACAATGCTTCTTCAGGGCGGCGATGTCGACAAAGACGATCTACGCTTCTTCTTGTCGCGAATCCTGCAGATACAAGAAGACCAGGGACGAGACGCCAGTCGTGCAGTGAAGCGTGGAGTCGGCCTCGGGGTTGCATTCATCATCCTCACCTACAGCAATCTGCTGGAGGCCGAACTGCTGGGAATGAAGATCCAGGACATCTCGCCTTTGAGGCTTGCCATCCCGGTCGCCATGATGCTCATGGCTCTCCGCGCCGTCACCGTCCTGCAACTTTCCGTCTTCTATCGCCGCATCTTCCGCGAGGTGGTCGGCAAGCACCTACCGAGCTGGGAGGCGTCCGGGCTGGTACCCCTGCTCAGCCCGTGGAACGGCCCGATGTCGACTCATGCCAGCCCCACCCGCCTCGACATCCATGAGCACCCTGGAGTTGACCGCCTGCACCAGGCTATGAAAATGGTTGACGCGTGGGCAGGAATCGCCGCTCTCGCGGGTTTTCAACTATACGCATTCGTCATCCTGTTCCACGACCCGAGAGTCCCGAGCATCGCGACCTTGACATCTCTCGCCATATCGCTGACTCTGATGTTGTATGTGGCCGCCTATCTGTTTTTCGTCAAATTGAGCACGCAACCTAGATGGTCGCTTCGCTCTGACTGACGATGTTCAAGACCAATCTTCTTCCGACCACCTATCGGCCCTTGGGATGGCAGAACCATCCGCTCCCCTCGGCGTTACCGCTAACGTGAGACAAGGACACACCCTTCTCGGCAGACCTTGCGAACTACCCACCGACGCCCTGCCGGTCCCGCGCCGGGCAAGCCGGCGCGGGACCGCGGGTACCGGAGGATCAGTTCGCGCAGACGGCGTACGCGCGGACCTTCCAGTTGCTGCTGAAGCCGTCCTCGTCCTCCATGGCGCGGACGGTGACGACGGTCGAGGTCGTGGCCCGCATCTCGGTCAGGCGCACCTGGCCATCGCCGCCGAGGATCTCGCCGCCCACCCCGTGCACGCGCGTGCCCGCCGGGCAGGTGGCGGTGACCGACCGGACGGATTCGGAACTGTAGACGCTGTCGTTGATCACACGCTGCTCGCCGGGCAGCGGGTCGGCGCAGATCGCGGTGGCGTCCAGCCACCAGGTGTCGGTGAAGCCGGTGCCGTCCTCGGCGCCCGCCACCACGACGCTCTTCTGGTGGATGCGCAGATCCTCAAGGACGACTTCGCTGTTCGACGCCCCGACGACCGCGCCACCGACACCGATGGCGTGCTTGCCCTCCGGGCAGGACTTCTCGAACCAGTTCGACGTGCCGAAGCTGGGCGTCGAGCTGCCGGAGACAGTCACCAGGCCCGCGGGCGGGGTGGCGCACACCGCGCTCGCCGTGACCGCCCAGTTGCCGGCGACGCCGTTCTCGTCCTCGCGGCCGGTCACCGAGTACGCGTCCCCGCCGATCAGCGGCCGCATGATGTCCATGCCGACCTGACCGAGGCCGGAACCGGTGATCGCGCCGCCACCGCCGATGACCTTGGTGCCGGCCGGACAGGTCGCGCTCTGCGACTTCGCGACGCTGTTGCTGGGGCCGGTCGTCGTCTTGATGCTCAAACCGGGGATCGCCGCCACCGGCCCGGTGAGGGCCAGTTGGCCGAGCACGAGCGCGCTCAGCGCGGCTCCGCCGACGGCGGCCGTCCGACGCGACCACGGGTTCCGGTTCGATCCTTTTCGCATGATGTCTTCCTTACGTGAGGCTGTCCGGCTGCGATTGACATCGGTAGGAGCGCCGTCGGGTCGGGATGCCAACAGAAAGTTCGAAGAAAAAAACTCTGCGGTTCTAATTGACCCGTTGACGAGCAGCGGGAGACACGGTTGGACACGGCGGCGCGGGACGACACCGCACTGGTCGAGGCGATGCGCCGCGGTGAGCGGGCCGGACTGGAGGGCATGTACCGGCGGTACGCCGACCGGCTGTACACGTACGCCCGGACGATGGTGCGCGACCCGGAGGCCGCCGCAGACGCCGTCCACGACGCGTTCCTCACCGCCGGCCAACGCATCGGCCAGCTCCGGGAGCCCGATCGGCTACGCTCCTGGCTCTACGCGATCGTGCGCAACGAATGTCTCCGGCAGCTCCGCGAGCGGTCCCGCTCCCTGCCGCTGGACGAAGCCGGCGAGCCGGTGGCCGACGCCGACGACCCGGCCACGGGCGTGAACGCCGAGCAGGTACGCGCGCTGGTGCACGCCGCGGTCGCTGCACTGAACCCCGGCGACCGGGAAGTGGTCCACCTGGCCATCCGCCACAACCTGTCGACCGTCGACATCGGCGCGGCTCTCGGGGTGCCCGCCAACCATGCGCACGCCCGCTTGTCGCGGGCCCGCTCGCAACTCGAACGAGCGCTGGGGGCGCTGCTGGTGGCTCGCACCGGAGCCCGGGACTGCCCGACCCTCGCCGGCCTGATCGACGGCTGGCAGGGCCGGCTCACCCCGACCCTGCGCAAACGGGTCTCGCGGCACATCGAAAGCTGCGCGGTGTGTGGCCTGCTCCGGCGGGAACACCTCAGCCCGGCCGCCCTGCTGTCGGCGTACACGGCGCCGGCCTTCCTGGTTGTCACCGACACGGTGTGGCCGAGACTGGCAGAGGTCTACGGGACCGGTGTCCTGGCCGATCCGGCGGGTGCGGTCACGGCTGGCCCGACGGCCGATCCGGCGCTGGTGGTCGACGAACCATCCGGGCCGGAAGACGGTGGCCCGGCAACCGAGCGGGCGTCCGTAGCCGACGAACCATCCGGGTCGGGAGTCGCCGGGCCGGCGGCTGGTGAGGGCGAGGGGCCCATGCCGGCAGGCGGCGGTGCCGCAGCCTCGGACGGGGCGGCGGTGCCGCGTGGTGCGGCGCACGCGGTATGGCCGACCTCGTCCGCGAAGCGCGACCGGCACCGTCGGCGGCTGGCCGGGGCGACAGCCTTGCTGGCCCTTCTCACCGCGTTCGGCACCTGGGCGCTGCTGTCGGAACGCCCGACCACCGTACGGGACGGAGCCGGCAAACCGGCGTCCCGGACGCTCGGATCACCGACCGGCAAGGGGGCATCCGCCTCCGCGCCGCCGTCCGCTGCGGCCACGGCAGCCGAGACGCCAGCTGCCGATCCGCCACCGACCGCCGCCGCCGATCCGACGGCTGGAACCCGGATCGTGCCGGCGGACGGCGCCGAGGCCACCCGGACCGATGCGCCCGAGACCGCGCCCGGTGGCGTCGCGCCGGCGCCGACCGTGGCACCGACCAGACCTCCGACCGCGCCCCGGCCGACGGCCGCAACGCAGATCGCCGCGCCGTTCACGGTCTCCGCCACCGCTCACGTGCGGTGCGGCTCGGACACGTACAGCCTCGTGGTGCGGGCCACCGGCAGTGCCGCGCTCGGCGGCGCCGAGGTCAGCTGGACACCCGCCGGGGGCAGAACGTCGCTCCGGTCCCTGACCGTGGACGGATCGGTCGCGCGGGCGACCGTCGGGCAGTTGCGCGCGCCGGCGCTGACCTGGTCGGTGCGGGCGACGGCTGTGGACGGCCGCACGGCGCAGAGCCCGAGCTACCCGGTCACCCGCCCGTGCGTCCGTCCGGGATGACCGGGGCGGCCGTGGGTGGTCCCGCGGCGATCCAGGACCAGTGGAACGGCGGTTTCGTCGCCAACCTGACGAGGATGGCTCGTTATCCGGTGACGGCCGCGGCTATCACGGAGAAGAGAGCTGCGGCAAGCAGGACCAGTCCGACGGGCGCGCCGACAGCGGCGCTCACCGTCAGCTTTCGGGCACGGGCGATCGGGATCGCGGCGAACGCGGCGACCGTGATGAGCGCGGCGACCACGTGGATCATCGGATAGCCGATGAGTGCGGCGACCGGGAAGAGGTGCACCCCCACGACGATGGCGATCCACACCGGGATGAGGTCCCGCCGGGCGCGGAGAGCGAGCAGAAGGGACCCGAGAGCTGCGGCACCGAACTCGATGCCGACGACCACGCCGAAGGCGCGGCTGGTGTCCTCGTCGAAGGCGGTGCCGTCGTGCCAGTGTCGCCAGGTCAGCAAGCCACCGGCGACCGCCGTGAGGATGCTGGCCACCGAGCCGGCCGCCAGAAATCCGCGCCACCGGCGAGGAGGCGCCTCCTGAGCCCAGCCGAACCAACTCGAGGCGAAGAAGCCGAAGATAACGGCGGTCGCCGCCAAATCACGCACATGCCCGGTGGTCACACCACTCCCTGGTCCGCTGAGGACAATCCATGGAAGTTTAGGGCAATCCCCGTGTGTCTTGTAACAAGGTGCCAGGCTGGTTCTTGCGACTATTCCCCACGGTGACCCGCCTTCAGGATTTAGGTGTGCCGGACGCACCAGCGTGAACCGCGCCCACGCAAAGATCCGCGCCTGCGGTGAGCGAGCGATTGCCACGCTCAAGACGTGGAAGATCCTGGCCAAGCTGCGCTGCTGCCCACGCCGAGCCACCGCGATAGTGCAGGCGATCCTCGTCCTGCACCGCACCGAATCCAACTGCTACACAGGATGAAAAAGGCCCTGGTCTTGATGGCGTCCGCTTCGGCGGTCATACCGGAATTCTGCTGGCTGACCGCGACGACGAACAGCCGCAGGAAGCTGCGTGGCAGTTTGTTCAGCGATTACTGAGCCTGACTCAATGAGGTGATCTCAGCAGCGTATAAGGGTTGATTGGTGCGACACGGGCGAAGGTGTCGAGTCGGGCGGCAGTGGAAAC
>NZ_JBNCLD010000032.1:0-30330 GCF_049844505.1 Micromonospora sp. DT229 | reverse complement strand
GCCCGACAATCCCACTACACACGCCGCCTCAACCTCGAACTCCAGCCATGATCCCGAACGGCGGCTGCCGTACTAGGACTACGGGCACCCCCTCTGGCAGCACGGTCGCCTGGGTCCGCTGCATGGCGGGTTCGCCTCGCCGGGCTCACTGCTGACCTCCACCCCGCAATACTTCCATAACCGCCTAAAACGCTCACACGGGCCCTATTGTCGTTCGTGTTCGTGTTCGCGTTCAGACTCATGACGGGGGTTGTGCGAGTGAGAAGACACATACGCCGATACGCGGCAGTCGCCGCGATGGCCGCGGCGCTACTGGTGGCGTGGACCGCGCCGGCCGCAGCGCAGCAGACGATCGACATCAACCCGGGCAACGTGCCCACCAACGCAGCGCAATTCACCCAGAACTGCGACCCGAACCTCGGCGGCGGCCCCTACCCGAACGAGGACGTGTGGGTGTTCAACCTGCCGGGCAACCCGCAGACCTCCGGGGTGTTCGAGTCGGTCACCGCGACCTTCTCCACCCCGCAGGGCACCGTGACCCGCACCATCCCCACCGACGGCGGGCAGATCGTCAACAACCTCGGCACCAGCAAAGCGTGGATCCGGCTGCCCGCGGGATGGACGCTGACCGACGCGACCGCCACCATCAGCGGCGAGGCGTCGTTCTTCGTCCTCACCCACACCTGCGCAGCCAGCGGCACACCCACTCCGACGCCCACCCCGACAGGGTCGCCGACCGGCACACCCACCCCCACCCCGACCTCGACCGGCACACCCACCGGCCAGCCCACCCCCACCCCGACGAAGTCCGAGTTGCCCGTCACCGGCACGGGCCGTGGATCCGGGCCGCTCGGCCTGGCCACCGCCGGCGTGCTCACCCTGCTGGCCGGGACAGCCCTGGTGCTGGCGCGCCGCCGCCGCGACACCCGCGGCTGACCACGCCCCGCTCAGCGTCGGCGCAACAAGCAGGTGACCGGTGCGGTCACCCGCGGTCGGCACGGGACGCCACCTCCTACGGCGCCCCGTGCCGGCCGCACCCACCAACCCGTTCGCGCCGCCGCCCCGCGGACGCCGTCCGATCGAGGAGGTACCGATGCGGCGTGCACCGACGGCGCGCGAGCAGCACCTCCGGCAGGCCACCGTGACGGCTGCACGCCCTCGCCGCGGACAACCGGGCAGCCGTCGACGCCGCCGCCCCGCACCTGCTACGACATCCCCGGACCTGGCGTCACACCGTGCTGCACCAGACCGCCGAGGCCACCCCCGCCGCGGCGCACACCCCGCAGATGGCGACGTCGTCCCGCACCGGTGTGGCCTCACCGCCGGCATGGCCGCGGTGCGGAGCTTTGCTCCTGTGGAGCCGCTCTATACGGCGGCGAACCGGGCACGATGGCGTCCCCGTGACAAGAGTGTTCACCGCGATCGGCGGCCACGAACCGGCGGATCGGCCGCGACGGGTCTTCCGGGTTCTGCGAAGGAGTGAGCCGGTGGAGAAGCCGAAACAGCAGGGTCGGTCGCTCACGTTGCTGCGCGCCGTGGGTGAGAGTGTGACGGCGGTGGCTGCCGGGGATCCACATGCGTTCGACGTCGCGGCCAGGCGCCTGTGGCGGATGTCCGCGCCATCGACCCCGCGAGTGCTGGAGATGACAGCGCGGCTCATGCTGGAGGAACTGGTTGACGACGCCGCCCTGGCCGCGACGGCATGGCCGGCGCTGGCCCGCTGCCGGGATCGGGCCCGGCGTTGGCTGCCGCAGGTCGATGAGGAACTGCTGGCCGTGTTGCTGTTCGTCGGGGCATTGGGCGGTGAGGACACCGGGTGGCTACCGGAGCCGGCCGCGACGCGGCACCGGCTGCTGCTGATCGCCGAGATCGCGACCACCGGTGACCTGCGGGTCGCGGCGTTCCTGGATGCCGCCCTGGCCGCTCACGACCGCGCCGGTCACGCCCTACCGGCAGCGATGACGCCGGCGTGGCTGCCCCGCACGCGCCTGCCGTCGGACCCGACGCCCACCGGCAGGTAGATCGGCGGCGCATCTCTGATCCGGGCGGGCAGGAGAGCCGCCGCGACCCACGTCGATCCCTGCGGACCGAGCGGAATACGCACCTGTCGACAATCCCGCCCAGGGCTTGTCCAATCGGCGAGCGCCCACGCCGCAACGTGATAGGACGGTCACCATCGCCGTGGATCGACGTCAACGTCCGCGGTCCAAGGTCGCACGGGGCAGACCGAAAGGACCGGCACATGACCGGAGCGCCACGACAGCATCCGACGGGCACACCGCGCCCTGTCAGTCCGCTACGCCAACGCCGGCGCGCCCCGCACCACCGCCCGCCAGTCGCGCGGCAGGCGACACGATGAACGGGCACCTGCCCGTCACGCCGAACTGGGGCTGCGCCGACTGCGAGCAGGAATGGCCATGCCCCGACGGCCGGCGCAGGCTCCTCGCCGAACACCACCGCACGCCGGTCCTGCTCTTCCACTGCCTGAGCTCCTGTTATGCCAGCGCCGTCGCCGACCTGCCGGGCACCGTCGCCATACACCTGCACGCCCGGTTCCTGGGCTGGCTACCCCGCACACCACCGCCGAACGCGGCACCGACCACCCGATACCTACAGAGGACAACCCGCGACTGAGACCACGACGACGACCTGCTATGACACCCCCGCACGTGGCGTCACACGGTGCTGCACCACACCGCCGAACTCCTCACCGCCGAGGCCCACCCCGCGCCAGCGCACACCCTGCAGACGCGGCGTCACTACCTGACAGGCAACCCGCGATAGGCACGCCACAACGACGCCGAACTGCTGCACCTAGCCACCAACGCCGCCCACCGCCGCGGCGCTATGCCGGCGGGTCCGGCCGGCGCCTGGCACCAGCCGCTGCTGATCGCCTGCCTCACCCACCTCGCCGACACCCGAGCCTCCGGCGTTCACTGACCACCAGCGGATCTGCGATCGCGTCATCGGCGGCCATCCACCACCACCGCCAGCCGCAGGTCCCGGTGCGCCCGATCCCCCGCCTCCCGGGCGGCCATCTCGTCCGGATAGGCGTCCACCGCGCGCGCGAGGACCACCTCGCCGTACACCAGCAGCCACCCGTAGCGGCCCGGCACCACCGCCCGCACCCGCACACCCTCAGAGCGCGCCAAACGCACCGACGCCGACGCGCACGCCCAACACGCCGCGAACGAGCCATGGCTGTAGTCACCACACACCGCCACCGCCACACCCGAACCCGAACCCACCCCCGAATCCAGCAGCCGCCACCGGAACCGGCCCGCCATCCTGTCTACCTGCACCACCGCACCCGTCACCACGCCCCCCGCCGCCGCACCCGAGCCCGCCACTGTATCGGCATCGACGAATGCAATCAGGCAGCGACGCCGTGTGCACACGGTCGACGCAGGCTCGTCAACCGCGGAGGTCAACCGCGGAGGTCAACCACGGGGCCCCTTAGCGCCAGTTCCCGCAAGATCGTTAGTCACGGGCCGGGCCTCGGCGACGGCCCGGACGTGCTCGGCGATTTCCGCCTCCGTGGCCGCCTCGATTTCCGCTCGCGTTTCCGCCTCTGCCTGCGCTCGCTTTTCCGCCTCGGCCGCGCGGGTTTCCGCCTTCGCACGGGCAGCGGCTTCCGCCTCGGCCCGAGCTGTTTCCGCCCGCGCCGCTGCCTCGGCTGCCGCCTGCGCCTGACGCGCGGCGGCGGTTTCCGCCCGCGCCTCCCGGAGTTCTTCCGCCTGCTGGGCCGCCTGCGCCGCCGCCGCGAGTTCCGCTGCGGTGCGGCCGGTGAGCATCTTGACCCTGACGACCACGATCGGCGCGATACACGCGACCGCCACCACCAAGCCCCACGGCACCTCTTCACCGGCCTCGGTGTCGATGTAGACCGGCAGGAGGTGCACCGCGATCTGGCAGAAGAGCATCAGCAGCATGCCGACGAACATGTCCTTCCACCGGCGACGGTGGAACGCGGTGATCACGTAGACGTCGAGCATGACCGGGAACATCCAGGCGATGTACGAACTGAAGTGCGCGGCCACCGCCAGGTCGAACTCGCCCTTGGCCGTGAGGATGACCGCGGCCGCCATTGCGATCCACGGACCCCACGCCACGTCGGCGAGCTTCTTCTCACTCACTCGGGCCTCCGTCAGCCGGCCGTGGCTGCGCCGGAGTCGGCACCCGCTCGTCGGCGATTCGGGACCGGCCACTGCCGAGCAGCTCGCGGGCGATCTCGTCCTCGGCGCACGACTTGTGGCAAGCGGTGCCCTGGCCGTCGCGCATCTTGGTTGGGGTGGCGCAGATCCGGCAGGGCAGCGACCGGTCCGGGTCGTAGTGGCCCGGACCGGTCCAGTCCAGGTGCACCTTCACCACCAGCAGGGCGGCCATCAACACACCTCCCCGCGCGCCTGACGGGCCGCCCGCACCTTCGCGAGCAGTTCCGCGCCGAGGGGGTTCAGGTCGGCCTCGTCGACGTCAACGGCGAGGTGGTGCCAGCGGTCGTCGAGCCACCGCGCCAGTCGGCTACCGCCGACCACCGCGACGATCAGGCCGATCGTGACGGCCGGGGAGTAGACCAGGGCCTGCGGCACCTGGTCGGCGTGCTCGGCCAGCGCCCCGCCGGCGAACACCACGCTCGGGGCGCCGACCGCCACACCAGCGGCGGCGCCGACCTTCCTCGACCGGTTCAGCCGGGCCGGAGCCGGGGGCGGCGAGGCCGATCGGCATACGGCTTGCCGGTACTCCCGCTCCGCGTCGACCAGGTGCCGCAGTACGACGGCGAGCGGGCCGAGCAGGGCCGCGACCGTCTCGGCTCGACGCTCCAGCTCGATGTCCGTCACGTTCCGCAGACCGGCCCGGTAGCGGTCCAGCACCACGGTCATGTCCAGCGCGGTCGGGGTCGTCACGCCGCACCCCCCAGCGTGCGGGCCATCTCGGTCATCTCCCGCAACCGCACGACCGGCCGCGCCTCGATCTCCGGCAGATCAGCGATCCGGTCGTACTCGGCGACCTGGTCGCCACCGTTGGCCTTGGCCCGGTAGAGCGCCAGGTCCGCCGCGCGCAGCACCCGCGACGGCTCGTCACCGACCATCGCCGACACCACGCCGACGCTGGCCCGCACCGTCAGCTCCTGCCCACTCGGCAGCGTCACCGGCGCGGCCAGAGCCCGCACCACCTCGGCACCGAGGATGTGCGCGATCGGCGCCGGCGACGGGCAGACCAACACGATCTCGTCACCACCGAGCCGAGCCACCACCGAACCGTCGACCTCGTAAATCGCGGCGGACAACCGGTCGGCGATCTCGATCAGCACCGCGTCACCCGCGTCGTGGCCGTAGGTGTCGTTGACCTGCTTGAACCCATCCAGGTCACAGATCGCCAGGTCGTAGGGCTCCCCGGCCAGGTCCGCCAGCGCCTCGGCCAGCCCGGCTCGGTTCGCCAGGCCCGTCAGCGGATCGACCAGCGCCGCCCGGCGGGCCTGCGCCAACTGCATACGTTGCGACCGCACCACGTGGGCAGCCCACACATGCCCAGCCACCGACGTCACGGCGACGGCCGGCAGCAGAACCTTCGTCAACGTCTTCACCGGGCCACCTCCGGCCCGGTCGCGGCGGCGTACGCCTCCATGACCTGGCGGGAGATCCGACCCCGGTCGGCGACCTCGAAGCCGTTGGCGATCGCCCAGGCGCGGATCGCGGCCCGCTCGTCAGCTCCCACCCGGCGGCCACCACGCGACGGTGATGCCGCGGAATCGCGGCCGGTCCTCCGCAACTTCTGCCGCACCTCGGCGAGTTGGCTCGCCAACTTGGCCTCGGCCTCGGCCAGCTCGCGGCGCCGCACCTCGGCGGCCTCCCGTTCCTGGCGCTGCGCCTGCTCCGCCTCGATCCGGGCGGTCAGGTCCTTTACCAGGCCAGCGATCTTCTCGCCGAGGTGCCGGGTCCGCGCCAGGTCGCTGTCGGCGGCGATCCGCAGCAGATCCTCCACGCCGCGAGGGGTCGTCGGCGTGGTCGGAGTGCCGGTCGGCGCGGCCGGGGCTGGCGCCGGCACGCAGGGGCCCTTGGTGACCCGGATGCCCATCGGCACCTGGTGCGCCGGAGCCGGCTGGCCCTGGGCGGCGCGCACGGCGGCGGTCCGGTCGATGCCGTTTACCGGCGTCATCGTCGTGCTGGTCATGCCGGCATCACCACCGTCGCCGGCAGCAACCCGCGCAGCGCCCGCAGGCCCTTGTACTGCAAGCCCTTCACCGCGCCCGGGGTCTTGCCGAGCGCCTGGGCGGTTTCCTCGATCGACAGCTCCCGGAAGTAGCGCAGGGCAACGACCCGCCGCTGGTCCGGCTTGAGTTGCGCGATGCCGGCGAGCAGTGCGTCACGGGTCAGGCTTGCCACCGCGTCCGACTCCGGGCTCGGCACCCGGCCGACCGGGGCGGCGTCGTGCAGCTCGGCCACCGGACGCTCGCGCCGCTGGTGCGACCGCTGCCAGTTGATCGTCAGATTCCGGGCGATCGTGGCCAGCCACGCGCCGAAGTCGCTGCCGCGCTGCCGGAACGTGCCGATGTTGGCCAGTGCCCTCGTGAACGTCTCCGAGGTCAGGTCCTCGGCCGCCTCCCGGTCGAACACCCGCCGGTGCACCTGGCGGCGCACCTGGTCGACGTACCGGCCGTAGATCGCGCCGAACGCCTCCGCGTCACCGGCCTGAACCCGCGCCACCAGCGCAGACACGTCATCAGACGTCGATCCGGGAAGGGGTTGCACCGCATGATTTCGGGCAGCACGTACCCTCATTGCTGGCATCTGAGCCTCCTTGGTTGGGATGCCATGCCGGCCTCGGCGGGGCGCAATCCCGCCGGGGCCTTTTCCGCGCCCTTCGAAAGGGCCAAGAATGATCACCTGGGTCTGTATGCAGACCTATCAACGTGCGGACAACGTTAGGTTGTCAATGCGTCAGGGTCAAGGATTTCTGTATGCAGACCTTCAAAGGTCTACTCTGGGGCTTATGAGCACCGGCCCAACCGACGCGCGACCTATGCAAGTTCGCGTCGCCGACGACATCCGCCTGAAGATTGAAACGGGTGCCCTCCGACCAGGTGATCAGCTACCGACCCTCGACGAACTGGCAGCAGGCAACCTGGTCAGCCTGGCCGTGGCGCGTAAGGCAATCGATCTGCTCAAGCAGCAGGGGCTCGTCGTCACAGTTCAGGGCAAGGGCACGTTCGTCCGGGAGCGCCCAACCGCGCGCAGGCACGGCATCGACCGGTACGCCAAGAGCCGCTGGAGGGCCGGGCAGGCGATCCTGGCTGCAGAGGCGAAGTCACAGGGGCACAGGGCCAGCCAGTTGATCCGAGAGCTCTCAGAGACACCAGCGCCAGCACTCGTCGCTGAACGGTTCAAGATCCCCGTTGGCACTCCAGTGTGGGTCCGGCGACGGACGACCCTCGTAGATGATCGTCCTAACCAGCTCGCCGACTCCTACTTCGAGCTGGGTGTCGTCAAAGGCACGCAGATCCAAGAGGAACACACTGGCCCTGGTGGCAGCTACGCCCGGCTTGAAGAGGCCGGGTACGAGCTAGACGAGATCGCCGAAGAGTGGTCGGTCCGGATGCCTACAGGCCCGGAGAGTGCGGCACTACGCCTGCCAGCGGGAACACCCGTGGTGGACCTGGCCCGCACAACGTTCGACATCACCGGGAGACCGGTAGAAGTCATGCTCGCCGTCATCGCGGGCGATATGGTCCAGATGTCGTACCGGTTCAAGATCCCCGACTGAAGGCGGTCTGTGCACATCACCTACGCGGCCGCCATGGAGGCAGCCCCGGACAGCACCAACGAGGACCGCTTCGCTGTCGGCGACGGGTGGGCCCTGGTCTTGGACGGCGCAGGCCGATATCCCGGAAAGTCGGGGGGTTGCATTCACCCCGTCAGCTGGATCGTCGAGCGGTTGACCGCTCATCTCAGCGCCGGCCTGGCCCAGCCAAAGAGTCCGCTGACCGCCATCGTCCGGTCTGCGGTTGAAGCCACCATGGCTGACCACGGCTCCGCATGTGACCTCAGCGATCCGCTCTCACCAGGAGCAACGGGCGCAGTAGTCCGCTTCGGCAAGGACCAAGTGGAGTGGCTTGTTCTCGGCGATTGCGCGGCAGTCATCGACCAAGGTGCCGACGGGTGCACAAGCATCGTTGACGACCGTGTCGATCACCTGCCGAACGCACCCGTAGTAGAGGGCCGGGTGCGTACCTACTTGCCGGAATACGTGGCGACCGTGCGCAACCAGCCCGGGGGGTTCTGGGTCCTCGGCGCAGTGCCAGCGGCTGCCGACCATGCGCTGGTGGGGTCGCTGCCGAGCGGCTCAGTCGACCAGGTGCTGCTTTGTTCCGACGGCGTCTCTCGACTAACCGAGCGGTACGGGTGGACCTGGCGCGAGGTCTTGGACCTTCAAGCAATCAACGGACCCGAGGCAGTCATCCGTGCTGTTCGCGCGGCTGAACGGGATGATCCAGACCCTCGGCGTTGGCGCGGCAAGCTTCACGACGATGCAACCATCGTGGTCCTCCGAGCTCGCAGAGACTGAGTGCCCCCCAACCATGAGCAGTGCGATCCTGATCTCGATGCTGCTGGCGGCGTAGGCGACGGGGAGACAGGCGGCCGGCCTCGCCGTGCCGAGGCGGCCGCGCCAGCGCGGCCCTGCCGGCGTCGGTGACCTCAATGCCGGCGCAAGCACGTCGTCGGGCTGGGTACCGGCCATCTGTGGTCATGGGGCGTTTGGGCTGGCCGTCGAACCACTGCTATGTCACCGGCCGCAAACTCGCTGGCCACCGTTAGTTCCCGGCATCCTCCAACGACAGGCGATGACCCGTAATCTGGCCCGGATCTCGCTCGTTGCCCAGTAGGAATGGATGTCGGGGGCCAGCTCGTTGCCAGCCCCCGACGGCTAAGGCTATTTCTGGTCGCCGCCGCGTTCGCCAACGAAGATGGCGACCAGATGTAGCAGGTGAGCGATGGTCCTGGCCATAGCGGCCAGGCCATCGTGCCCGGTGGCGTGCAGGATCTCTGCCGTCGCCTCCAAGCCGGTGGCCGTGGCCATCAGGGCCCTAGGTTCCCAGTCGGATACCGCCGGCTGCGGCATCTGGCTGGACCGGTCGTTGTGCGCTGACGAGGAACCGTCTGGCTCCTCGTCTCCTTCCTTCTTCTCGGTCACCGGTGAGCCGAGACGAATACCGGTGGACCGTGCGCTCAACCCGATGAACGAAGACGAGCCGGGTGCGTGACGCTTCTCGACATATCCGCCCTGCACGGCAGCAGCCGTCAATCTCACATACGCTGCAGGCCACCACTCATCCGGCGCCCTGAAGGCTGAAGTGGTGCCCTTGCAGTTCACGCATAGCTGAGGCCGCAGCGGATGCTCCGCTGCGGCCTCAGGCAAGACAAGCCGCTGCTCTACCGATTGAGCTACATCCCCATGTGGTGGAGATGACGGGACTCGAACCCGTAACCGGCGGCGTGATCGTGGGGCATCCCCGAGGGGTGCCATCTCCAGTGTAGAGGGTGGCCGCTACCAGGAGCCGTCTATGGGTACGACCCAGCGGGGGCGTCGCCCGCTGATCATGTAGGCGTCCGGCTCGTCGGTGAGGACGACGCAGCGGCCCTGGCGATAGGAAAGGACGGCGGCTGCGGCGAGGTCTTCGCGGCCGTCGTAGTAGAGGGTCCAGTCGAGCAGGAGGTCGTCGTCGGAGCGGTCGGGGGAGACGATCACGACCTGGGGGTGGTGCATGAGCTCGGTGAGGTCGATGCCCGGGTCGCGGCGTACGGCAGCCACGAGGCAAGCGACGGGTACGGCGACCGCTTCGCCGGCTTCGTCGGCGAGCAGGATGGGCTCGTGGACGTGCATGGATCCGGCTACGAACGCAGCAATCGCGCTGGTATCGAGCACCAGCGCGATCGGGCGGTTGTCGTCAGTCACGCGACGCGGCGCCGGCGGGCTGCGGCCCACTCCCGTACGACGCGCATCTCGTCATCGCGTTCGTCGGCCCACTCCTGGTCGCTCACCTCGGCGAGGTCAGCGCGCAGGAGCTGGAACCGGTCGCGGATCTGAACGCGCTCGGTGTCCTGGTCCTGGTCATCGGCCATGCAGTGGAGTCTACGCCTGGCTGAGGTCGAGAATGCTCCATCCGGCGGGCAGGACGGCGACAGCCGGCTTGGGTGCGGTGGTGGCCAGGTGTGCCTGGTGGGCGATGGCGGTGCGGGCGGCGTGACCGAGGGCGATGTCGCCGCCGGCGGCGCGGGCGAGGACGCCGACCTGGCGGGCGTCGTCGATGCCGGGCTCGGCCCCGAGGGGTAGCACGGTGACGGCCGGGGTGGTGGTCAGGAGGGTGAGCAGGGCGGCGCTGACCTCGCTGCTGGTGGCGGCGTAGGCGGCGGCGAGGCAGGCGGCCGGCACGCCCACCGTACGGCCTTCGTCGGCGACCTCGGCGATCAGCTCACCGACGGCGACCTGCCCGTCGACGTATGCCGCGAGTGCGGTGGCGTCCAGGACGACGGCGACCTGGTCGCCGCTCATGCGGCCTCGTCGAGCATGCGCTGCCCCTCGGCGAGGGCTTCGTCCGGGATGGGGGTGGCGAGGCGATCGCGCCAGCGGGCCTTGCCGGCGTCGGTGACCTCGATGCCCGCCCGGCGCAGCGCCTCGTCTAGCCGGGTGCCGGCCATCTGTGCGCGAACCGCTGCGGTGATGGCGGCGCTGACATTGGGCTGGCCGTCGAGCCACTGCGCGACGTCGTCCGGGACGCTGATGGAGCGCTTCGCGGTCATGGCCCTAGCCTACCTCGCCGGTAGCACCAGCGGTGCTACCACGTGGTGATGGAACTCATCGCTCCCAGGCCGCATGTTCTTCAACATCATGGTCACCTTCGCCGAATTCGAGGTCGACCTGCTGCGGATGCGGACGCGGGAGGACATGGGCCATCGCGCGGGCCAAGGGCAAACTTAAGGGACGAGCGCCGAAGCTTTCGGCCGCCCGGCAGGCGCATGTGCTCAAGCTGCACGCTGCCGGCGAACACACGGTTGCTGAGTTGGCGGAGCTGTTCGAGGTGTCGCGGCAGACGGTGGACCGGGTTCTGGACCGAGCCAGGGCCACATCCACCGGAGCTCGGACGACTGCCTGAGCAGCTCTGTGGCGTTGGTCGTCGCCGAGGCTTCTATTGCTTGAGTACTCCTGAGCTCGGGCGGCTATCGAAGGTGGCGTAGAGAACGACGCCGGCGATGGCCGCAAGGGCCATCGTCAATGCGGCTGCTGGTGAGGACGCGGGGGCGAGCAGGACGGCCCACGGGTGTACCTCACCGGTCGTACCGTCACGACCGGCGGTGAACATCGCGGCGGTCGGCGCGAAGACGGCGATCCACGCGATCCTGGAGCCGGCCAGGGTGGCGGCGGTGAGTGCGAGGCCGGACAGTCCAAGGCAGTTACGGAGGATCACTGTTCGCCATTGCGGCTCCGCGGCGCCGATGATCGCGGTGGCGGCGGCGGTGAGCGCCGCGATGCCAGTGGCGGCCCACAGCAGGCGGGCGACGGCCAGTCTGCGGGGCGCACGGACTTCGAGGGCGGCCATGTTGTTGGTGAACGCCAGGCCCAGCGGCAGCGCCGGCAATGCCGCGGCGAACGGGGCGAGGGACGTCTTCGCCTCATTGTAGGAGAAGGGCTGGGCGTAGGAGTGGGTGGCGAGCAGGGCGCCGGCGGCGAGGGCGGCGCCGATCGCGGCCACCGTGAGGGGACTGACTCGGGACCAGGCGAAGACCCGGGCCGGGGTCCGTCGTGCGGCGAGAGCCTGCCAGGTGCGTTCGGTCACCGGTTCGCGCCGAACCCGGGGTAGGTGACGCCGTCGGGCAGGGTGAAGCCGGTCTGCTCGCAGCTCCACAGCCTGCGGTAGTTGGCGCTGAACCACTGCATGCGCGCGGTGGGGGGCAGAGCCCGCACACCGTCGACGAGCTGCTGCGGTGCGTCGTCCGAGGCAGGTAAACCGAGGGTGGTGCGGGTGAGCGCGAGCAAGGCGCTGGCGATGAGTTGAGCGTCCTGCGAGGGCGGCGTTCCGGCATCAAGGCAGCCGAACGGGATGATGACAGCTTCGATCAGCGCTGCATGGCGCTGATCGGGTTGTTCGATGAGTGAGGGCCGCAGTCGGATCTGGCCGACTCCGCGTTCGGCGCCCAGCGGAACGGCTTCGCCGTAGACGCGGAACCGGCGGGGGGTGTCCGGGGCGTCTTCGGCGATCGCGGTCTCAATGTCGGTGAGCTGGGTAACGAACTGCGGGTACCAACGTTGTAGTTCGGGCACTCCGCAGACCTGCGGGCCGGTACGGCCGTCGGTGCACACGTGGGCGGTTAGGGGCGCGGGGCGCAGTTCCTGCTGGCGGGGGTTGATGGCGGGGACCGCGAAGGTCACCGCGAGAACCAGAGCTGCAGCGGTGGCGATCTGGCCGACGAGGCGGTGCCGCACGGCGACGACGATGAGCAGGACCAAAGCGGCGAAGAATCCGAGTCGGTAGAGCAGCAACGCGGGCACCAGTTCCAGCCCGATGAGACTGCGGACCGAGCCGAACCAGGTCAAGCCGCGAAAGTGCATGCCGTACTGCGAAAGGTCGACCACCGTGGCGGCGACGAGGACGACGGCGAGGGCCGGCGCGGCGAGCGGTGACTTGATCCACCAGCCGGCGGCCGTGCCGGCAGCGCAGTACCCCGCGACCGCGGCGACCTGCACCCCTAGCGTCAGCATTGAGATCCGCCCCACGGGCTGTGACCCGGCTGCGGTGATGAGGTAGAAGGCGAGGATGGCCAGGTGCAGGGCGAGCCACCAGGTGACGGCGCCGAGCCACACCGCGAGGCGCCCGGCGTGGGGGTCGGTCAGTTCCGGCTCGAACGCCGCAGCGCGGCGTCTGGTCAGCCAGGCTTCCCATGCGGTGGCGCCGGCGATGACCGCGCCACCGAACAGCAGCCACCGGCCGGCGGCCATGCTGGTCCACAGCCACTCGGTGCGCCAGTCCTGGTTCGGCTCGGACGACTGCACGAAGTACAGAATCGCCACGGGCAGGGGTAGGAAGTACGGGGCGTAGGAGCGCTTGACGCTGGTCCACCACAGTCGGGCCGTCACCGCAGCGCCTCCTTCGTCGTCAGGGTCAGGAAGGCGCGGTCCAGCGGGGATCCCTGCCCCTCGGCACGGTCACCGATCTCAGTCAGATCGGCGACTGAGCCGGCGAAGCGCACCTCGCCCTCGTCGAGCAGAACGGCGTGGCCCCCGACGGCGGCGACGTCCTCCAGCAGATGGGTACTGACCACAACGGTGGTCTGCGCCGCTAGGTCGGTGAACAGCCCGCGCAGGTCCACTCGCTGCTTCGGGTCCAAGCCCACGGTCGGTTCGTCGAGCAGGAGCAGCTCAGGCCGGTGCACCAGCGCCTGCGCAATGCCGGCGCGGCGCAGCATGCCACCGGACAGGGTGCCCATGCGGTCACCGGCGCGGTCGGCGAGGTTGACCCGCTCCAGCGCCTCCCGCACTCGGGCCGGCCGCTGCCGGCGCGGCACACCCTGCAGCCACGCGAAGTGAGCGACGAACTCCGCCACGGTCAGCCGGGGTGGGAACCCGAAGGCCTGCGGCAGATACCCCAGACGGCCCCGGCCGGCCGAGGCGGGCACCAGCACCTGCCCGTGGTGCGGTTTGAGGTCGCCCAGCAACAACCGGAACAGTGTCGTCTTACCAGCACCGTTGACTCCGACAAGGAAGGTGAGCCCGGCGGGAAACTGCACGCTCACCCGGTCGAAGACTTGTCGTCCTCGATACCCGAACGACACGTCGCGGACCCGAACCACCGGGATGCCGGAACCTTTTCGCACTCGAAGACACCTCAATCCGAGACACCGAAACAGGGGACTGAAAGGACACTGTGCCGCAGCGGGGGCCGACCGCCGGCGACGGTCGGCCCCAGCGTGTCGGATCGGGTCAGCAGTAGCAGGAACCGCGGAGGATGCCTGCGGTGTACTTGTCGCTGGCGTTGGCGATGTCCAGCGCGGCCTTGAACAGGCCACGGCCGGAGTCGCCGCTGGCGTTGACCTTGTTCCACACGGCCCAGGACACGTAGCTGGTGCTGTGCGTGCGATCGGTGTCCGTGGAGCCGTTGCCCCACCAGCCCGTTGAAGCTGGGCAATGCGGATCTCGATGATCGCCTGGGCCAGTTGTCCGGCGGCCTGGATCGCGGCGGTGACCGCCGCGGTGGCCCGCTGGTGGATCTCGGCCATCTCGTTGTCGGGCACTACCTTGTCCTCCTCAACGCTGTGGATCCCGGTCGACGCGCGGGTCGACGCGGGGCCGGACCGGGCCCAGCACGGTGTGGGCCGCCCGCTGCGGCGGCCCGCCCTGGGTCGGCACGTGCACCTGGTCGACGAGCTGGGCTCCCGACTGGAGCAGGGGCATCAGGTGCGCGGCAGCGGTAGCAGCCGCGCCGGCGGCGTGGGCCTGTTGCTGCGCGGCGCGCAACTCGGCCAGCGCCACAACGAGCCGGGCCGCCTGAACGACTACGGCGAGCAAGACGGCCGCCTCACCACCGTCGCGAGCATGTCCGGCCACCAGCAGCGCGTCCGCCACACGACCCAGCTCCCCGGCCACCGACGACGCTGCGGGCGCCGGCGCGCGACGCGGCGGTGCCGCTGCGCGGGCCAGGGCGTCGGCGGCTCGGCTCACCGGACCCCGCCCCGATGGTTCGGTGGCCGCCGCTACCCGTGCCAGCAGCTCGGCGCTGGCCCGCGCCACCGCTGGCCACTGCGGCGAATCGGGAGCCACTCCGGCCAGCCGGCCGCTGATCGCCTCCAGCGCGGCCGCCGACGACCGCCACACCGCCATCCGGTCCTCGCCGCGGAGGTTCGATTCTGCGGAATCCGCCGCCTTCCACCGGCCAGCCGAGGGCCGTTCCGTCTCGGGCCACCGCTTGCGGACCTGGGGCAGGCTGAGGTCGCCGTCCAGGCTGCGCCCGGCGTACCAGGTCGGCTTGCCCGCCCCGGCCGGCCGCAGCGCGACCGCGTACCCGACCACCTGATCCGGGTCCTTCGCCGAGGTCCGCGCTGCGACCAGCAGCCCCGCGCCCTTCATCCGCGCCACCCACTCGGTTTCGCTGCCCGCCCCGGCCAGCGCCGCCCGGACCAGGCGCCGCAGCAGTTCCCGGTCCGGCGCCTGGCCGCTGCGCCGGGCCCGGTCGACCTCTGGCCGGCTCAGCTCCGGCCGCCTCGTCGCCCCGCTCCGGCCGGGCGTCCACTTGCCCAGCCCGAACTCGTCCTCCAGGAGATCGGCGACCTGCTGGCTGCGCCGCTTGTCCTGCCGCAGCCACACCGGCGCCCCGTCCTCGGTGGCGAGGGTGACGACCAGGTGCACGTGGTCGTTGCCCTTGGCCGACAGGCCGTGCCGCACCGCGATCCACCGGCACCCGGCCCGCTCCGCGTCGCCGGTGAACCCCATTTCGGCCACGAACCGCCCCGCGATGCGCGACCAGGTCGCATCGTCCAGCTGCCCCTCCTGCGCGGGCAGGCTCAACGAGCACTGCCACACGTACTGCTGCACCCCACGCTCGCCAGCGGCGATCTGCGGCGCGTCCAGCCGCGCCGCCAACTCCTCCAAAGACCACCCGCCACCGTCGCGATCACGACGTTCCGGAGCGAGCAGCGCTACGTCGTCGTACCCGGCGACCAGGTGCGGGTTAACGTGTTCCTCGGCCTTTCCCGGCCCCCACAGGTACTCCAGCAGACCGCGTACCCGGCTGCCCTAGGTCACCTTCGGGATCATCGGCGACCCGTCTGCGCGGCGGCGATCGCGGTCACCAGCTCGTCGGCACGCGCCGCCACTCTCGCCAGGTACGCCGCCGCCGCTGCCAGGTCACTGGCCGGCTCACCGGTGGAGTGCAGCCGCGCTACGGCCTGGTTCAGGTTGTGCGCCGCACCCCGCACCTGCCGGTGCACGCCCATCAATTCGACCAGCAACGGCCCCGTCTCCGCGGCGCCGTCTGGACCGGCCGGGGCGGGCACCAGCGGCGCCGATCCGGCCTCCGCCAGATACGCCGAGGTGGCCATCCGGGCCGCCGCCGCATTCGCCTCGACCGCCGCCATCTCCGCCTCGGACAGCCGCACGGTCACCCGATGCACGCGTGGATCGTCGTCGCTGTGGGCACGCCGCCGGCGCTGGTTCGCACCGAACCGAACCACGCCGACCTGCGCCGGATCAGCCACGTCGACCACCCTCCCGACGGATGTTGTCCGTCGTGTCTCGGCCGGCCGCAGCACGGCCCGTCTGACCAAAAGTCAGACTTTTACTCCAACTTGCTCCGACGAATGAGGCGGGCCGCGTACGTGAGATGTGGGTGTGCGGTTGCGCCGAACGCACCTGATGGTGCGTACCACGGACCCACTCCGTGGGGGCCGCAAAGGATGGCCGGTCGCCGCCCCACATCAAGGACGCTGCGCGTCGCTGCCCGATGGGCCTGGGGCCCACCCTTGCCCCTGGTCGACGCCCTCGGCTGGCGTTGATGGCGCCCCCACCGGTCCGGAGGAAGGGTGGAAAAGCGGGACCGTAGCGATCGATCTTGGCCGCTAAGGTAGGCGTCCACAAACACCAGAGCGGTACATCCTGGGGGAGGAATCTATGGTCGAGCAGAGCGCCAAGGCTGTCCGCGCGGAGACGGAGCGGGCGGCGCTGGGCTTGCTGCGCGAGCGTGCCAACCTGGTCGGTGAGGCGGCGACGGCCCGGCACGACCGTGACCAACTGGCCGAGGCCCTGCGTGCCGCCAACGCCCGCTACGCCGAGCGCTATGCCGCCGCAATAGAGGGTGGATGGACGGTGGACGACCTGGCCAGGCTCGGTCTGGATGCGCCGGAGTCGAGCACCGCCAAACGTCGCCGTTCGCGCCGGCCGGCCTCGCTCTCCGGTCCGCAGCAGCTTGACGACCAGACCGTGCACGCCGACGCCGGTGGGCAGGCGTAACAGCGACAGGCACGGCACTACGGCGGCCTCTCCCACGGGGGTGGCCGCTGTCGTGTTGGCGTTCATGGCCGCGCCCCAAGCGGCGCGCCACGGCTCCGCATGAACGGCACCGGGTCGACCGCGTTGCTGCTGTTGGCGTTGTACGGGCCGGCTGGGACGTTGACGTGCACCTCGAAGTGCAGATGCGGGCCGGAGCTGCCGCCGCTGTTGCCGACGAACCCGATCACCGCACCCGCCGCGATCTGCTGGCCGATAGACACCTCGGGGCGTCGGATCATGTGGCAGTAGCGGGTGACGATGTTGCCGGGGTGGCGGATGTCGACGTACCAGCCGCAGCCCCGCGCACCGGTGTGCCCGTCCCGGTCGCACGTGGTGTACCAGTCGCATTTGACCTGCTCGACTACGCCGCCCGACGCTGCCCGGATCGGGTCGCCCCGCACGTCAGCCTTCGACATGTCCACCCCGGCGTGCAGCCGGCCGCCCCGGGGTCCGAACGGACTGCCGACGAAGGCGTTCAGCGGCTGCACCCACCCGCCCGGCCCGACCGGCACCGGCCCAAACTCGTCCAGGCCGCAGGGGGCGGTCGGAGCGCCACCACCGATATCGCGGATGTCCGGCAGACCGAGCACCGCGGCGGCAAGCAGCTCGGCGTCGTCCTCCCACTTCTGGTACTCCTCTGGATAGCCGGAGCGCTGCACCGCCTGCGCGGCGTCCGTCAACCGCATCCGTTCCCAGCCCTCGACCCGCGCCAGGGCTTCGTAGAATTTCGCTGCGGCGTAGCTGGGCGTCATCCGCTCGCGCACCGTGCCCCACCCCGGGCGTTGCTGGAACAGCCCGACCGAGTCATGGTCGCGGCCCACGCCCTCATGCGGCAGGTTCAGCGACTCGGGCACGTTGGCGTTCGCCAAGTTGCGCAACGTGGACTCCTGCATCGCGGTCGCCAGCGCAATCACGTAGCCGCGAGCAGGTATGTCCTGTTGCCGCCCGACGGTGACGATCGCAGCTGCGTTAGCCACCTGGGCACCGCTCCACCTGCCCACGTCGGGCACTGTGCCGTCGGGTAGCGGCGGCAGCTCGCAGGCGGCGGCTTCCGCCCGCTCCTGGCCGAACATCAGCACCGGCAGCGCCACCGTGCCGCCGCACAGCAGCACCACTACCGCCACCACCGCCACGGCCAACGCGACCGGTTTGCGGTTCATCCGACCGCACGCTGGAAGTCGTTACCGGTGACCAACCAACGCCCGGCCAGAGCCGCCACCTTGACGGTCAATGTCCCTCCGTCAGTGGCGATCTCGTACTCGGCGGCGCCGTCCTTCGGCGACCTCGTGGCTTTCGGCTGCCCAACCACTCGGGCCGCCGGGACGCGCGCCGGATCGACGGTCCGCAACTGCTCGGCGAAACCGTCGTCACAGATCTTCGCGACCTGCCGCCACCACTCATCGGCGGCCAGGTCCGAACGGACCCAAGCCCGCGCGAACCGTACGGCTACTGCTGGTGCCTGTGCCGCTGGCGGCGGCGATACGATCCGCTCATCCCGTCCGTGGTCGTCCCGGCCCGGGGACTCACCAGGCGTCGGCGTCGCTGCGGCGTCGCCGATGGTCGGTGGCACCGGGCTACTGGGATCCGGCGCCGGCACCACCGGCGTATCCGATTCCGCGCACCCTCCAACACCAAGCAGGACCACCATGACCGCCGCCAGGCCAAGTCCGCGCAGTCGAGCCGTACCGGTGACAGCGGACGCTGCCCATGCCATTCGACGCCCCCCGTGATGCTCCGATCGCGTCCTGCGTTGACAGATCAATCACCATAGAACCCTTCGGAAACACAGTGCTACTGTCAGGCACTCGTCAGTGACCTTGGTACGTGGGGGAGGCGTCAAGTGACGGGTGGTAACCGGGCGGTCGTACGCGGGCCCGGGCGGTGAAGAGCGGCGCAGTCGCGGCACGCCGAACCCGCCCGACCGCCGTACCTCAGCTTCCCCTCGCGGCGATTCCCGAGAATCACTACCGGAGCGGATGGCCGCCGCTGTGGTGGGTCGGTTGCCACGGTGGCGCCGGCACGAGCACCCTCGCTCGAATGGTCGGCGTCGGCACCGACTTCGGGGCAGCCTGGCCCGCGCTCACGCCGGCGATGCCCGGCGCCCAGGTCATCCTCGTGTGCCGGGCGTCGGCGTCCGGCACCTGGTCCGCCACCGGCGCCGTCGAGCAATGGCGCCGCCGAGCCGGGGTGGCCCGCATGACCTGGCTACTCGGCGTCGTCGCCGTCGCCGCGTCACCGCGGCGCCCTCCCCGTATCGCCACCGAGCGTCTACAGCTACTTAGCGGCTGGGCGCCGCAGATCTGGCGCGTCGGATGGATCGACGAACTACTCGCCGTCGACGAGCCGAACGACATCGGCACCCCGCCCGACATCGAAGCGCTGCGCACCGCGATCTGGCACACGCTGCAAGCGAAGCAGAAAGGACAACCACGACCATGATCGGCCGCTGGGCGCAGGCAAGCATCCTGATGGAACCCGCCCCCACCCCCAAACCTGGTATCCCTAACCCTGGTGGCGGTGTAGCGCCTCCTGGTGTCGCCGGACATGGAGTTCTACTCATCCTTCAGTGGATCGCGTGGCTGGCCGTGGCAGCCTGCGTCGCCGGGATGCTCTACACCGCCGCGAAGATGGCCATCTCCCACCGCCGCGGCGACGACACCAACGTCTCCCAACTGGGCTGGGTCTTCGCCGCCTGCGTTTTGATCGGCAGTGCGTCCGCGATCGTCGGCGCACTTATCGGCTAGGGAACTGATATGCCCAGTACCCCAGAATCCGCTTCCCAGGACTTCGCCGAGCGCCCGCCGTGGACCCGGCCCGGCTTCATCGCCGCCGCGGTGCTGGTGGCACTCATCGTCATGGCTGGGCTGTTGATCGCCATTCTCGCTCCAGGTGGCAATGACCACGACGTCGTCGACGGGACGCCACCGCCAGCCCAGCCGCCGGCCACCACGAGCACACCAGGGCAGCCGCTACCCACCGCCGTACCGACAGCCGCGCCGAATGGCATCCGGTGGGAACTCATCGGACCGATAGCCGTGCCGGTCAGCGATTCCGCCGGCCCGAAGCAGACCACAGACACCACGGCCTCTGGTTACGCACACAGTCCCGAAGGCGCGTTGATGGCCGCCGCGCAGATCATGGTGAGGTCCAGTCACACCCTCGGCCGGGAGCGCTGGGAGCCGACCATCGAACAACAGTTCGTGCCGAGTGCCGACCGAAACAAACTGCTCGCAGAACTCCGCGCCGCCGACACCGGTCCAGCGGATCCCGGCGCCTTGAGTCAGATAGCTGGCTTCAGCTACCAGTCCTACACCCCCGATACCGCCGTGATCGGGCTCGTGCTCCGCGCCCCGTCCGCCGGGACCCCGCGCTATCACGTCCTGTCACTGACGCTGCTTTGGCGCGACGGCGACTGGCGCATGCAGGCACCCCCGGGCGGTACCTGGCTCTCAGTCAACCGCGTGACCGATAGCCTCTCGGGCGTTGTTCAGTGGGGGCCGCAGTAAATGCCCGAATGCCCGCCGATCAACCCAATCTGCGTCCCCGGTCAGTGGCTAGCAAACGCTGCCAGCGGACACCTCGAGGATATTGCCGAGCATGCTTCCGAAGCTGCAGCGGAGATGCTCCGGGCGGTGGTAGCCGGTTGGCTGGCCATCCCCACAACGGAGACGTCTGATTCGTGCCGGCTCAACGATGCTGGGCGGCTGGTCTGCGAGGGGACTGTCGGTTACCTGCGTTCCTACACCAACTGGTTGGTCGTCGCGGTTGCAGTTGGTGCCCTGCTGGTCGGGGCGATCCGGTTGGCCATCGAGCGAAACGGCCGGGAAGCGGGCTCTATCGCCAAGGGCCTGGTGGCCCTGGTCGTGATAACCGGCGCTGGCGTGCCGGCAGTGCAGGTGCTCATCGCCATCGGCGATAAGTACTCGGACGAGATCCTCAAGGCCTCGGCTGGTGGTGACCTTGGTGAGCGGTTGCTGCTGCTTACCCCGGCTGCCGCCACTTCCACCTTGTCGCCGATCTTGGTGATCGGTGTCTCGTTGGTGATGTTCCTGGCCACGATGGTGCAGTTGTTGATGCTGCTGGCCCGCAACGCCGGGCTCATCCTTTTGGCTGGCCTCCTGCCGGTGCCCGCCGCAGCAGGTATCTCGGGCTCTGGGCAGGCGGTTCGCAACCGATACCTGACGTGGCTGCTCGCCCTGGTGTTCTACAAGCCGGCCGCCGCGACGATTTACGCCGCAGTGTTTTGGCTCCTCGGCGAGGGTCAAACCCTGACTGACCTGCTCACGGGTCTCGTGATGTTCTGCATGGCGATCGTGGCGCTGCCGGCGCTGCTGCGGCTGATCGCCCCGGCAGTGTCGGTGCTGTCCAGCGGTGGCGGCGCCAGCGGTGTCGGTGTGGCGGCTGTCTCTGCGGCCGGACAGATCGCGTCCGGCGCGGTGCGGTTGTCAAATAGCGGCGGTGGGAAGGGTGGCGGCTCTGGAAGCCAGACAGGCAGCAGCACCGGCCGGCCCGATGGCGCGTCGCCTTCGGCTCCGTCACAGCGCCCATCTGGCGGAGTTGGAGCAGGCACCGGTACCAGCGCCAGCCCGGGTGCGACGGGTGGCGCCGCAGCCGGCTCGGGGGCAGCTGCGGGTACGAGTGCCGGCACCAGCTCTGCAGCCGCAGGCACGGCAGCGGGTACCGGGGCCGCAGCGGCGGCCGGCCCGGCCGGGGTAGCCGTGGCCGGCGGTGCCGCCGCAGCGAAGGCTGGCCCCGCCGCCGTACGTAAGGTCGGTGGTACCGCCTCTGGTGCGGTGGACGGTGAGGCATCGTGAGTACCGGAGTACGCGACCGGCCAACCGAGCAGCGCACGTACGGCAACTGGCGACTCGGCCGCGGTGCTGGCCTATTCGGGCTCGGGCCGGCGGGCACCATCGCGGCGTTCCTGGTCATGGTGCTCGCCGCAGCCATGCTGCCGGTCTCTCCGCTGGCCTCGCTGCTCACGGCGATCCTCGGCGTTCTGGTCCTCGCCCCGTTGGCGATCCGGGTCAACGGACGTACCGGGTTCCAGGTCATCACCGCGCGGGTGGCGTGGTGGCTCACCCGGGCGCGCCGTCACCACATCTACGTCTCCGGCGTCGCCTCCCGGGTCGCCGCCGCCCACCAGCTACCTGGGGTCCTGGCCCGCTCCGAGGTGTACGAGGTGGAGACCGGACGCTCCGGCCTCCTCGCGGTCGTCGTGGTCCCGCAGAGCCGCCATTACACCGTGACCTTGCGGTGCTCGCCGGAAGGGCTGGACCTGGTCGACCAGTCGGTCATCGACGCCCGTGTGGCACACCTGGCCTCCTGGTTGTCGGCGCTGTCCCGCGAGCCGCAGCTGGTGCAGGCGCAGGTCACCGTCGAGACCACCCCAGATCCTGGCACCCGGCTCGCCGCCGAGGTCGCCGCCACGTCCCGGCCGGACGCGCCAGCGCTGGCCCTGCAAGTGCTCAACGACGTGGTCGAGTCGTCCCCGGCCGGCTCCGCGACGGTCGACACCCGAGTCTCGCTGACCTACACCGCCCCACCCGGCCGGTCGATGTCCCACGAGGACGTCTGCCGAGAGGTCGCCGGCCGACTGCCGCACCTGCACGCCAGCCTGACCGGCGCGACCGGTGCCGGGATCACGCCGATGTCGGCGCGTAGCCTCGCCGGAGTGGTGCGAGCCGCCTACGACCCGGCCGTCGCTGTGGATCTCGCCCGTGATCCACAGCTGACCCCGGGCTGGCCGCAGGCCGGACCGGTGGCCACCCGGGAGAGCTGGGACTCCTACCGGCACGACTCCGCCTTTTCGCGCACCTGGTGCATGGTCGAGGCTCCCCGGGGCGTGGTCTACTCGCGGCTGTTCGCCCGGCTCACCGACCCCGATCCGCAGCTGCTGCGCAAGCGGGTAACGATGGTCTACCGGCCCTACTCCCCCGGCGACGCGGCCCGGCTGGTGGAGTCCGACAAACGCGACGCTCGGTTCCTGGCCAGCAAAAAGCACCGACCCAGCGCTCGGGACATGACCGACCTCGCCGCCGCCGAGCAGGCCGCGGAGGAGGAAGCCGCCGGCGCCGGCGTCGTCCGGTTCACCGTGCTGGTCACCGCCACCGTCGCCGAGGAACAGCAGCTCGACGAGGCCTCCGGCATCATCCGGGCCCGCGCAGGTGAGGCCCGCCTGGTGCTGCGACCGATGTACGGCTGCCAGGCTGCCGGGTTCGCCGCCGGCCTGCCCGCCGGTGTCGTGCTGCCCACCCACGCCACGATCCCCTTCTAGGACGTCCGGCATGACTATCAGCACCCGGGACAGCAGCACCCCGCCGCCACCGCGTCGACAAGCCGCCCGCAGGCCAGGCCGGCTCGGCTACACCGGGCCCGGCGGTGGCCGGTGGTCATGGATCGAGCCGCCGACGGAGTACCGCGGCACCACCGTCCAGGTGTGCGGGCTGTTCCCGTTCGGCACCGGCGCGTCCACACCGATGATCGGCGTACCGGTCGGCCGGCACCTCTACACCGGCAGCGCGGTCTGCTTCGACCCGATCTCCTGGTACACCCGCGCTCGGCTGATCAACAACCCGTCGGTGTGGATTGAGGGCGAACCCGGCATGGGCAAGTCCACGGCCGTACGGCGGATGGTCCTCGGCCTCACCGCACAGGGCGTGACCCCGCTGATCCTCGGCGACCTCAAGCCCGACTACGCCGAACTGGTCCGCGCCCTCGGCGGGCAGGTGCTGCGGGTAGGGCCCGGCCTGGACCGGATCAACCCCCTCGACGCCGGCCCGTGGCGGCAGGTCCTCGACCGCGTCGACGAGCGCAGCGCCGCCGTCGTCCGCGCAGGGGTCACCGACCGGCGGCTGAACATGCTGATCGCCCTGGCCACCCTGGTCCGCCGGGGCCCGGTCAGCTCCGACGAGACCACCGTCCTGGCCGCTGCCCTGCGCTACCTCGCTGAACGGGAGACTGACACCCAGCCAGTGCTCTCCGACGTCCTGGCCGTCATCCGCGACGCCCCCGCCCAGGTCCGCGCGGTCACCCTCTGGCAGGAAGAAGGAGATCTCCCGCGGTTCCGGGAGGACACCGCAGCGCTGCACCGCACCCTTCTGGCGCTGCTGCACGGCCCGCTCGGCGACACCTTCGAGGGCCAGACGACCACCGCCATCCGCCTCGACACCCCGGCCGTCTGCGTCGACATCTCCGGCATCGACGACACCGACGAGTTGCGCACCGCCGCGACCCTGCTGTCCACCTGGTCGTACGGCTTCGCCCAGGTCGAAGCCGCGCACCTGATGGCCGACCTCGGCCTCGCGCCCGCGCGCACCTTCTTCACCGTGCTCGACGAGTTGTGGCGGGCACTGCGGATCGGACACGGCTTGGTCGACCGCGCCGATGGGCTCACCCGGCTAAACCGGCAGAAGGGCACCGGTACCGCCTTCATCACCCACTCCCTCGCCGACCTGGAAGCGCTTCCCACCGCCCACGACCGGGCCAAGGCCAGGGGCTTCGCCGAACGCTCGGCCGTGCTGATGATCGGCCCCTGCTCCGAGCAGGAACTCGACTCCGTCTCGCGGGTACGGCCGCTGTCGCAGGCCGAACGGCGTGAGGTGCTGTCCTGGTCGGCACCACCGTCGTGGACGACCGCCGAGGGCGGTGAGACCGTCGGGCGCGGAAACTTCCTGATCAAGGTCGGATCCCGCCCCGGCATCCCCGTACACCTGGAACCCACCGAGGTGGAGAAAGCCCTGGGCAACACCGACTTCCGCTGGACGATGACATGAGCCGGCCCGCTGGGCCGCGCGGCGGACACGACGATGCCGGCCTGATCGTGGGCGGGCTCGCCGCCCTGGTCCTGGTCCTCGCCGGCACAGTGTGGCTACCGGTCGTGCTCACCCGCCCGCCCGGATACACCGGCGGCCAACCGATCCAGGTGGCCCTCGCCGTGCTGCGCGGAGACATCACCTGGACCACCGCCTGCACGCTCGTCGCAGTCGGCCAGCTCGCCATCCTGCTGCTGCTGATCGGGGCGGTAGTCGCGATCAGGCGGTGGATCCGCCGGCGGCGGACCCGAGTCGACTCGGCCGCCCGGCGAATGGCCAGCCGTGCCGACCTGGCGCACCTCGGCCCGAAGGGGATCGCCGACAGCGGCCGGCGGCTGCGGCCCAGCCTCGCCGACGTCGACCGGCCCGACCCCGACCAGCTCGGCGTGCTCATCGGCACCACCGTCGCCGGCGGGATGGCACTGCGCCAGTCCTGGGAGGACATGGCGATCGACATCTGGGGCCCCCGCACCGGCAAGACCACCAGCCGGGCCATCCCTGCCATCGTCGCCGCACCCGGTCCGACTTTGGTCACCAGCGTCAAGGGCGACATCGTCGACGCCACCCGAGAGGTACGCGCCGCCCGAGGATCGGTGTGGGCGTTCGACCCGCAGCACATCCTCGGCGCCGAGCAGGGCATGTGGTGGAACCCGCTGCGCGCCGTGGCCACCATCACCGACGCCCGGCGCCTCGCCGAGCACTTCGCGGCCGCCGAACGCGAACCCGGCGTAAGCCGGGATGCCTTCTTCGACCCCAGCTCTGAGGAGCTGGTGGCGAACCTGCTGCTGGCCGCTGCGGTGTCGGGGCGGGACATCCTCGCCGCGTACCGGTGGGCCGTCAGCCCTCGCGACGACGAACCGGCCCTCCTACTGCGCGACCGAGGCTTCGACCTTCCCGCCGACGCGGTGGCCGGCGTGGTCAACATGCCCGACAAGACCCGGGGCGGCATCTACGCCGGCGCCCAGAAGATGCTCATGTGCCTCACCGAGCCGGCCGTCACCCGCTGGGTCACACCCACCCGCGGCTGGGTGCTCGAGTTCGACCCGGCCGCGTTCGTCGTCAGCACCGACGTGCTGTACCTGCTCTCCCAGGGCGGCCCCGGCTCCCCCGCCCCCCTGGTAGCCGCGCTCACCGACGCCGTCCTGCGCGCTGGTGAACTACAGGCCCGCGCCTCGGCCGGCCGGCGCCTGGATCCGCCGCTGCTGAGCATCCTCGACGAAGCGGCCAACATCTGCCGGCTACGCCAACTACCCAACCTGTACTCGTACTACGGCTCCCACGGCCTGCCCATCATCACGATCCTTCAGTCCTACCCTCAGGGCGTCGATGTGTGGGGGCGCGAGGGCATGCGAAAACTCTGGTCCGCCGCGAACGTCCGCACGTACGGCGGCGGCGTCGCCGACCCCGACTGGCTGGAGGAACTCTCCAAGCTCATCGGTGAGCACGATGTCACCACCCGCTCGACCAGCAGCAGCGGGTCCGGCTGGGGCAACCGGTCGGTCTCCCATTCCACCCGCCGCCAGCGCATCCTCGACGTCTCCGACCTGCATGCCCTCCCCCGCGGCCGGATGGTCGTCTACGCCTCCGGGGCACCACCCGCGCTCGCCCGCACCGCCCCCTGGCAGGACGGCCCGCACGCCGCCGCGATCCGGGCCTCGATCGCCCGCTGGGACCCCGACAGCCGTACCGACTGGACCCTCTCCCCCGACGCCCCGCCGGAGCCGATCGCATGACCAGCCCGACCTCCGACCCCGTCGCCGACCTCACCGCACTGCTCGGCGAACTCGCCGGCGATCCCGGAGGCGAACCGCCCACCGCCGAGTCCGATGGCAACGAGCCGGTCTTCCGCGACGTCGAGGCGTTCGTCGGGAACTACCTCGCCCACGTCGTCGAGCGACGCCTCGCCAGCGGACCGACCTCCGGGATGAACTGGTGCCCGCGTTGGTGGGCCCACCCGGAAGCGATCTCCCGCCTCTACGCGTTGTGGCGGGCCTGGGAGACGTTGCGGGTCAGTGACCCGCAGACTGGCATGAGCATCTGGTGGCGCGACCACCTCGACCCGCACCTCGCCGCCCTCGCCGCAGAGTACGGCCCGTTTAGCCGGTGCGGCCCCGACAAGCACACCGACACCCGCCCGCTCCCGGTTGAACCCGCACCCCCAGAGGTTCTTGCGCAGCTCCCTGACGCCAACGGCATCTGATTCCGCAGCATCGCTAACTGATCACCGGTCCGTCGTACCCCCACCTTGCTACCAAGAACCCGTCAACCGGTGCCCCGTCGCCGGGCCGAACCCATACTCGCAGCAGGCGGAATCTTGTAAGTCGGATGGTCGGCATATCGCGAGTTATGACAGACTGCGAGAGTGGCTACGCGCCGCAAAAGTAGAAAACAACATGAAGAACGCCCCGCCCTCTGGCCTCGGAACCTTCGAGCGGAGCGCCCTTCGACCGGTCATGTAGCCCCGCTACGCGGGGCTACATCCCTTTCCAGACCCGGTAGATGGCCACCGCCTTGGCCGCGACCTCCATCAGGAGGATCACCGCATTGGTGACCTTCTTCCACTGCCACCATCTGGTGGAGCGGCGGGGCTTCGGGGAGCACCTGCACAGAGGCCGACGCACCCGGGACGATCGGTTCGACATGGCGTACCTCCATCTCCCGGGGGTCTCGGATTCGCACCCGGGCGCCCTTACTGGTGGGTGCGACCCGGAGTCCGTCCCGAGGGTGGGATTGGAACGTCACGTCGGAGGGTTACTCTACTGCCCCAGTACCCCATTAGGCCGCACTATGTCGGACGGTGCCGTTTGCACGTCCTCCTGTATGGACGTTTACGCAGGTAGAGCCCCTTTTGCCGTTCGAGGACCGGCAAAAGGGCGGACTGGTGAGGACGACATCGAAGCGTCCGCCCGTACGCCAACTGCGTTCACGCGATCAACTTGACCTGAGGCTGCAGATCGAGGGATGACGCACCCCGCCAAACCCGTATCACTATCTCGACAGGTCCCTGAACATCTGGCCCGGTCCGCCCGGATACCCTGGATGAATGATCGAGATCGACGGCCGCAGGTACGGGATTGCCGCCCAGATCGCCGCCGCGCTCGGCACCGACGTCACCACCGAGATGGTCCGCAACTGGCGGCGACGCGACGGCCTCCAGGCAATCCGCGTAGGTCGCAACGTCTACTCGCCGTTGGATCAGGCCGCTGCCATCGAACGCGACAAGCGGTGCTCAGGGCGCGGCCGGCGACGGGTTGACGTTGGACCTCCCGCTGCTGCATGATGATTGACCACTCGCTGTTGTAGCAGGAGTCTGTCCACAGTTCGGGTAGGCATCACAGCACCGCCGGGCCGCATAGAGGCGTGACGAACGATGCCACCCGCGTCTGGGTGCCCGCATAGTTCCTGTTCTTGTCGACAGTGGGTTGTCTTCAACAGATGCCTCCCGGGCTACGTCGACTCCCAACACGCGATTGATCTGGACAGAGCACCACCAGACGCGACGTGCAGCACTCACCTCCCGACGGGCCCCACCCTGCCCGACGCCGCCGGCCCGGTTCCCCTGACAAGAAGGAGATGAGGCCCCCTCCCACACGCCTGCACCGACATGTGACCCCGAGTAGACACTCGGGGTTTTTTCATGCCCTGGGAATGATCTTGAAAGGAGGTGAGAGATGCCGAAGAACTCCTCCCCGGTACGTGGTGGCAGCGCACTTATGGTTCGGATGGCGGCGACGTTCGGCGCGGGCACGATCGTCGGTGGTGCATCGCTGACGGGCCAGCCGACGGTCGGCGCTGTCCTGGCCGCCGCCATCGTGGTCGGTCCACTGATCGTCGATGTGATCCGCACGCTGACGCAACGACAGGTCGCGCAGACGGCCAGCGAGATCGCACGCAACAGCGACGAGGACGCGGTCAAGCGGATCGGGGCGCTGGCGGACGTAATCGACAAACTGCGTTGATCTCCGCGCATACCGCCATCGAATGGATCTTCGGCATCTCCCGCTCAGGAAGACCGAGCTCCCTCATTCACGATAATGTTCCTTCTCGTGACTCAGAACCGACCGCGATCACGGGTGGGCCACCAGCCATGACGACGCCGCCCGAGAACGCCGTCATCACTCCTGCGTTGCCCGCGAGTCGGCAGCCGATGACGCTGTCAGCTGGCACACGAGACCGGCTGCGCCGCGCCATGCCCGAAAGCACCCGGCGCGCCTACACCGGAGACCTGCGCAGGTTCCTCACCTGGTGCACAGACCAGCAACTGCTGGACGTACCACCCGACGCCAGCAGTGACGTCGACGAACTCGCCGCCACGTTGCACGTCCTCCTGGCTGGCAGGTCAGACCTCCACCTGGTCGTCACGGAGTACGTCAACACCCTCGCCGACGCCGGACGCGCCCCCGCCACCATCGAGCGAGCCCTGGCCGCGATCGCTGCTGCCCACCGAGCCGCCGGCGCCGGCCCGCTGCCCACCGAAGGGCCGCGGGCAGTGTTGCGGTCGTACCGGCGCGACCGGGCCACCAACGGCACCGGCGTACGGGTACGCAAGGCAACTCCCGTCACCATCACCGCCTTACGTGCCATGGTCACGGTCCTCGACCGCAGCACCCCCGCCGGCATCCGCGACACCGCTCTGCTCGTGCTCGGCTTCGCCCTCGGTGCCCGGCGCAGTGAACTTGCCGCCCTGGACGTCGCGGATCTCACCTTCACTCCCGAGGGCCTGCAAGTCGCGGTACGCACTGCCAAGACCGACCACGACTCCGTCGGCCGTACCGCCGCGCTGCCCTGGGGCACTCACCCGCACACCTGTCCGGTCCGCACCACACAGGCGTGGCTGACCACCCTGGCCGACCATGGGCGTACGAGTGGTCCCCTACTAGTCCGCATCGACCGTCACGGCCGCCTCGGTCGCGTCCCCACCGGCCGCGGCAGCGCCGACGGCCGCCTTACCGGCCAGGCCATCGCCCTGATTGTTGCCCGCACCGCCGCTGGAGCCGGCCTCGACCACCACTCCGCATGGTCCGGCCATAGTCTGCGCCGCGGCTTTGCTACCGAGACCTATCGTGCTGGCGCCGACCCGCTACGCATCGCTCGCGCCGGCGGCTGGAAGGATGGCTCCACCACCCTGTATGGCTACATTGAAGACATCAACCGCTGGCAAGCGAACCCCCTGACCGGCGTTGGCCTCTGAGGCGCTTCGTCACCGTCCGCTTGCTCGCCTGGATGCTGGCGGCCTCGATCCGCCCACGGCCATTCTCACCGGCGCGCAAGTTCCTGCCCGGCCTTCACAAGGATGTCAGAGGCAACCTGACCGGCCCCGGACCCATGGCTGGGCAGGGGGCAAGATGTCATCTTGCCCCCTGCCCAGTTCTGTCGGGCGGGCATCCGCCAATCAGGAATGCCGGTGTCTCTAGTACGGCAGCCGCCGTTCGGGATCATGGCTGGAGTTCGAGGTTGAGGCGGCGTGTGTAGTGGGATTGTCGGG
>NZ_JBNCLD010000031.1:0-31550 GCF_049844505.1 Micromonospora sp. DT229 | reverse complement strand
TAGCCGCGACAACCGCTGAGACGCGTCAGCCACCACCCCGGCCAACACCAAACCCAAAGCAGCGGCGAACCCGTCCGCGCTGGCCGGTTCGAACAGGTCCGTGGCGTACTCCAGTCGCCCGGTCAGGCTGCCGTCGGCCGTCGGCTCCAGTTGGAGTTCCAACTCGAAGCGGCCCGCTCCGGTGTGCACGGGCACCGGCTCGGCCTCGACGCCGGGCAGCGACAGGCGGGCTGGGCGGATGGTGTGCAGCGTCAGCGCGTGCCGGATGAGATCCCCACCCGACCGGCGCAGCGTACGAAGGATCCGTTCCAGCGGGACCGACTGCCGTTCGTACCCGTCGTACGCGACATCGCGCACCCGGCCGAGCAGCTCCCGGAAGGTCGGATCACCCGATGCGTCGACGCGCAGCGGCAGGGTGTTGACGAAGAAGCCGACCATGCGTTCGGTCTCCGCCACGGTCCGTCCCGCCACGGGTGCGCCGATCACCAGGTCCTCGCTGCCAGACCAGCGGGCGAGCACCACAGACCAGGCCGCCAGTAACGCCATGAACAGCGTCGCCCGCTCCCCCTCGGCCAGTCGGTGGAGTCCCGCGACGACATCTGCCGGAATCGTGACGGGACACCACGCGCTCGCCGCCGAGGTCTCCGGCGTACGGGGATGGTCGGTCAGCAGCGCCGCGGGCGCGGCGCCGTCCAGCCGACGGACCCAGTCGGCCAGTTGGCGGGCGTGCTCGTCGCTGTCCAGCCACTGGCGCTGCCAGGCCGCGACATCGCCGAATTCGACGGCGGTGGCGGGTGCCGCCACTGCCCCCGTACGCCAGGCCGTGGCAAGATCTTCCAGCACGATCGGCAACGATCCGCCGTCGATCACCAGGTGATGCACGCACAGGACCAGCAATGCGTCGCCGGCACCCGGTGAGCGGACCAGGGTCGCTCGCAACAACGGCGGCTCGCCCAGGTCGAACGGCCGCGCGGCCAACTCACGCACCACCCGGTCGACGTCCTCGGCGAGGTCGAGGGTGCGCTCGTCGAGATCGACATGAACATCGCGGACGACGAACTGCTCCGGCTCCCCGTCGGCCGACTCCCGGAAGCCGGTCCGCAGCGCCTCGTGTCGTTCGACGACCAGGCGCAGTGCCTGCCACAGCCCGGCCGGATCGAAGTCACCGGTCAATCGCACGGCACCGGCGATGGTGTACGCGGCGCTGCCGGGGCGCAGCCGCTCCAGAAAGTAGATCGCCTCCTGCCCGGCGGTCAGCGGAGCCCGTCCGCGATCCCCGTCTCGTCGTGGAATGCGTGGCGCCGCCGCCACGCCCTCGTCGATGAGCATCGCGTCGAGCAGGGCCCGCTGCCCCGCCGACAGATCGCCAAGTCGCACCGTCAGCCCCTCACGCTCACCGTTCTGCCCCCACCGGCAGGGGCAGTTCCGACAGTCGCAGGCCACCGAGGGCGGCGGCATCGTCGAGCACCGCGTTCACCGCCCGGGCCACCCGGCCGACCGTCGCCTCCCCGAACAGCGAACCGTCCCCGGTCAGGTAGCCGCGGATCCCGCCGTCCGGAGCCGGGTCCAGGGCGGCGGCCAGGTCGAGCCCGCCGGTGTTCGCCGGCAGTTCCACCGGCTCGACCGACGCGCCCGGGAAGGGCCGGGCCGCTGCGGGCGGGGTGTTGCCGTACGCCACCATCACCCGGGCAACGGGTTCCGGACGGCGGCCCCGCACGGCGAGCGCCTCGGCCACCCGCTCGAACGGCACGTCCTGGTGGGAGAAGGCGTCGAGGCAGGTGCGCCGGACACGACCGACGAGCTCGTCGAAGGTGGGATCGCCGGCGGTGTCGACGCGCAGCGCCACGGTGTTGCTGAACAGGCCCACGACCCGGTCCAGATCAGGTTGGGTACGGCCCGCGACGGGCGTCACCAGCACCAGGTCGGCCGCACCGGACCAGGCGGTGAACGTGGCGGCGAAGGCGGCGACGAGCACCATGAAAGTGGTCGCGCCGCGGGATCGGGCGTAGGTGTCGAGGTCGGCGTGCTCACTGGCGGCCAGCGTCATCTGCGCGCTGACCTGCGTCGCCCGGCCCTCGGCCGGGCCGTCCGACGGCAGTCGCAACCCCCGTGCTCCGTCGAGGGTCCGGCGCCAGAACGCCAACTGCCCGTCGAAGGCACCGCTGTCGAGCTGTTCACGCTGCCACACCGCATAGTCCGCGTACTGCAACGGCAGGTCGGGCAGCTCAGGCTCGCGGCCGAGGAGCCTGGCCCGGTACGCCGCGCCGAGATCGTCGAGCAGCACGCCGAGTGACCACCCGTCGGCGGCGGCGTGGTGAATCACGACGGCGAAGACGTGGTCGTCGGTGCCCAGGCCCAGCAGAGCGGCCCGCACGAGAGGTCCCCGGTCCAGGTCGAAGGGGGTACGGGCGAAGTCCTCCACCCGGCGGACCACGGCGGCCGGGTGGACCTGCTCACGGGTCAGCTCGACCGGGGACGAGGCACGGATCACCTGGAGCAGCTGACCGGTACGGTCCAGTCGCAGGACCGTACGCAACGCCTCGTGCCGCTGGACGACCGTGTTCAGCGCGTCGGCGAGCGCTGCGGCGTCCATCGGCCCGCGGATCCGCAACGCACCGGTGATGTGGAACGGGGTGTGGCCGCGGTGCATCTGGTGGATCAGGTACATGCGCTCCTGGCCGGCTGAGGCCGGCATGGCGTAGAGCTCGTCGGTCATGCCAGGGTCACCCGCGTGCCTCCGGTGCCTCCGGCGCCATCGGTACGGCCGTCCCGGACGGTTACCGTGGGGACGCCGCCCAGCAGCGCCTCCCGCGCCGCGATGAGCTTGACCTTCATCCCACCCTCGGCGTACGCCGGCAGTGGGCCCTCGGCCGCCAGGGCGCAGCGCGGCAGCGGAGCGCCGTCGGCATCCAGCACACCGGACGCGGCCGTGAGCAGCACCAGCTCGGCGGCGCCCAGAGCGACCGCGACCCGGGCGGCCACCCGATCGGCGTTGACGTTGACCAGAGCGCCGTCCTCGGTGACGGCCGGCGGACTGACCACCGGCAGCAGGCCCTGCCGCAGCAGCGCCGTGAGCATCCGGTCGTCGACCCCGGTCAGCATGCCGCTGTGGTCGTCACGCAGCACGACGGTCCGCCCATCGACGAGGGCGCGGACCTGCTTGCGGCGCGCCCGCAGCAGCGCGCCGTCGGCCCCGGACAGCCCGACCGCCCGTACCCCCTGGCGGTGCAATTCGAGGAGCAGGGCGGTCTTCACTTCCCCGAGCAGCGCCAGGGTGAGCACCTCGAGGGTGGCGTCGTCGGTGTGCCGGGCCTTGACGCCGCTGGGTGAGACGAATTCGCGGACCGGCACGGACATCCGGGCAGCAAGCCGGGCGACCGCGGCGGAACCACCGTGCACGAGCACGACCGGGGTGCCCGCCCGCCACAGGGCGGCGACCTGGGCGCACACGGCGGCGATGTCGACGCCTGCCGCCCCGCCGCACTTGAGGACCACCGGGGCCGTCATGCCGGCCCGGCGGTGGGGCTGAGCTCGGCGGCGAGTCGCCTGCGGTCGACTTTACCGTTGGCGTTGCAGGGGAACTCGGCACGCCGTTGGTAACGTCCGGGTCGCATGTAGAGCGGGAGTACGGCGGCCAGCCCGGCGAAGTCGGCGGCCGGAATCTCGTCGCCGGTGTAGAGGGCGTGCAGGTCCGCTCCCCCGTCACCGGTCGGAATGGCGATCACCACCAACTCGTCGACTCCGGGGTGGCGACGCAGGACCGCCTCGATCTCCCCCAGCTCGACCCGGAACCCGTGGATCTTGACCTGGGCGTCCATCCGTCCCAGGTGTACGAGCTCACCGTGCTCGCGCCGCACCCGGTCACCCGTGCGGTAGTAGTGCCGGGGCGTGACCGGGCCGGTACCGTCGTGGATGCGGGCCTTCCCGTCCTCGACCGTCACGAACCGGCCGACGTCGTCCGCGGGGTCCAGGTAGCCGAGGAACCGCTGCGGACCGCGCACACACAGCTCACCGCCGGTCGTGTCGGCGACGGGCCTGCCCTCCTCGTCCAGGAAGACGGTCTCAAGGCCGGGGTACAGGTCGCCGATCGGCAGGGTGCCGTTGGAGGTGTCCGGCCAGCCTTGCGGCGCACCGACCTCATAGGCGGTACACACCAGGGTCAGCTCGGTCGGCCCGAAACAGTTGTACATCCGCGCCGCGGGTGCCGCCGACCGCCAGGCGAGGGCCTGTTCCCGGGTCAGCGCCTCGCCGCCGAGCACACTGCACCGGAGGGTCGGCATCTCCGTCGACGCCAGCGGGGCCTCTCGGAGCGCGAAGGAGATCATCGACGGGATGCCGAACCAGTGCGTCAACCGCCGCGCCGTGATGAACGGGACGGGGTTGAGCACCTCCCGGTGTGGCGGGACGCAGAGGGTGCCGCCGGCCGCCCAGGCACCGAACAACTCGTTGAGGGCGGCGTCGAAGGACAACTCGAAGCTCTGCGACACGCGACTGTCGGGCCCGAGGCCGAGCAGTGTCACCGTGCGCTCGACGAACGCGCCGATGTTGGCGTGCGACACCGGCACGCCCTTCGGTCGGCCGGTCGAGCCGGAGGTGAACACGATGTAGGCGATCGCGTCCGGTTCGACCTCGGCCACCGGGACCTCATCCACCGCCTCCGGCACTCCGCCGCTGAGGTCGATGATCTCGACGCCGGCCTTCTTGACGTACTCCTCGCACCAGTATCCCGAGCTGTCGTCCACAATGGTGGCGTCCAGGCCGGCAGCGGTGCTGATCATCACGTTGCGGGCGGCCGGGACCCGTGGATTCATCGGCACCACGCTCGCCCCGAGCCGAAGCACGGCCAGGTAACCGGCGTAGGTGACGATGCTGCGGCTGGTCAGCAGCCCGACCCGGGTGGGGGTGCCCCCCGTGCGACCGACGATCGTCGCGGCGATTGCGACAGCGAGCCGTTCCAGCTCAGCGTAGGTGTAGCTGCATCCGTCCAGTTCCAGCGCCACGTGCTCGGGTCGCTCGACCGCAGTCCGATGGAACCAGCCGTACAGACCGCTCGAAGTCATCGACGTCCCTTCACCAACCGGCCCGCGGTGACCGTGGTCGATCGTTGCCCGGCCGATGGTATCCCGTGACACACCGCCACGCGGCCCGGCTGGGTTCGCACTGGTGGGTCGGTCAGAGATGGTCAATGATGATATATGTCGATGTCACTGATCCATGGGGGAATGTGATCATCATGGCGAGAACGCTCTTCGGTCCGGTGGTCGACCCGATCTTCGACGAGGTGGCTCACGAGTCGGTGTGGGGCTGGCTCGACGGTTTCGTCCTGCGGCCCCATCCGGAGCTGCGGCGCGAGGGCGCGGTGTGCCCGTTCGTCGGGCCGGCGATCCACCAGCACACGCTGGTCTTCCGGGAGCGCGACCTCGACCGGCCGCTCGGTCGCGCGAGTGTGGTCGCCGGCCTGCGCGCCACCGTGGCCGAGTTCCGCCGGACGGCCTGGGCCGGGCACAACCAGACCCTTCAGGCCATGCTCGTACTGCTGCCCCGGCTCACCGACGAAGAGGCGCTCCTGCTCGACGACGGGCACGCCGCCATCAAGGACGAGCTGGTCGAGCAGGAGATCATGATGGCGCCGTTCCATCCGCTGTGCCGCGAGACAGCCACCCGCAACCCGCACCTGTTCGCCTTTCGCTCCCCGGTGCCGATGGTCGCGATCCGCAACATGGCGTTCCACGACATCTTCTTCCTGACCGAGAAGCGGGCCTGGTTCCGCCGCTACTCCCGCCGCTTCGGCGCCCGCTACCGTCGCCCGGAACGGCTCGATCCGTTGATGGTCGAGCACTACCGCGCCGCGGTCCGCCATTACGGGGAGGGCTGAGGTCAGTACTTGCCGCGGTGCTGGCGGCGCACCCGTCGCTGCCGGAAGACCTCGGCGACGGCGCGTCGGGCGGCCCGCGGGTCGGTCTGCACCGCCACGTCGTGGCGCAGCCGGCGCCAGGCGTCGAAACGCCGGCGGGCCAACTCGCCGCGTTCCAGGGCCGCCACGACCGCGCAGCCCTCGGCGCGCTCGTCGTGGCGGCAGTCGCCGTGCCGGCAGAGCGAGGCCAGCACCACGATGTCGGCGAAGGCGGCGTCGACACCCGCACCGCTCGATTCGGCCATGCCCACGGCCCGCAGGCCCGGAGTGTCGATCACCGCCCCACCACCGGGCACCGGAACCAGCGCCCGGAACGTCGTGGTATGCCGACCACGGCCACCCCGGATCTCGGCCGTGTTCATGACAGGGCGGCCGACCAGGGCGTTGACGAGGCTCGACTTACCCGCGCCGGAGGCACCCACCAGCGCCAGGGTGCGCCCCCACGCGCACTCCTCGGCGAGCACACCGATACCGTCGCCGGTCACCGCGCTCACCGGGTGTACCGCCAGACCCGGCACGGACGCCTCCAAGTGTGCCGCGAGCAGCACGGGCTCGCTGGCGAGATCGGACTTGGCCAGCACCACGAGGGCCTTCGCCCCGGAAGCCCAGGCGAGGGCGAGCAGTCGCTCCAGACGCCCGGCGTTGGGGGTCGGCTCGACCGACTCGACGACCGCGACGGTGTCCGCGTTGGCGGCGACGATCTGCCCGACCGTGTCCTGGCCGGGATCCGCGCGGACCAACGCGGTACGCCGCGGCAGGACCCGTTCGAGCCGCGGGCCGTACGCGCCGATGCTCGCCAACACCCAGTCGCCGCTGCACACCGGCTCCCCCGTGAGGCGTATCCGCAGCTCGCCGTCGGCGGTCAGCAGAGTGCACCACCGCCGGTCGACCCGCGAGATCCGCCCCGGAAACCACCCGCGTGGCGCCTCACCGTCCGGCAACCCGGCCCAGCCCAGCGCGGCGAGGTCGGTCACGACCCGACGACCAGCCGGTGCTGCCGCAACCTCTCGTAGAACGGCAGGTGATGCTCGTGATATCGGGCCAGCAGATCGTTGGTCTGGACGGTGTCGGCGAACACCCGCGGCTGCGGCGAGAACGAGTCGGTCTGCGCCGTCGCCTCGTGCCACCGCCGGGTCTTCTCCCACTCCGGCAGCATCTGCGCCGACCAGCGCAGCGCCTCGGGGCGGAAGTCGATGCCGACGGCCGCGCAGTACGCCCGGACGGTCGCCTCCGGCCGCGCGACGAGATCGTCGGCGTCGATGACCACCGGGTTCCCGGCGCCGGCTGCGACCACCGCGTCGTAGATCTCGCTCAACCGCTCGATGCCGACCTCGTCCCGCTGGAGCGCCGGGTTCAGCGCGTAGTGCGACGCGATCACCTCGGCGGGCCGACGGATGATGAAGGTATGGGTGTGCCGGCGCAGGAAGGCGTCGTCGGCCAGCAGACCCGGGTAGTGGAAGTCGGTGGTGTCCTTGAAGAACACCGGTTCCCGTTCCGCCAGCGCCCGCAGGGCCGCCATCAGCTCCGCTTCGGTGTGCACGGTGCGGCCGTCCACGACAGCCGTGCCGAAGTCCGCCACGTGCGAGAAGGGCTCGTGCAGGACCGTGAAGTCGCCGCGCGCCGTCATCATCCTCAGAAAGGCCGTCGACCGTGAACGTGGTGCGCTCCAGAGCGCGATGATCCGGTTCATTCGGACAGCTCGGCCAGTTGCTCGTCGTACAGGCGCTCGACGAGTTTCGCCTGGCCGCTGATGGTGTCGTGCTCGAAGAGATCGGCCACCGGCACGGGTAACCCGAAGGTCTCCTGTAGTCGGGCGGACAGTTTCATCACCGCCATGGAGTAACCCCCAAGCTCGAAGAAGCTGACATTCAGCGGCGGCGACGGCACTCCGAGCAGGTCCGACCACACCTCGGCGATGAGCCGCTCCTCGCGGCTGTGCCCGGTGGCGACCGGCGCCGGCGGGGCGGTCATGGCGCGGCGGTCGAGCCGGCCGTCGGCGTCGAGCACCGGTACCGGCCGGGTGAGCACCTCGATTCCGCTCTCCGGCAGGAGGTCCTGGACCGCCGCCCTCACCCCGGCGGGATCCGTCGCGCGTTCCGGTACCACGGTGACCACGACGGACCCGTCCACCTCCGTGACGACACAGTGCGCGACGCCTGGGACCTCCGCGACCGCCGATTCCAACTCCGTCAGACGAACGGCGTCAGCCCGGGTCTGCGTGGTCCGTGCGCGTCCCGCGTACCGCAGGCCGCCGTCGGGCCCACGGCGGGCCAGGTCATCGGTGACGAGATGACCGCCGATCCGCAGGGAGCCGACGTCGCCCGAACCGACCGGGCGGCCCGCAGCGTCGAGCGCATCCAGGGTGAGCCCGCCGATCGGCGGACCGAGCAGGGCACCCGACTCACCCGGCGCGACACGGCGCAGCGTGCACCAGCCGGCGGTCTCCGCCGTTCCGAAACCCGTCCACACCGACGCGGCGATCCCGGCCAGGCGGGTGGCGAGCCGAGCCGGACAGGGTTCGCCGACCACACAGGCCCGCAGCTGCGGCGCACCCGGCCAGCCTGCCTCCAGCAGGATGGTCCACAGGGTCGCCGTCGCCATGACGAGCGTGGGACTCCACCGGGTGAGCAGCCCGACCACGTCGGCCGGGTCGGCCGCGTCGTCGTCGACGACGATCAGCTCAGCTCCGGCACGCAGCGGCAGAAGCAGTTCCGCGACGGCACCGGCACGGTCGGCCGGAGTCCACGCCACGGACCTGTCGCCAGGTCCGACACCCAGCCCGGCGGCCAGGTCGGTGAGCATCGCGTCGACCTGCTCGTGACCGAGCACGACCGGTCTGCCCCCCGCCGTACGCACGACAATGAAGGGCCGATCCGTCGGCGTGACCGGCTCCTCGGTGGGGATCCCGGTCGCCACGGCGGCGGGTCCGGCCGGGGTGACGGAGACGGTCGCCGCGACCGGGAACGCCGATCCGGAGGGGTCGGAGCGACCTAGCGGAACCGCGACGTGGCCGGCAATGGCGGTGCCGACGATCGCCGCGGGGAGGTCCACCCCGCGACCGACGTCGACGGCCACCGGTCTGCCCGGCGGCAGGGCCAGCTCGGCGAGGCGTACGGCGTAGCTGCCGGCGAGAGCGTGTAGCTCCCGGTACGTCAGGGACGTCGATCCCGACCGCACCGCCGTGGCGTCCCCCCGCCGCTTGCTGTGCTCATGCAGCAGCACCGACCACGCGCTGCCCGCGCTCTCAGTCTCCGGCATCATGCTCCCCTCCTGGTCGCGGACCCCGTCGCCTGCGCCCTGGCCATGGACTCGTGCAGGAACTCGGCGACGTCGAGCACGGCGGGCGGACGCAGCACCGAGTAGTGGTCGGCGACCACTGAACGACCCTCGACCGGCCCGTCGGCCACGGTGCGCCACCAGGTGCGGGCGTCCGCAGCCGACCGGGTGGCCCAGACCGCCCGCACCCCCGGGCCACCCGGCGCGGAGCGGTGCCGGTCCAGCGCGGCGAACGCGTTGAGATAGACCCGGGCCCGGGTGGCCAGCTCGTCGAGCGTGAGTCCCACGTCGATCCCCTGCTCGGCCAGGTCGGCGTGCAGGCAGGTCAGGGCGGTCCGCTCAGGCAGCTGCCAGACCTGCGGATCCAGTCGAACCTGCTCAGGGCGCCGACCCGCCGAACGGATCAGGTCCAGCGCGAACGCCTCGAGCAGTTCAGGTCCGGTCAGCGGCTGCGGCTCGGTGCCGGGTGGCAGCGGCATGGCGTCGATGGCCACCGCGGCCGCCGTCGGCAGACGGCGGACCATCTCGTACGCCAGCATGCCACCGAACGACCAGCCGGCGAGCACCGCCGGACGCAGGTCGGCGCTGCCGAGCCGGGCCAGGTAGTGCCCGACGAGCGCGTCGAACGACGGCGCCGAGGAGCCGGCGAGAGCCTCGTCGGCAGCCAGGCCGTACACCGGGTAGGTCCCGGGCAGGAGGCGGACCAACTCGCCGTAGCACAGCACGTCACCGCCGACCGGGTGGACCAGTACGAGGGGAGCGCCGGCACCCGGCCGCAGCAGCTGCGCGCCGGCCCGCCCGGCCACCTCCCGCAGCCGGTCCCGGCGCAGGGCCGCGAGCAGTGCCCGGCGGTCGTCGCTGAGCGCGCGCTCACGGTCGGCCAGATCGGCGCGCATCGCATCCGCCCGCGCCGAGGGCTGCGGCTGCTCGGCGGCTCGCATCGACGTCCTCCCCGTCTGGCGTGCGCCACCCCGGCCTTTCCCGTCCGCCGGTGCGGTGTGCCTCGCGACATTACGTCGAAGCCGGTGAGTCCGCTACCGACATGGCCGGGCGGGCGTCCCGATCATCTCCGGGGTCGACCCGGAGCGGATGTTCATAGTAGGTTCTGGATATATGAGCGCGCAAAGACGGGGGCTCCAGATGCTCGACGCTGCATTTTGTTCGACCACGGTGGCCGTCGCGCGATGACCTCGACGATCACCCCTCGACTCGCCGCGTACCGTCTGCTCGATCTGGAACCGCTGCGCAACAACATCGGGGTCACCGGCGCGGATCGCACAGCGGCCGGCGGCCTCAACGTCTGGCGCAACTCGCTGCCCGCCGAGCAGCTGCCACCCGCCGGGACAGTGACGGTCGACGGCATCCCGTTCGCCTTCCCCGGCACCGGCACCGGCGAACCGGACAATGTACGGTGCGCGGGCCAGGTGGTGCCCGTGCCGCCCGGCCGCTACGACTGGATCTACCTGCTGGCCACCGCCGAGCGTCGGGTCGAGGACGAGGTCGCGCTGCACTTCACCGACGGGCAGGTCGACTTCGAGCCGTTGCGGGTGTCGGATTTCTGGGCGGCGGTCGCCCACTTCGGAGAGACCCGGGCGTACGCGACCACGTCGATGCACTACCCCCACCATGTGCAACCCCGCGTCACCGGGCTGATCTGGTGCCAGCGGGTGGCGGTGACCCGTCGCGCCGAGTTGCGGTCCCTGCGTCTGCCCACGAACCCTGCGGTCCACGTGTTCGCCGCGACGTTGCAGGAGGGTCCCTAGCGTGGCGGCGGCCACCGGGTGGTACCGAGATCCGGTCAGCTGTCTGCACACCACTCTGGCGGCTCTGGCCGCCCATGCGGGCGAGGATCCGCTGGCGGTGGTCGGGCTGGCCTGGCGGTTCACCTATCTGCCGGGCGACGTACGGCCAGAGGAGTACTACTGGCCCTGCCGCTCCCCCGACCTCGCCGCCGAGGTGCTACCGCACCACGAGGTCCGTTCCCGATGGCGGGTGGCGGATCCCGGCGACCCGCTCGCCGATCTGGAGGCGACCCTAGCCGCCGGCCGGCTGCCGATCGTCGCGGTCGACAACTTTCACCTGCCGTTCCGGCCGGCCTACCACGACGTGCATGCCGCACACCTCATCGTGGTCCACTCGGTCGACCGCGAGCAGGCGACGGTGCGGGTCTCCGACGTCATGCCGCCGGCCTACGCGGGGCCGCTGCCCGTCGCCGACCTGTTACGCAGTTGGTGTGCCGGCGCTCCGGCCGACGAGCAGGACGTGTTCTTCGCCGGCGGGCCCGCCGAGAACGACGCCCGGTGGCTGGACGTCGAGCTGGACACCCCGTTCCCGGCGCTCGACCGGGCCCGCCTGGCCCAGGCCTGCCGGGCCAACCTCGCGGACTTCCACGCCCGGGACCGGCACACCGGCCTCACCGGTCTGCGGCTCTACCTGGAGGACCTTGTGGAACGGGCCGCCGGCGGCGACGGTGAGGCGCTGACCGAGGCGTACACGTTCGGGTGGGCTCCGCAGGCGCAGGCGGCACTGCACGGCGAACTGTTACGCACCCTCGGCGCCCGGTGGGACGACCCCGGCCTGGCCGAGGCCGGTCGACGGGTGGAACAGGTCGCGCACCGGTGGACCCCGCTGCGGGTCACCGCCGCGCACAGCCACGCGGAACCTCGCCGGCACGCCACGGAGCTGGCCCGCCACGCTCACGAGCTCCGCACCGCCTACGCCCGTGCGGTGGCGGCCGTCGGCGAGAGCGTGTGAGGATCGATCGACATGAGCGAGCTTCGACAACGCCTTGCCCGGCTTCCCCTGGAACGCCGGGTGCAGTTCCTCGCGCTGCTGCGTGGCGGGACCGACGGCCGCGTCGCCGACCGCCCGACGCCGCGCCCACGCGGTGACACCGCACCGCTGTCCTACTCCCAGGACCTGCTGTGGTTCCTGGACCGGCTCTCCCCCGGCATGTCGGCCTACAACGTCATCGCCGCGATCTGGCTGCGCGGCCACCTCGACGTCGGCGCGCTGCGCGACAGCCTGGCCACCCTGGTCCGCCGGCACGAGCCGCTGCGCACCTCGCTGCGGGAGAGCGCCGACGGGCCGATGCAGGTGATCGCCGCCGAGGTGCCGGTCGAGCTGCCGTTGACGGTGGTCGAGGGTGACACACCGGAGGTACGCCGGGCGCGGGGGCGAGCGCTGCTACAGGACCGCGCCGCGGCGCCGTTCGACCTCGGAGCCGGCCCCCTCTGGCGCGCTGAGCTGTACCGCACCGGCGAGGACGAGCACCTGCTGGCCTGGATCGTGCACCACTCGGTCTTCGACGCCACCTCCAGCGAGGTGTTCGCAGGCGAGCTGGCCGCCACCTACGGCGCGGCCGTCGAGCACCGGGAGGTGCACCTGCCGGAGCTTCCCATCCAGTACGCCGACTTCGCCATCTGGCAGCGGGAGTGGCTGACCGGCAGCCGGTTGGAGCGGCTCACCGCGTACTGGCGGGAGAAGCTGCGCGACCTGCCGGTCCTGGAACTACCGACCGACCGCCCTCGTCCCGAGCAGTTCACCTATCGCGGTGCCGATGCCCGCAAGCCGGTCGCCGGAGGCCTGGTCGAGGCCGCCCACCGCCTCGCCCGGGAGTTGGGCGTCACGCCGTACCCCGTCTACGTGGCGGCGTTCTTCGTGCTGCTGCACCGGTACTCGCAACAGGACGACCTGGTGGTGGGTTGTTCCACAAGCGTCCGTGGCCGGCTTGAGCTGGAGCATCTGATCGGCTTCTTCGTCAACATGCTGGCGCTGCGGGTCGATGTCGGCGGCGATCCCTCGTTCGCGGATCTGGTCCGCCAGGTCGATGGTGTGGTGCGGGAGGCCTTCGCCAATGTCGACCTGCCGTTCGAGCGGGTGGTGCAGGCCGTCGCCCCGGTTCGGGACCCGTCCCGCTCGCCGGTGGTGCAGGTGACCTTCCTGTTGCCGCAGCAGCCGCAGCGGTTGCGGATGCAGGGGCTGGAGGTCGAGTTCGAGCAGCCGCCCGCTACCACCTCCAAGTTCGACATGACCTGGCAGATGTACGAGGCCGGCGACAGTTCCTCGATCGACGTCGAGTACAGCACCGATCTCTACGACGCCGGCACCATCGACGGGATGCAGACCCACTACGTGCAGCTGCTCGCCGAGCTGGTCGGCGCACCGGGGCAACCGGTCAGCCAGGCTGTCATCCTGCCCGAGGCGGATCGTGCCGAGCTCGTGGAACGCTGGAACGGGCTGGTACGCCCGGTCCCGGAGACCACCGTGGACGGTTGGTTCGCCGAGGTCGCCGCCCGCGCACCAGACGCGGTAGCCGTGGTGGCGGGTGACGAACAGGTCACCTACGGCGATCTGGAGGCAGCCGCCAACCGACTCGCCCGGTTGCTGCGCGGGCACGGCGCTGGACCCGGCGAGCGCGTGGCACTGTGTCTACCCCGTGGCGCGGACTACGTCACCGCGGTACTCGCCACCCTCAAGGCGGGGGCCGCCTTCGTACCCCTGGATCCGGCCCATCCGCCGGAGCGGATCCTCGCGCTGATCGCCGACGCCGCGCCTCGGGTGGTGGTCACCCATGCCGCCCTCACGGCCGGATTCCCGTCCCGGACCACGGACTCGGTGCAGGTGGTGGAACTCGACCGGGCCGCGGACCTGCTCGCCGGTCATCCGCCGACGGCTCCGGCCCCGGCCGCGGATCCGTCCGACCTCGCCTACGTGCTGTACACCTCGGGCAGCACGGGCACTCCCAAGGGAGTGTTGATCGAGCACCGCAGCGTGGTCAACTTCATCGGCTCCGCCCAGCGGCTGTTCGAGCTGACGCCCGCCGACCGGGTACTCGGCTACGCCTCGTACACCTTCGACGTGTCGGTCTTCGAGATGTTCGCCGCGCTGCTGACCGGCGCTCGGCTGCACATCGCGCTCGAAGCCGAACGACTGGACGTCGAGCGGCTGCAGAGCGTCCTGGAGGACGGCGGGATCACCGTCATCGACCTGCCGCCGACCGTCATGGCGTTGCTCGACCCGGCACGCCTGGACCGGCTGCGGATCTCCTTCGTCGGCGGTGAGGCCTTCCCGGCCGGGCTGGTGAACGCGTGGAACAAGGTGTCCCGCTTCTTCAACGGCTACGGCCCGACGGAGTGCACGGTCACCATGACGGTGCAGGAGTGCGAAGGATCGTGGGAGGGTTCCCCGCCGATCGGGCTTCCGATGGACAACCACGTCGCGCACGTCCTCGACCAGCACCTCGCCCTGGTGCCCCACGGCGTCCCGGGTGAACTGGTCATCGGCGGAGCCGGCCTGGCCCGCGGGTACCTCAACGCACCCGAGCTGACCGGTGAGAAGTTCGTGCCGGACCCGTTCGGCACCGCTCCCGGCGGCCGGCTCTACCGCACCGGCGATCTCGTCCGGCGGCGCCGCGACGGGGCCATCGTGTTCCTGGGCCGGGTGGACCGCCAGATCAAGATCCGCGGTGTCCGGATCGAGCCGGGTGAGATCGAGGCGGTGCTCGCCGCCGTCCCGGGAGTCCGGCAGGGGTACGTCGAGGCGTGGGCGGACCAACGCGGCCAGCGGCACCTCGTGGCGTACGTCGGCGCCCCGGGTGAGCCGCCGCCGACCGCCGAGGTGTTGCGCGCCCACCTCGCGGAGCGGCTGCCGGCGATGCTGGTTCCGCAGTACCTGGTGGTGTTGCCGGCCCTGCCCCTGACCTCAAGCGGCAAGGTCGACCGCCGGGCGCTGCCCCCACCTGACGCGACCGCCCGCGCCGGCGGCGACCGGATCACCGCTCCTCGTACCGAGGCCGAGAAGATCCTGGCCGAGGAGTTCTTCGGCCCGATGCTGGAGACCCCGGACGTCGATGTCGACACCAGCTTCTTCGAGCTGGGCGGCAGCAGCCTGCAGGCCGCCCAGTTGATCTCCAAACTGCGCCGTCGTTTCGACGTGGAGATCGGCGTGGCCGACTTCTTCCGGGACTCGACGATCGCCGGGCTCGCGGTGCTCGTCGAGCGACAGCGCGCGGCGAAGCTGGACGACGACCATCTGCTCGACCTCCTCGAAACCATGTCCGACGAGGACGTGGCGCGGTTCCTCCGCAGCACGCCCGAGGGAGGCAGCTGATGGACTTCGCCGAGACCGCCCAGGAGGCGAAGCTGCGCGCCGAGGTGCGTGAGGTGCTCGCCGCACCGGCGGTCACTGCCGCCCTCCAAGCCGTGCTCGGGTCTCCCGGCGAGGCCGATGTCCGTCCGCTGTACCGCGAACTCGGCCGCCACGGTCTGCTCGCGGTCAGCTGGCCCGAGGCGTACGGCGGGCGTGGCGCCCGGCACACCGAGGCCGCCGCGGTCATCGAGGAACTCGTTCACCACGGTGTACCGGACATGGTCCATGTGTTGAGCATCCAGATCGTCGGGTTGTTCCTCCTACAGGCCGGCTCTGCTGAACAGCAGGCGGCACTGCTGCCGGCGCTCGCGTCCGGCGAACGGTTCGCGACCGTCCTCTACACCGAGCCGGAGGTCGGCTCCGACCTGGCCTCGCTCGGCACCACCGCCACCCGTCAGGGTGACGGCTGGTCGCTGACCGGCGTGAAGGTGTGGGGCCTCAAGAGCACGATGAGCGACCTGGCGCTGTGCGCTGCCCGCACCGGCGACGGGTCGAGTCGGTACGACGGCATCAGTCTCTTCCTGGTGGACCTGCACGCTGACGGGGTACGCCGCGACCAGATCGGCAGCTTCGCCGACGACCAGTTCGACCGGGTCGAGTTCGACGGGGTCCGGCTCGGACCGGAGACCCTGCTCGGCGCCGAGGGCGAGGGCTGGGCACTGCTGAACCGGTGCCTGGCGATCGAACGTACCGGTCTCGACTATTCGCTCAAGGCCGCCCGATGGTTCGACGCGGCCCTGCGCGGACTCGATCCGGGCCGCGTCGACGGGGCGCTGCTGGAGCAGGTCGGGCGCCAGTCGGCGCTCGTCGACGCCGGCCGGCTACTCGCCTGGGAGGTCCTCAGCGGTCTGGACCACGACCGGGTGGACGCGGCCGCGGCGGCGATGTCGAAGTACCACACCAGTGAGACCGCTCGCGACGTGGCCACCTGGGCGGCGCTGACCCACGGCGCCGGATATGCCGGGCACGCCCTGTCGCCCACGGACGCCCGGATTCTCGAATCGGCCTACCGCGAGGCCCCGGGGCTCACCCTGTCGGCCGGCACCTCCGAGATCATGCTGGAGCTGATCGCCAACTCCTCCTTCCATCTTCACGAGGGGAGCTGACGGCCCGGATGGACCTCACCCCTGATCCATTGGTCGACCGGCTGGCCCGGGCGGTCCGCGCCCGGCTGACCGGCGCCACCGGCTCCGACGCGGTCGACGCCCTGCGTGAGCTGGGCGCCTGGACCTTCGAGGCGCCGATCGCCGCCGACGGTCTGGACCTCGGCCTGACCTGCGGTCTGATCGTCTGCACGGAGCTGGGTCAGCGGGCGCTGCCGGAGGTGTACGGTCCCGCAGCGCTGCTGATCGACGCCCTGGCCGCGGCCGGTCGGGCCGAGGAGGCGAAGCCGTGGGCCCTCGACGGGGAGGCGCCGGTCGTGGCCGGGCTCGACCGGTGGCCGGACCGACCGCGGGTGCAGGCCCGCCCGACCACCGCGGGCTGGCAGCTGACCGGCGACCTGCCCGCGACCGGTCTGGTGCCCACGACCGGCACGAGCGGTCCGACCACGATGGATGCCGATGCGTGCCTGCCGGTCGACGTCGACGGCGCGCCCGGTCTGGCGGTCGTCGCGGCTGATGTGTGGGCGGCCGCGCTGCGCGGCGGCGCCCCACTCAACCAGACGCCCGCCGTCGATGTGGTGACCGGTTTCGACCTCACCGCCCTGGTGACCCGTGCGCGGATCCGTCAGGCCGGCTACCTCGTCGGGCTGGCCGACGGCGCGCTCGCCGCGGCGGCGCAGCACGCCGCGCGGCGGGTCCAGTTCGGCAAGCCGATCCTGGAGCACCAGGCCGTGGCGTTCCCCCTCGCCCGGGCCGCGGTCGCGATCCGGGCCACCCGCGTCCTGGCGGCGCGTGCCGCCTGGCTCGTGGACACCGGACACACCGCCGGGTCGGGCTCTGCGGGGGACCCCGCCCGGCTGGCCGCCACCCAGGCGCTCGCCCTGGCAGCCGAGACCGCGCTCAGCACCATCCGGCAGGCGATCCAGACCCACGGCGCACGCGGCCTGAGCCTGGACACCCCGGTACACGCGTACCACCTCGCCGTCCGGCAGGCGGCGACCCGCCTGGGCGCTCCGAGCGTCCTGTGGCGCGAGGCCGGCGCGCTCCGACTGACCGCACAGCATGGAAAGGAAGGCGACCAGCATGCGTCTGCGGGAGGTTCAGCCGGCGGCGACGCCGCTGGACGAGATCGATCTGTTTCCGGCGGAGTGGTACCAGTCCGGTGACCCGCACGCAGCCTGGCGGACCCTGCGCGAGACCCGACCGGTCTGGCGACAGGAGACTCCCGAGGGGGTGCCGTTCTGGTCGGTGACCCGCTACCAGGACGTCGTGGCGGTGCTCCGGGACACCGCCCGGTTCAGCTCGGAGTACAGCACGATGCTGACCGTTCTCGGCGACGGCGACACCGCCCGCGGCAAGGCGATCCATCTCATGGATCCACCGCGGCACGGCGCGGTGCGCAGCAGCGCGATCCCCGCGCTGTCGATGCGGGCGATGCGTCGACACGAGGACGCCATCCGCAAGCGGATCCGGGAGCTGTTGGTGACCGCCGTGGAGCGCGGCCGGTGCGACTTCGCCGAGGCGATGACGGTGCTGCCGATGGTGGTGTCCGGCGCGGTGCTCGGCGTACCGGAGCGGGAGTGGGTCGAGACGGCCAAGTGGACGGTCGCCAGCATGGCGCCGGACGACCCGGCGTACACCGTGGGTGACCCGCGCTCCACCCTCCTGGAGGCACACGTCTACCTGTTCTCGATGTTCTCCGAGCTGGTCGAGGCCCGCCGGGCCGAGCCGGCCGACGACCTCGTTTCCCAGCTGGTCGCGATGCGCATCGACGGTCGGCCGGCGACCGACGAGGAGGTCCTGGTCAACTGCTACGCGGTGATCATGGGCGCCAATCCGACCATCCCGCAGGCGGCGGCCCACCTGGTGCTGGTCTTGGCCGACCGACCGGATCTCTGGCGGCGGTTACGCGAGGAACCGGCGCTGGTCGGCCCGGTGGTCGAGGAGACGTTGCGCTGGTCGAGCCCGGTCAACCACCTGCTGCGCCGCGCCGCCGAGGAGGTCCGGCTCGGCGACGAGACGGTACCCGCCGGCGGGCTGGTCGTGGCGTGGCTCGGCTCCGCCAACCGCGACGAGCAGGTCTTCACCGACCCGTTCCGCTACGACCCGGACCGGGCGAGCAACCCGCATGTCGCGTTCGGGTACGGCGCGCACCGCTGCGTCGGCAACTCCACGGCCCAACTCGGCCTACAGATCCTGCTGGAGGAGATGATCGCGACGGTCGGCACGATCGAGATCGACGGCGAGGTGTCCCACCTGCGCTCCAACTTCCTCAACGGAGTCACCCGGCTGCCGGTGTCCATGACGGAGGTGCCGGTTGTCAACGGGTGAGGACACGGGACGACGGCAGGAGCGGCTGGCCGCGTTCGGTGGTACCCCGGCGGTGCCGCGCGAGCTGCGGACGACGGCATGGCCGGTGGTCACCGACGCCGACCGGGACGCGGTGCTCCGCGTCCTCGACGGCGGCCGGCTCGTCTCGGACACCAACGGCGCGACCGCCGTCAGTGACCTCGAGGAGCGCTGGGCCGCCCGCTGCGGGGTGGCGCACTGCGTCGCCACCTCCAACGGCACCACCGCCCTGTCGACCGCGCTCGCCGCGCTCGGTGTCGGGTCGGGCGACGAGGTGATCGTGCCCTCCCTGAGCTTCATCGCCTCGGCCCTGGCGCCGGTGCACCAGATGGCGGTGCCGGTGTTCGCCGACGTCGACCCCGGCAGCTTCACCCTCGACCCGGCCTCGGTGCGGGCCCAGATCACCCCCCGCACGGCCGCGATTCTCGCGGTGCACCTGCACGGGCAACCGGCCGACATGGACGCCCTGGCGGCGATCGCCCGGGAGCACGGCCTGGCGATGGTGGAGGACGCGGCACAGGCACACGGTGCCCACTGGCATGGCCGGCCGGTCGGCTCGCTCGGCGACGCGGCCGCGTTCAGCCTCCAGGTGACGAAGAACCTGCCGACCTGCGGTGAGGGCGGCCTGGTGACCTGCGCCGACGAGTCCGTCGCCGAGCGGGCCCGGATGATCCGCCAGTTCGGCGAGGTGATCACGCCGGGACGCGACCGCGACTACGTGTCGCACCTGCTCGGCTGGAACCACAAGCTCAGCGCGGTGCAGGCGGCCTTCACCCTCTCCCAACTGGACCGCTTCGACGCCTACGAGCAGGCGCGGCAGCGCAATGTCGCCGCCTTCCTCGACCGGCTTCGTCCGCTGCCCGGCCTGGTCGTGCCGACCGTGACGCCGGGCTCCAGCCATGCCTGGCACATCCTGCGGCTGCGCCTGGACGCGACCGCGGCCGGGCTCGACGGTGTGCAGCCTGCCGGGTTCCGCCGGGCCGTACACCGACTGCTGCGGGCCGAAGGGGTGCCGGTGTCCCGGTACCAGGTGATGACTCTGCCCGATCAGAAGGTGTTCACCGAGCGGACCGGGTTCGGCGACGGGCGGCCCTGGGCGGGCGCCGCCGAGCCGCCCGCACCGCACGACACGGTCGCCCGGGCCGTCATCGAGGACTCACTGACGTTGCAGAAGCGGCACCTCAACCCGGACGCCGGCGAAGCCCTCCAGCGCTATGCCGACGGCTTCGAGAAGGTCTGGCGCCATCTCGACACGGTCCGGCACCTGGCGGCGGCGTCATGACCGATCTGGCCACGGTCGCCAACCGGATCCGCCACCACGTGGTGGACATGTGCGCGGGCCCCGAGGGGGGCCATCTGGGCGGCTCGCTATCCATCGTGGACATCTTGACCGTCCTGTACTTCCAGGCGCTGAAGGTGGCCCCGGACCAGCCTGACGCCGCGGACCGGGACATCTTCCTGCTGAGCAAGGGTCACGGTGCGATCGCGCTCTACGCGACCCTGGCCGAACGCGGCTTCTTCCCCGTCGAGGAACTGAAGACGTACGGCACCTCGGCGGGCCGGCTGATGGGCCACCCGGTACGCGCGGTGCCCGGCGTCGAGATGCCGACCGGCTCACTGGGGCACGGCCTGCCGCTGGCGCTCGGGTTCGCCTATGCCGCGCGGCTGCAACGGGCCGCCGCGAACGGACAACCGGAGCGGTCGGCGGGAACGGTGCGCCGACGCCGGACCGTCGTGCTGCTCGGCGACGGCGAGTTGCAGGAAGGCTCCTGCTGGGAGGCGGCCATGGGGGCCGCCGCACTGGGCCTGCGGGACCTCGTCGCGATCGTCGATCGCAACGGCTTGCAGCTGACCGGTTCCACGGAGCAGTTGTGTCCGCTCGAGCCGCTCGCCGATCGCTGGGCCAGCTTCGGCTGGCGGGTGCTGGAGGTCGACGGTCACGACCACAAGGCGCTGAGCGTCGCGCTCGAAGAGGACGGGGAGCCGGACGACCCGCGACCCGGGGCTCCGCTCGCCATCATCGCCCACACGGAGAAGGCACACGGCCTGTCGTTCGTGGCCGGCCAGGTGAAGAGCCACTACGCGGCCCTGTCGCCACGCATGGCGGCGCGCGCGCACCGGGCCCTGGACAGCGCCGAACCGCAGGTCGGTGGGGCCGGATGAGCCTTGCCACGCGTACGGCGTACCGGGACCACCTCGTCCGGATGATGGCAGACGACCCGCGGATCGTCTGCCTGGACACCGACACGGGCCTGTTCGCGGGTGTCGATTTCGGCGCCGCCGCCTCCCGCTACGTCAACCTCGGCATCGCCGAACAGAACCTCATGGGCATGGCGGCCGGTCTGGCGGCCTCCGGGTGGCGGCCGTACGTCAACACGATGGCCACCTTCGCCAGCACCCGCGCGGTCGAGGCCGTCAAGGTCGACATCGCCTACAACGCGCTGCCGGTGCGCATCGTCGCGACCCACGCCGGTGTGTCCGCCGGGCATCTCGGGCCGACCCACCACTGCCTGGAGGACCTGGCGGTGATGCGCACCCTGCCGAACATGACGGTGGTGGTGCCGGGCGACGCACCCGCCGTACCGGATCTGCTCACCCAGTTGGCGACCCTGCCCGGCCCGGCCTACGTACGGCTGGGCCGCAAGGCCACGCCCGACCTGCCGGCGGCGGCGCGGCGACCGCTGGTGGGTCAACTCCAGACCCTGCTCCCGGACGGCGAGGTCCTCATCGTGTCCTGCGGCCCGCAGCCGACCCTGCGCGCCCTGGCCGCCGCCGAGCTGTTGTCCGCCGGCGGCCCGACCACCCCGCCGGTTGCGGCACGGGTGGTGCAGGCGCACACCGTGCAGCCGTTCGACGTCGATGGTCTGCTGCGCCACGCCGCCGACGTGCGGCTGGTGGTGACCGTCGAGGAGCACTGGCGCACCGGCGGCCTCGGCTCCACGGTCGCCGAGATCCTCGCCGAACGGCTCCCGCGCCGGCTGCTGCGCCTGGCGCTGCCCGATGCCTTCGTCGCGACCGTCGGCTCGCCGGACGAGCTGCTCGACCACGCCGGGCTCAGCCCGGAGGGGATCGCCGCGGCGATCACCGCCGCAGAAACCGACAATGGAGGGAGAACCAATGGTCAGCTGCCCAGAGTGTGAGGCCAAGGTCACGGTCCCGGAACCGGTCCGACTCAACGAGATCGTCGAGTGCCCGGATTGCCGCGCCGAGCTTGAGGTCGTCAGTGTCGAGCCGCTGCTCGTCGCGCTCGCCCCCGAGGCCGAGGAGGACTGGGGCGAATGACCGTGATCGACGGTCCGGTCGCGCTGGTAGCGTCACGGGTGCGGGTCGAGGAGAAGCGGCTCATGGACGCCCTCGACCGTCGTGCCGTGCGCTACCAACACGTCGATCCGCGTACCCTCTGGCACCGAGCCGAGGACGGGGCCCGGTGGGGCCTGGCGCTCAACCGGGAGATCGCGCACAGCCGCGCGCTGGCGGTCGCGCGCACTCTCGAGGCGCAGGGCTCGACGGTGTTCAACAGCGCGACGACGACCGAGGTGTGCGGCGACAAGTGGCGCAGCACCCTCGCGTTGCGGGCGGCCGGGCTGCCCGTACCCCGCACCGCCCTGGGGCTCACCCCGGAGGCGGCGCTGGACGCGCTGGACGCCATCGGCTATCCGGCCGTCATCAAGCCGTTGCAGGGCTCGTGGGGCCGGCTGGTCTCGCTGGTGCCGGACCGGCAGGTCGCGGAGACCCTGCTCGAGTACGTCGCCGCGCTGCCGGCGCCGCAGGCGCGGTTGGTCTACGTGCAGGAGTTCGTCGACAAGCCCGGCCGGGACATCCGCGTGCTGGTCGTCGGAGGGCGGGCGATCGCCGCGACGTACCGGACGGGCAGCGGGCTGCGGACGAACGTCGCCCGTGGCGCGCAGAGCCTGCCGTGCCCGGTCACGGAGGACGTCGCGGGGCTGGCCACGGCCGCGGCGAAGGCGGTGGGCGGCGATGTCACCGGGGTCGACCTGATCGAGACCCGGGCCGGTGACCTGCTGGTGCTGGAGGTCAACGACCGGGTCGAGTTCGCCGGGCTACAGGCGGCGCTCGGCGACACCGTCGACGTGGCGTCGCACATCGTCGACCTGGTGGTGCGGGGATGACCCGGGTCAGCGTCGTCGGGGGTGCCGGTTACATCGGCGGTGAACTGCTGCGGCTGCTCACCTGCCACCCCGGGGTCACGGTTGCCGCGGCGACCTCGACCCGGCTCGCCGGACGCCGGGTCGACGGCCCGCACCCCAACCTGCGCGGGAGCACCGAACTGACCTTCGTCCACCCGGACGACCTCCAGCGCAGCGATGTCCTGTTCCTGGCGACCCCGCACACCGAGACGATGGACACGATGGACCGCTACCGAGGCCTGGCCGACGTGGTGATCGACCTGTCCGGGGACTTCCGGCTGCGTGATCCCGACGTGTACCGCGCCTACTACGGGGTCGCGCATCGGGCTCCCGGCCTGCTCGGCAGCTTCGTCCCGGGCCTGCCGGAGCTCCACCGTGAGGCGCTGCGTACCGCGGATCTGATCAGCGTGCCGGGCTGCATGGCGACCGCCGCGATCCTCGCGTTGCACCCACTGGCGGCCGCCGGTCTGGTGCCCGGCGAGGTGCTCGTCGACGGGCGTACCGGATCGAGCGGGTCCGGAGCGTCGGCGGGACCGGAGAACGTGCACGCCGAACGCAGCGGCGCGATGCGGGTCTTCGCCCCGCTGCGACACCGCCACGAGGCTGAGGTGACGCAGGCGACCGGCCTTCCCGCCCGGATGTCGGCGACCGGGGTGCCGGCGGTGCGCGGCGTGCAGGTGTTGTGCCATGCCGCGCTGAGCGAGGGTGTGGATGCGAGCGCCGTCCGGGCCGCCTACCGCGCCGCCTACGACACGGAACCGTTCGTCCGGGTGGTCGCCGCCAACCGGGGAGCGCACCGGCTGCCGGACCCGAAGATCCTCGCCGGCAGCAACTTCTGCGACGTCGGTTACGCGGTGGACGCCGCCGAGGGTCGGGTGCTCGCCGTGGGTGCTCTCGACAACCTCGTCAAGGGCGGCGCGGGCGGCGCCGTGCAGAGCATGAACGTACGCCTGGACTGGCCGGAACGGCTCGGCCTGGAGTTCACCGGCCTGCACCCGATCTAGTCGGCGGTCGCCCATGTAGATCTCGTACGCCCACGGTCCGGCCGGCGGGGCACCGGTCAAGAGGAGACGCGAGCCGAGAGCGGAAGGAGCGCGATGGCAGGGGGATTCGCCGAGCGCAGCGACATCGTCACCGACGGCTTCGCCACCGCGCTGCTCAAATCCATGCTGGAGATCCCGTCACCCTCGTACGCCGAGGCCGAACTCGCCAAGCACCTCGCCGCGACGATGCGTGAGCTGGGCTTCGCGGCTCGTCTCGACGAGGTGGGCAACGTCATCGGCCTGCTCGACCGTGGGCCGGGCCCGACCGTGCTGTTGCTCGGACACATGGACACGGTCTCCGGACAGCCGCCGGTCCGGCTCAGCAACGGCCGGTTGTTCGGTCGGGGGGCGGTCGACGCCAAGGGTCCCCTCGCCGCGATGATCTGCGCGGCCGCGCGGGCGCACGAGTTCCGAGGCCGGCTTGTCGTCGCCGGAGTCGTCGAGGAGGAGACTCCCGGATCGCGGGGAGCCATGAACGTGCGCCGCCGGCAGCCGCCTCCCGAGGCCGTCGTGATCGGCGAGCCGAGCGGCTGGTCAGGGGTCGTGATCGGGTACAAGGGCAAGCTGGACGTGCGCTACCGGGTCGAGTGCCCGGCGACGCATCCGAGCGCGCCGCAGCCGAAGGCGGTGGAGTTGGCCGCCCGGGCCTGGACGTCGCTGCTGGACATTCTGGGCCCGGAAGCCTCGCACCTGAGGTTCGACCAGCCCGGCGCGACCCTCGTGTCGCTGGTCGGTGACCTCACCTCGGCGACGGCCGAGTTCAGCGTGCGGACACCGGCCGGGTTCGATGTCGAGGGGTGCCTCACCAAGCTGCGCGAGCAGCTCGACGAGGGCGTCTTCGAGGTGCGGAACGCGGTAGCGCCGTGCCGGGTACGGCGAACCGACCCGGTCGTGCGGGCGTTGTCCCACGCGATCCGCCGGCACGGCGGTGTACCCACCGCGAAGCTCAAGACCGCCACCTCGGACATGAACACCCTCGCTGAGGTGTGGCGGGTGCCGATGGCGACGTACGGGCCGGGCGACAGCCGCCTCGACCACCACGACGACGAACACATCGACCTGGACGAGTACATGCGCGGCATCGCCGTGCTCAGCGATGCGCTGCTGGAGCTGTCGGCCCTGCCGGTGACCGCGCCTGGAGGCACCACCCGATGACGGATCCGAACGACGCCCGGTCGGACGGCGCCCTGGCGGGACTGACCCCGCAACAGCGTTCCCTGCTGATGCTGGAGCTGGCCCGTCGCCGCAGAGCGGAACGAACCGTGGTGCCACGGCAGCCCCGCAGCGGCGAGCCCGCGCGATTCCCCGCCTCCGCCGGGCAGGAGCGGCTCTGGTACCTGCATCAGCTCGATCCCGCCTCGGTGGCGTACGTCCTGCCGGTCGTCGTGCGGCTGCGGGGCGCACTGGACGAGGGGGCCCTGGAACGCTCGCTGCGCTGGCTGGTGCGGCGGCACGAGGCGCTGCGCACCGGATTCGAGGGGACGGCCGAGGGAGTACGCCAGTTCGTACACGGCCCGGACACCGTGGCCATCGGCCTCGACCGTGCCGACGCGACCGAGGAGACGCTGCCCGCCGCCGTGCGCGCGTTCGTCGCCCGGGGCTTCGACCCGGCCCGGCCCCCGCTGTTGCGGGCCACGCTGCTGCGCCTGGGCCCGGAGGACGTCGCGCTCGTCATCGCCGTGCACCACCTGGTCGTCGACGGCTGGTCACTGGCCGTACTCGTCGACGACCTGGAGGCGGCCTACCGTGCCGGCGGCGACCCGGATCTGCCGGCACCCGACCTTCAGTACGCCGACTACGCGCACTGGGAACACCAGCAGCGTCGCGGCAGCGCGTGGAACGGCGACCTCGAGTACTGGCGTGAACACCTGCGCGGGGCGCAACCGCTGGAGCTCCCGGCGGACACGACCGACGGCGATCGGCCCGACCCGTCGGCGGGCGACGCGGTGCCGCTGCGGCTCACGGCGGAGCTCGTCGGCCGGGTCGGCGCGCTCGCCGCGACGCACGACGCCACCCCGTTCATGGTTCTGACCGCGGCACTGTCGGTCGTGCTCGCCCGCTGGACCGGCCGCAGCGACCTGCTCATCGGCACCCCGGTCGCCGGGCGGCACCAGGTGGAGTTGGAGCGGATCGTGGGCTTCTTCGTAAACACGGTCGCCCTGCGAATCCGCACCACCCGCCGGGACCGATTCACCGACCTGCTCGATCGGGTACGCGACGAATGCGTCCAGGCGTTCGCCCACCAGCAGGTCCCGTTCGACCGGGTCGTCGCCGAGTTGCCCGATCGGCCCGTCGGCGGCGACCTCGTCCGGGTGCTCTTCGCGATGCGCAACGTCGGGATGCGTCCACTGCGGCTGCCGGGCCTGTCCACCGAGGTCGTCGAGATCCCCGGCGGCGGCGCCCAACTGGACGTGGCGCTCGAACTCGTCCCGGCCCCCGACGGCGGGCTGCACGGATCGCTGGAGTACGCCGCCGGCCGATTCACCGCCGCGACCGCAGGCCGGTTGGCCGCCGCCTTCCAGCACGTGCTCGACGCCGCCGTCGCTGACCCGGACAGGCAGGTCGACCGGCTGCCGGTGATGCCCGGGGCCGCCGGGTGGGCCGCAGTGGCTCCCCCGACCGGCGCGCCGCGGCCGCTGGTGCCGGAGTGGTTCGCGACCGTCGCCGCGGCGACTCCGGCAGCGGTCGCCGTCGTCGTGGACGCGAGCGGCGAGCGGTTGACCTACGGCGAACTCGACCTCCGGGTTCGGCGCCTGACCCGGGCGCTGCGTGGACGGGTCGGCCCGGAGGACCGGGTCGGCGTCGCGCTGGAGCCCGGCGTGGACCTCGTGGTGACCTTCCTGGCGGTGCTCCGCGCGGGTGCGGTCTACCTGCCGTTGGATCCCACCACGCCGCCGGTACGGCGGGCGGCGATGCTCGCCGACGCGGCGCCGGTACTGGTCATCACGAACGACCCGTCCTCCGGGCCGGACGAGAACGGGGTGTCGCTGGACAGCCTCCTCACCCAGGAGGTGGACGGCACGGACGCCCCGGTGCCGGTGCATCCGGCCTCGGCCGCGTACGTGCTGTTCACGTCCGGCTCGACCGGCCGGCCCAAGGGGGTCGTCATCACCCACGGTGCGATCGCCAACCGGATCGTCGAGATGCACGATCGCGACGGCTTCGACCGCGAGGAGCGCGTCCTGCAACGCACCTCGATCGGCTTCGACCCGTCGCTGACCGAGATGCTGGCCCCGCTGCTCGCCGGGGGAACTCTCGTCGTGGCCCGACCCGATCGCAGCACCGACCCGGACCACCTGCTCGACGCGATCGACCGGCACGGGGTGACCAGCATCGACTTCGTGCCGTCGCTGCTGCGCCTGATGCTCGATCGACCCGACGCCGACGGGCGGCTCGGTCGGCTGCGGCGCCTCTACAGCGGGGGCGAGGAGCTCTCGTCCGGGTTGGCGCGGCGCTTCACCGACCTCTGTCCGGCCACCACCCTGATCAACCTGTACGGGCCGACGGAGGCCGCCGTCGACGTCAGTGCCCAGCGGGTTACCGCCCCGGTGCCGTCCAGGGTGCCGATCGGGACAGCTCTGGGCGGGGTGGAGCTTGTCGTTCTCGACGGCGCCCTGCGGCCGCTTCCGCCCGGGGTGCCGGGTGAACTGTTCGTCGGCGGTGTCCAGGTGGCCCGGGGCTATCTGGGACGGCCGGGACTGACCGCGGAGCGGTTCGTGCCGCATCCGCTGCGGCCGGGCGCGCGGCTGTACGCGACCGGTGACCGGGTACGGCGTGACGAGCAGGGGACGCTGGACTTCCTCGGTCGTATCGACCACCAGTTGAAGATCCGCGGCACCCGGATCGAGCCCGCCGAGGTGGAGGCCGCGCTGCGGGCCGTGCCCGGGGTCGCCGACGCGGCCGTCAGCGCGCAGGACGACCGGCTCGTCGCCCACCTGGTAGCCGTCGAAGGCACGGATCGGCCCACGGCCGCGCAGGTGCGCACGGAGGTCGCGGACCGGTTGTCGGCGGCGATGGTGCCGACCGCCTTCGTCTGGCTGCCCGCTCTGCCGCTGACCTCCGCGGGCAAGATCGACCGGTCGGCGCTGCCGCCCGTTCCGGCATCGGAACCCTCCGGTGTCGGGCCGGTCGCGCCCGACGGGGCCCTGGAGGAGGTACTCGCCGGGGTGTGGGCCGACGTGCTCGACGTGGCATCGGTCGGAGTGTCCGACGACTTCTACGCCCTCGGCGGGCACTCGCTGCTGTCCACCCAGATCGTCGCCCGGCTGAACGACCTGCTGCGGGTCGAACTGTCGGTGCGCGACCTGGTCGGGGTGACGACCGTCCGTGAGTTCGCGCCGGTGGTACGGAACGCCGGGGCCACGGCGGGCGTCGATGTCGACCGGGTGGCGAAGATCGTGCTGGCGGTCAGCGCGATGTCGGCCGACGAGGTCGACGAACGGCTCGGCGCGCAGAAGGCGGGACGATGAGCGGCACCGTGAGCGACCTGGTCCACCTGCTGCGCCTGCGCGCCGAGGAGGGACCGGACACGACGGCACTGCTGTTCGAAGAGGCGGTCGACGAGCCGCGGGCCCTCACCTACGGGGGTCTCGACGAGCAGGCCCGGGCCGTCGCGGTCGCGCTCACCGCCGCCGGCGCGACGACCGGGGACCGGGTGCTGCTGGTGCACGCCCCAGGCCTGGCGTACATCGCGGGCTTCTTCGGCGCCCTGTACGCCGGCGTCGTGCCGGTGCCGGTCTACCCGCCCCGCGACAGCCGAGGCATCGCCCGGGTCGCGGCGATCGCCGCCGACGCGGGGGCCCGGTTCGCCCTGACGGACGCCTCGACCGGTGCCTCCGTGCGGCAGCGACTCGACCCGGGGCTGCGCTGGCTGCGCACCGACGATCTCGACCTCACGACCGCCGGCGAATGGCGGGCCCCGCGGACGGACCCGCAGTCGGTGGCGTTCCTCCAGTACACCTCCGGTTCGACGGCCACTCCGAAGGGTGTCGTCGTCAGCCACGCCAACCTGCTGCACAACTCCGCGGTCATCGCCCAGGTGATCGGCGCGGACGCGGACACCCGGGCGGTCAGTTGGCTGCCGCCGTACCACGACATGGGTCTGATCGGTGGCATCCTTCAGCCGCTCTACAGCGGCTTCCCGTGTCTGCTGCTACCGCCGATGGCGTTCCTGCACGAGCCGGCGCGCTGGCTACGGGCGATCAGCACGTTCCGCGCGACGTCGAGCGCGGCGCCCGACTTCGCGTACGCCGAGTGCGTCCGCCGGATCTCCGACGCCGACCTCGCCGAACTGGACCTCAGCGGCTGGCGGCACGCGCTGGTCGGCGCCGAGCGGGTCCGCCCGCAGACCATGGACGCGTTCGCCGCCCGGTTCGGCCCGGCCGGCTTCCGCGCCTCGGCGTTCCTGCCCTGCTACGGCCTGGCCGAGGCCACCCTGTTCGTGACCGGGGTGAAACCGGACGGCGTACCGGCCCGGCTGGTGCTCGACCGGGAAGCCCTGGCCGCGGACGAGGTGCGCGAGGTGACCGGCGGTGTGCCCTACGCCAGTTGCGGTGCTCCCGCCGGGCCGGACCAGGTCGCCGTCGTCGACCCGGAGACCTCGTCCCGCCGGCCCGCACGCGGGGTCGGTGAGATCTGGGTGAGCGGCCCCACCGTGGCCGGCGGCTACTGGGGCCGGGACGAGCCCTTCACCGCTGCGCTGGACGGCCGGAACTGGCTGCGTACCGGCGACCTCGGTTTCCTCGACGGGGACCAGCTCTACGTCACCGGACGGTTGAAGGACCTGATCGTGGTGCGCGGCGCCAACCACTACCCGGAGGATCTCGAGGCGACCGCCGAACATGCGGCCGATGCGCTGCTGCCGGGTCGTGCGGCGGCCTTCCCGCTGGACGACGGTGGCGCCGAGGCCGTGATCGTGGTCGCCGAGGTACGTCGCGGCGCCGCCCTCGACGGCGTCGCCGAGGCGGTGCGCGGCGCCGTGTCGGCGGCGCACGGGATCGCCCTGCACGACGTGCTTCTGGTCCGGGCCGGGGCGGTCCCGCGCACCTCCAGCGGCAAGATCCAGCGCCGGGAGTGCGCCCGCCGGTACCGCGACGGCGAGCTGCCGCCTGCCCGCCCGCCGCGCAGCCCGGCGACGGGCACAGCGGCAACACCACGGCCGACGGTGCCGGCGGAACTGGTCGGGGTGCTCGCAGCAGCCCTCGACCGTGATCCGAGCACGGTCGACCCGGCCGCTGCGCTGGTCGAGCAAGGGCTCGACTCGCTGCGGGCGGTCCGGCTCAGCGCGGCGCTCGGCGGACGGGTCGACGTGGCCACCCTGCTCGGTGGCGCGAGCCTGCTGGACCTGGTCGACCTGCCGGCAATCCCGGCGGCAGCCGACCCGGTCGCCACCGTGGAGGGTCCGGTCCCGGCCACCGCCGGGCAGGAGCGGCTGTGGGTGCTGCACGGGCTCGGCGCCGGGGAGGCCTACCACGTCACCGGCGTCACCCGCCTGCCGCCGGGCATCGGGGAGGCCGAGGCGGTCGCCGCCGTACGCTGGCTCGTCGACCGACACCCCGCCCTGCGCACCGCGCTGCGAATCGGGGTCGACGGACGACTGGAACAGATCGTGCACGGATCCGCCGAGCCACCTGTCGAACGGCTGGCCACACCGGCCGACCTGCCGACGTGGTCGGCCCTCCCGTTCGACCTGGGCACGGCTCCACTGGTCCGGGCGGCGCTGATCGCCGAAGGGCCGTCTCTGGCGCTGTGCGCGCACCACATCGTGGTGGACGGGCGGTCATTCCTGGTCCTGGCGGAGGAGTTCGCCGCCGCGTGCCGTGCGTTCGCGGAGGGTCGCCGGCCGGACCTGCCACCGCCCCCGCACACGTACGCCGCCTTCGCCCGACATGCGCCCGTCCCCCCGAACGACGGCTTCTGGGAGTCCTACCTGGACGGAGCCGAGGCGCCGGACATGTCGGTGGCCCCACCCGCCGTGGGCGCCGAGATGTTCACCGGTGCCTCGGTGCCGTTGGAACTGCCAGCCGAGCTCACCGAGGGCCTGCGGGCGCTGGCCCGGAGCCACCAGGTGAGTCTGTTCATGGTGCTCGCCGCCGGCCTCACGACCGTGCTCGCGCGCTGGTCGAACCGGCCGGACGTGCTGTTCGGCACCGCCGCCGACGGTCGCCCGCACGCCGGTTTCGACCGGGTGGTCGGGTTCTTCGCGACCACTCTGCCGCTGCGGGTCGACACCTCCGACAATCCGACCTTCGTCGACCTGCTGCATCGGGTCCGGGACCAGGCGCTGGCCGTCTATTCCCGCCGGGACGTACCGTCACCGCCGATCCGGCATCTGCTGGTGCTTCAGGAACCGCGTCCCGCGGACCTGCCGGTCACCGTACCCCCACCCTCGGGTGCCAAGTTCGACCTGGAGTTCGACCTGGTGCCGCAGCCCGACGGCGCGCTCCGCGGCACCCTGACGTACGCCACGGCCCGCTTCGAGGCCGCCGACGCCCGTGCGCTGGCCGCTGCTTTGGGTTTGGTGTTGGCCGGGGTGGTGGCTGACGCGTCGCGGCGGTTGTCGCGGCTG
>NZ_JBNCLD010000030.1:0-41378 GCF_049844505.1 Micromonospora sp. DT229 | reverse complement strand
TACCACGGCCGCACCGACCACCAAACCAAAATCCGCGGCACCCGCATCGAACTCACCGAAACCCACCAACACCTGGTTCTGGAGCCGAGCGTGCAGGCCGCCCACGTGGTCGTGCACCCCGACCGGGATGGTCAGCCCCAGCTCGTCGCCTACCTTCAGCCGGCCGCCGACGCTCCCGCCGAGCCCGGTGAGCTCGTGGAGTTGGTGCGCAGCGGCCTGCGCCGCCGGCTGCCGGAGGCCATGGTGCCGTCGCGCTTCGTCGTGCTGCACGACTGGCCGGTGACCGCCAACGGCAAGCTTGACACGCGTGCGTTGCCCGATCCGTCGACGGTGGACGCTCGAACGCAGGTGGCGCGCGATTTCGTCGAGCCGCGCACCCCGACGGAGCAGGCCTTGGCCGGGGTTTGGCGGACGCTGCTCGAGGTGCAGCGCATCGGCGCCGAGGACGACTTCTTCGACCTGGGCGGTCACTCGCTGCTCGCCACGCGGCTGGCCGCCCGGTTGCGCGCGGAGTTCCGGGTCGACGTGGCGCTGGCGGACCTGTTCGCCGCGCCGACACTGGCCGAGATGGCGGTTCTCGTGGAACAGGCGCAGCGCACCGCTGCCGCACCGCTGGCGCCGATCCGTCGTGCCGATCGCACCAGGTACACCATCAGCTCAGAAGGGAACAGCTCCGGTGAGTGAGGAAATCTACGACGTGGTTCGCAACGACGAGGAGCAGTACTCGATCTGGACCGCCGACGACGATCCGCCGCCGGGCTGGTACCGCACCGGTTTCCGCGGGCCGAAGGCGGAGTGCCTCGCGCACATCGACGAGGTCTGGACCGACATGCGCCCGCTGAGCCTGCGTCGCTTCATGGACGCCGGCAATGCCTGAGCCGCCGCCGGTGGAGACCGTGTCCGCCGCGACCCTGTCCGACGAGGAACGCTCAGCGCGGGCGACGCGCAGCGGCGGTGAGCCGTTGCTGACGTCGGAGACGACGCGCAGCCCCTATCTCGACTACGAGCAGATCGACACGCTGTTGTCCCTGCAACGGCTGCGCAGCGACGGGGCGGCCGAGCTTTCGTTCCACATCATGGGGCAGGTCAAGGAGCTGCTCTTCAAGCTGCTGCACGCGGAGTTCAGCCGAGCCCGCGACGAACTGGCCCGCGACGATCCGGAGAGCGCGCTGTGGACATTGCGGCGTGCCCTGCCCGTCCAGCGGCTGTTGGTGCAGTGCTGGGACGTGCTGCGGGCGATGAGCCCGGCCGAGTTCAACGAGTTCCGTGACCTGCTCGGTGCGGCGTCCGGGGTGCAGTCGTTCATGTATCGCCGGCTGGAGTTCGTGCTGGGCAACAAGAACCCGGCGATGCTGCGCCCGCACTCCGGCGTCCCGTCGATCGCCGCGCAGGTGGCCGCCGACCTCGCCGCGCCGAGCCTGTACGACGAGGCCGTGCGCCTGCTGGCACGACGCGGTGCCGCGATCCCCGAGGACCACCTCACGGCCGATGTCGCCGCCGCCTACCGGCCGCATCCGAGCGTCGAGCGGGCCTGGGCCGACTGCTACCGCCCCGATGGCGATCTGCTGCTGCGCCGGCTGGCGGAGGCGCTCTGCGACGTGGCGTACGAGTTCGCGCGATGGCGGGCGGTGCATCTGCTGCTCGTCGAGCGCACGATCGGCAACAAGCCGGGCTCGGGTGCGAGCAGCGGGCTCGCCTGGTTGCGGGCAGCCAGCGAGCACCGCTTCTTCCCCGAGCTGTGGACCGCCCGGAACCTGCTGTAGATCTCTATCGCATCAGCTCGACCGCGCGGCCGAGCTCAGGCGGGATCTGAAGCTGCCTGCTGGGCGTTCTGGCCGGCGGCACGTTCCGCGGCGCTGCGCAGGACACAGAACTCGTTGCCGTCCGGGTCGGCCAGCACGGCCCAACCGCGACCGTCGGGCTTGCGGCGGTCGTGCACCATCGTCGCGCCGAGCGCGAGGATGCGTTCGACCTCGTCCTCCCGCGGCACCGAGGGCTCGAGGCAGATGTGCAGCCGGTTCTTGCCCACCTTCGGCTCCGGGACCGCCGCGAAGAACAGTGCCGGTCCGCCCGGGAGCTGCACGGACGCTTCCGGGTCGCCCGGCAGGTCGTCTTCGGCGAGAGGCTGGCCGACGACCTTGCTCCAGAATGTCGCCAACGCGTACGGGTCGACGCAGTCGATGGCGATGTTGCGGACGGTGGGGTACACGAAGGCATCCTCCGGTGGCAGGTCGGGACATCGACGTCGCTGACGTTACCACCATCCGGACGGCCCGGTCCGCGTCGACGAGCCGGCCGGGTCGGGCGCTACGCGCAGCCGGGAACTGGGGCGTCCATGGCCGCGTGCTGCGGGTACTCACTCGGGCGGCTGCGTCCGGTGAGTGTCGAGGCGGGCGGTGGCCTTGTCGATGCAGGTGGTGACGACATGGCGGGGGTCGTGGCCGAGGCTGGTGATGGCGACCAGGGCGGTGAGCACCACGTCGGCCAGTTCGGCGGCCACATCGTCGGTGGTGTGGGTGACGCCTTTGCGGGGGTTCTGGCCGACGGTGCCGATCCACGCTGAGGCGACCTCGCCGGCTTCTTCGGTGACCTTGAGGATGCGCAGGCCGATCTCCTCGCGGCTGCGGCCGTTGACGGCATCCAGCCGGGCGGTCACCAGGGCGGCGAGGTCGAACACGTCACTCATCAGGTCTTCTTTCAAGGTTGAGGCCGGCGGAGCGGTGTCGGTCCATCGCACCCGTGCCCGGTGTCCAGCAGCGGTAGAAGGCCGGTTCGCCGTCACTGGTACGGCGGTGGATCAGCAGCGGGTGTGTGTTGTTCTGGGGGTTTCGTCGCCGGGTGGGGTGATGGCGTTCCAGGCCCGTTCGGCGGCACACCAAGGGTCTTCACTGAGGGTAGCCTCAAATGCCATGGCGGTTGATCAGCCCGATGTCGATGCCTCGGACGGGTTCCCGGCGGTGATGGAACTGGCTCGGCGGGCGGATCGTGACGACGACCCGGTGGCACTCGCCCGCGCTGTGCACCGATTGACCGCGCTCACCGACCTCGACACCGCATCGGCCAACCGGGCCGCGGAGCTCGGCTTCATGCTCTTTCTGTTGTCCGAGCGGACCGGCGATCCAGAACCGCTGTCGGCTGCCCAGCAGGCGTACAGAGCGGCCCTGACCTGCGGCGACGAGGCCGCAGCCAGATCGATCACCGTCTGGTAGCCGGCGGCGGCTTCCGCCCGTCGGCCACGGGCAGCCGACAACCAATTCCAGTCCAGCAGGATCCGAGCCCGGACCCCGGGGCTGAGATCCTCGCGGTCCACCCATGGGCGCAACACCCGTTGCGCCGCGACGAGTTCATGCCGGTCGATATGCGCTGCGGCCTTGCGCCACGCGGCGAGCGCCTCCTCGTCGACGGCGGCCTCCCCGGTTGGTCGCTCACGGTGTCGTTGACCTGTCAGTACGCCAAAGTTAGCGTTAACAACGCTCTCGTCCACTCCAGAGAGTCCCACCACCACCCGGGAGGACCATTGAGATCGGGTCAGCGAAGGTCAGGAAAGGGTAGAGCCATCGCCATCATCGCACTGGGCGCGCTTGCCGCGGCGTCGTTGGCACCGACGCCGTCCCATGCCGCCGACGATCAGCTCAACGAGGGTCTGGTGCACCGCTTCGCCCTCGACGAGACCAGTGGAACGACACTGGTCAACTCGGGTAGCGCGGGCTCGGCGGCGAACGCCACCCTGGTCAATCCGCAGAAGGCGACACTGACCGGCGACGGGGTCAGGTTCAACCCCGAGTCGTACGAAGGCGCTCTCGAAGGTGCCTACGTGAAGCTGCCGGACAACCTCACCGCCGGCATGTCCAACCTGACGGTCGACTACGACGTGTGGATCGACCCGGCGAACGTCGGCGAGCACCAGATGTGGAGCTTCGGCGCGAAGTCCGGCTCGTGTGACGCCGACACCGGGGGCCAGGGCGCCATCTTCGCCTCGAACACCCAGCGGTTCCGGGTGGCCGTCGGTTCGACGAACCTGCAACAGAACCGGGTCCGGATGACCGAGGGGGCGTGGACCCATGTCACCTACACCCAGTCGCTGAACCCGAACGGTACGAGCTGGACCGGCCGGCTCTACCTCGACGGCGTGCTGCACGCCACGGCGCCCAATCTGACCACCCCGCCCTCGGTGAACGCCGCCGGCACCACCTGCAACTTCCTAGCCCGCTCACAGAACTCGGGCCACTACTCCTTCCGCGGCACGATTCGGGACTTCCGGATCTACGACCGGGCCGTGAGCGCCGAGGAGACCCGGGCCCTGGCGCAACGCACCGTCGCCATCGGGGTCCGCGCCGACGCCGAGGCCATCGACCTCGGCCTGACCAGCGCGATCGTACGGGACATCGTGCTGCCCAAGGTGGGTTCGGTGGCGGGCTCGGCCATCACCTGGACCAGTTCGGACCCCTCGGTCGTCGAGGTCTACACCCCACCGGCCGTTCCCAGCGCCCGCAAGGTTGCGGTGACCGGTCGGATCACCCGACCCGCCCAGGGCCAGCCCGACGCGACCGCCACCCTCACGGCCACCGTCCGCAAGGGTGCCCAGGAGGTGACCACCCGGGAGATCCCCGTGGTGGTGAAGGCGGAGTTCGACGACGCGCAGGCGGTCGACCGGGACACCTTCGACCTGACCCTGTACGCCACCGACGACGTACGCGGAAATCTGCACCTTCCGGCCGACGGCGAGTTCGGCTCCACCATCACCTGGAAGTCGACCACCGACCTGGTCACCCCGACCGGTGAGGTGACCCGCCCGGCCTTCGGCCGTGCGAATGTCGAGGCCACCCTGACCGCGACCATCACCAAGGGCGCGGCCTCGAAGACGAAGTCCTTCCCGGTGACCATCACCGCCATGCCCCGCTCCGAGGAGTACGAGCGGTACTTCATGGGGTACTTCAAGGGTGAGGGCATCGCCGACGGCGAGCAGATCATGTTCGCCACCTCCAACGGCAACACCGCCCTGGACTGGACCGGTCTGACCGGAGGCCGGCCGTCGCTGATCTCCCAGCTGGGGGACCAGGGCCTTCGTGACCCACACATCGTCCGCTCACCCGACGGCGACACCTTCTACATGATCGCCACCGACCTGAACTGGTACGACCAGGGCGGATACGACATCAACGACACCCAGTACATCGAGGTGTTCGAGTCGCACGACCTGGTCAACTGGACCCCGCAGCGGCATGTGAAGGTCGCGCCGGACGACGCCGGCAACGCCTTCGCACCCGAATCGCTGTGGGTGGAGGAGATCGGCGCCTACGTCGTGTTCTGGGCCCAGTCCCTGTGGAACGACCCGGTGAACCGGACCGGTCAGGGCAACGCCCAGATGTGGTACGCCACCACCCGTGACTTCCAGACCTTCTCCCCTCCCCAGGTCTGGCAGGACCCGGCCCCGCTGTCCCGGATCGACACGACCGCCATCAAGGTCGGTGACCACTACTACCGGGTGACCAAGAACGAGGCCGGCAACCAGGGCTCGGACATCTTCTCGGAGAAGCACACCGACTTCCTGGACAGCGACATCGACAACTGGACCCTGGTCGCTCCGGCTCTGGGGCGTACGACCTGGGTCGCCAACCAGGGCTACGAGGGGCCGGTCATCTTCAAGGCCAACCCGGGTGACACCGCCTGCCCCGGCCAGTTCTACCTGTGGGGTGACCGGTACACCAACGGCGGTGGCTACCAGGCCGCCTGCCACGAGGACATCGAGGCACCGACCTGGAACCCCAAGGCGATCACCATGACCAACGCCGGGGTCGTCCGACCCCGTCACGGCACGGTGATCCCGCTGACCCTGCGGGAGTGGAACGACATCCGGGGGATCCCGAACAGCGATGTCACGACCACCACGGAGGTGGCCGTCGAGGCGTACGCCAGTGGGGCCCAGACCACCACGGCCACCGCCCGGGTCACCGCGGCTGACGGGTTCCAGACCGGCGGTCAGGTGCGGTTCAGCCTCGGCTCCTGGTCGACGGTCGCCTACCTGGAGGAGGGCGCGGCCACGGTCACCCTGCCGACGGGCCTGCCCGCGGGCACCCGGACGGTCAAGGCCGAGTACCTCGGCCACGACTACCTGAAGGCCTCGGAAGGTACGGCGTCAGTCCAGGTGCCCGCCGGGTCCAAGGCCGTCAAGGTCAAGGCGAAGGCCGCCCCGGCGTCGGTCGTCCGTGGGGGCACCTTCGCGCTGACGGTGACCGTCGAGCCTGGCGGCGGGCCGAAGAAGCAGGCCGCCACCCCGACCGGCGAGGTCACGGTCACCTTCGGGGGCACCGTGCAGGTCGTGTCGCTGGTGGAGGGGAAGGCGGTCGTCGACCTGCCGACCGCCGATCTGCAGCCCGGCCAGTACCAGGTGCATGTCGCCTACTCCGGCAACCCGACCTACCGAGGCCACGCCGCCGACTACCAGAAGTTGACGGTGCGCAAGCGGTAGGCATGCGCCATGGGGTCGGAGCGGGCGGGCTCGGCGCCCGCTCCGACCGGTGCCCGGTCGGGTCGAACTGACGCACCGGCGGCGGCCGATCCACCCGCTGGGAGATCGGCCGCCGCCGGGTCGGCGTCACGGCTTGCGAGCGACCAGCGCGATGAAGGTGTGGTAGGTGTCGCTCTGGTCCACAGTGGTCTCGTCCGGCTCCGGCCGCCACTCGGGCAGCGGCACCAGCCCCGGCTCCAGCACCTCCAGGCCTTCGACGAAGGAGAGGATCTCCTCATCGGTACGCCACCGGCCGGTGCCGAGGGACTCGTTGAAGACCCGTTCGACCTCGTGGGCCTTGCGGGAGGCCTCCGGGTGTCGCTCGCCGGGATCACGGAAGTGGGAGATCGCCACGTAGCTGCCGGAGGGAAGGGCCTCGATCAGCTTCGCCGCCACCCCCTTGGGGTCCTCGTCGTCACTGAGGTGATGCAGGATCGCGAAGAGCAGCAACCCGATCGGGCGGTCGAAGTCCAGCACCTGCCGCACCTGTGGGTGTTGCAGGATGGCCTCCGGCGAGCGGATGTCGGCCTGGACGACCGTGGTGGCGCCGTCGCCGGCCAGCAGGGCCCGCCCGTGGGCCAGCACGATCGGGTCGTTGTCGACATAGACCACCCGCGCCTGGGGGTCGTGGCGCATGGCGACCTGGTGCACATTGCCCTGGGTGGGCAGACCCGAACCGAGATCCAGGAACTGGTTGACACCCTGCTCGGCGGCGAGGAAGCGCACCACCCGCCGCAGGAAGGCGCGGTTGGCCTGAGCGGCCTGCGGGCCGTCCGGGGTGATCCTGATCGCGTGCTCGGCGACCGCCCGGTCCACGGCGAAGTTGTCCTTGCCGCCGAGGAAGAAGTCGTAGACCCGGGCGACGCTCGGAGCGTTCATGTCGACCCCCGGCGGTGCCACTTCTGGACCGGTCACAGTTCGTCTCCTCGTCCCTACCGGATCGCGGTCGGCCGATCGGCTTGAGCCGAGGGCCGGACAGAGTGTAGCCATACCCCGAAGCGAATTCGGCTTCCTTACCGTCGTATGTCGGACCGGGATGTCCACCTGAGTCGACTCCGCGACAAACCGGATACCCGTCCGGTCCCGCAGGGCCTCTCGGCTGCGGCACTGAGGAGACCGCTGGACGGGTACGGTTGTCGATGGACGATGCGGGCGTCGGTCGGGTGGGAGCAGTGACCCGGAGCGACGAACCGGAAAGGAGGGTCAGTGGCGCGGCGCAGAGCCCTGGTGGTCCGAGGTGGGTGGGAGGGACACCGGCCGGTCGAGGCTACGGAGCTGTTCATTCCCTTCCTCGAAGGCAATGGATACACGGTCCGGGTGGAAGAGTCGACGGAGATCTATTCCGACGCCGCCGAACTGGCCGCCACCGACCTGATAGTGCAGTGCATGACGATGTCGCAGATCACCGCGGAGCAGGTGGCCGGGCTGTCCGCCGCGGTCGCCGCCGGAACGGGTTTCACCGGGTGGCACGGCGGCATCGTCGACTCCTTCCGGGCCAACGCGGAGTACCTGCACCTGGTGGGCGGCCAGTTCGCCACCCACCCCGGGGTCCGGCCGCAGGACCGCTGCGGCACCGAGCAGGACAGTTTCCTACCCCATTCGATCACCATCACCCCCCTGGGTGCCGAGCATCCGATCACCGCCGGGATCGAGGACTTCGACCTGGTCACCGAGCAGTACTGGGTGCTGCACGACGACCTGATCGAGGTGCTGGCCACCACCACTCATCCGAGTCGGGAATGGCAGCCGTGGCACCGGCCGGTCACCTCGCCGGCGATCTGGACCCGGCACTGGGGGGCCGGGCGGATCGTCGTGACCACCCCGGGACACAGCCTCGACGTGCTGGAGCACCCCTGCGTGCGTACCGTCATCGAGAGGGGAATGGTGTGGGCGACCCGCACGGCGTCGGCATCGTAGGTCTGGGGTTCATCTCCCGCGCGTACCTGGAGACCCTCGTCGGGCATCCCGCCGTGCGAATCGTCGCGGTGGCCGACCTGGACCCGACCCGGGCCGTCGCTGCCGCCGCCGCGATTGCCGGTGCCGAGGCGGTCAGTGTCCAGGGGTTGCTGCACCATCCCGAGGTGACCACGGTGCTCAACCTGACCATCCCGGCGGCGCACGCCGAGATCTCGGGCGCCGCTATCGAGGCGGGCCGGAACGTCTACGGCGAGAAGCCCCTGACGGCCACCTTCCCGCAGGGCCGATCGATCGTCGACCGGGCGGCCTCGGCCGGGGTGAGGGTCGGGTGTGCCCCGGACACCGTGCTGGGCACCGGTACCCAGACCGCCCGCGCGGCCATCGAGGGTGGGCTGATCGGCCGCCCGATGGCGGCATCGGCGGTCATGGTCACCCCCGGGCACGAGCGTTGGCATCCCGAACCCGACTTCTACTACGCCCCGGGCGGGGGCCCGCTGCTGGACATGGGGCCGTACTACATCTCGGCGTTGGTCCACCTGCTCGGGCCGGTCCGGGCGGTGATCGGGGCAGCCAGTCGGCTGCGTGATGTCCGGATCATCGGCTCGGGTCCCCGCCAGGGGCAGCAGATCCCGGTCGAGGTGCCGACCCACGTGACCGGGGTGCTGGAACACGCGGACGGTGCCCTGACCACCCTCACGACCAGCTTCGACGGTGTCGCGACGATGGCCGCGCCGATCGAGGTGCACGGGGAGGACGGCACCCTGGCCGTACCCGATCCGAACCACTTCGAGGGCACGGTCCGCCGCCGGGCCCTCGGCGACCCCGAGTGGCGTCCCCTGGAACCGCAGGCCGGCTACGTCGCCGCCGCCCGGGGGATCGGCCTGATCGACCTGGTCCGGGCCGACGACACCCGTCCGCCCCGGGCCGGCGGCGAGCTGGCCCTGCACGTACTCGACATCATGACCGCCCTGCTCCGCTCGGCCGAAGAGGGCCGACGGATCGAGCTGACCACGACGACCGAACGTCCCGCACCCGTTCCGCTGACCCCGGCCGAGGAGTGGAGGTCCGCACGACAGTTGCGGGAAAGCGCACCCCCGGATCGGCCGCCGAGGGCACCGGCGCGGGATCGAAGCCATGACCCTTCTGCGGTACGGTGACCCTGCTTCGCGTTCGAAGACGGTATCGATGTGTTCGTCGACGCTACGGGGTGGGGAGAGATGGGCGAAGACAGACGGCACATACGCATGTCCCTGGCCACCCTCGACTCCCTCGGCAGTGACGAGGAACTGCGGGAACAGGCCACCCGGGCCCTGCGTCAGGCGGAGACCGAGCGGCGGCCCAGCACCCACTCCGGTCAGGACCCCACCGGTGCCATCACAGTGGTCGTGGACACCGCCGGTCAGGTCGAGGAAGTGACCGTGTCCCGCGACTGGCGCAGCCGGGTGGGGGTCAGCGGTGCCCCGGATGCCCTCTTCACGGCGTACACGACCGCGGTGCAGACGGCCGTCGAGGCCGTCGCCCTACAGCAACTGCGGGCAGACTCCGACGAGACCGCCCAGGCGCAGCCGAGCGGCACCGGCGGAGCCGCCCAGGCACCGTCAGGCGCCAGCGACGAGGCCGAACCCGACGACGAGCAGTGGCTGCGGCAGACCTGGCAGACCCTGCACGACCTGGATATCGAACTCGAAGGGTTGGCTCGCCCACCGCAGGTGGTGTCCGAACAGGAGGTCGCCAGCCCGGCCGGGGTGCTGACCCTGCGGATGCGCGACGGGGCTGTCGTCTCGATCGTCGGTGACATCCGCCGGATCGGTCAGCTGGATGCCGCCGCGCTGCGGTACGAGGCGCATGCCCTGTTCCGGACGTACGCTCTGGTCCGCTCCCAGAAACGATCCTGAGGTTTCGACATGCAGGAAGTCTCCGTCATCACCGAGGCCGTGCGCGACGAAGGCGGCAAGTGGCTCAGGTTGTCCGACCGGGCGCAGTTGATCAAGTTGGCGGCGGACCAACTGCACCTGGACGCCTCGGCCTTCTTCATCGGGGACGCGAACGTCGTCCTGCACTCCTCGGCCTACCGGGACTTCCATCGCTTCCTGGTCGGCGTCCTCGGCGGGGCGGTGACCGAGTTCGAGCAGATCGGTGACGCCCTTCGGCGAATCGCCGACGAGTACGACGACGCCGACGCGGTCATCTCTCTCGACCTCAACCAGATCTACACCCACTGAGCGCGAAGGACGACAGGGTGCAGCCAACGACCAGTCAGCTTGAGTACGGCGAGCCGTTCAACAAGGCTTTCGACCAGATCCGTACCGGCATCAACTCCGCGATCGAGAGCTTCAACCAGCTGGTGGACAAGGTGAACAGCTGGAAGTGGCTGCTCGGGCCGGCCGCGCTGTGGTGGATCAAGAACAATCTGGACGACGTCCGGGGCGGCCTGAACAGTGTCCTCGACCGGGTCGATCATGCCCTGGAGCACCAACTGCCGGTGCTCTCCCTGATCAACATCAGCTTCCGCTGGGTCACCGATGTGAAGTCCCCGGTGTCGAACCTGTCCTTCGTCACCACCGAGCCGGACAACGAGAACCTGGCCAAGTGGACCGGGGACGCGGCCAGTGCCTACCACTCCAAGGCGGCCAAGCAGAAGGCAGCGGTCGACGAGACCGTGGTCAAGGCGGAGTTCATCAGCCAGTGGCTGTTCAACATCGCCAAGGCCAATGTCGACTACGCGGTCGAGTTGGCCAAGATAGTCACCGGGCTCACCGGCAAGCTCGTGCAGGCCGCGGCGGAGGCGAGCACCGTCATCGACCTGCCCTGGGCCGTCTCCACCCTGGCCAAGTCGATCGGTGACCTCGTCACCGCGGGTCTGAACACCCTGCTCACCATCGGGCAGCGGTTCGTCGACGCGCTGGGCAACGTGCGGGACATCGCCACCCAGGTGGGCGACCACTCGAAGCTGCCCGGCGGGCAGTGGCCGCAGGCCGTGCGGGGTTGATCAGATCGTCGGTACGGCGGACTGGGTCGCGGTGAGGATGTCCAGGGCGGCCGAGGCCAGGGTCGCCGTCGGAAGGTAGGCCTCGCCGCCGACAGCCAGCCACACCTTCACCACCAGGTTCCCGGTGCGGGAATGCACCATGTACTCGGCGTACCGGAACCCCGGGGTGGACCGTTTGGTGAAGGCCTCCGCCTCCTCACCCACCTGGGCCACCGGGCCCGCCGGGGTCATCCCGGTCGCCTCCCGGGTGCCCTGGTAGAGCAGCCGGGCCTCCTCGGCGGTGGCCGGAGTGGACGCCTCCACCCGCAGGTTCGCCTCATGGCCTGACCTGGTGCGCATCTCGAACAGACAGGCCGCCCCGGGCCGTCCCGGCGGCGGCTTCGGGTCGGTCCGGGTCACCGTCAACGCCAGGTCCGCCAGCGGCGCCAGGTCGGTACGCCTACACAGGTCCAACTCGGCGGCCGAGTAGGAGGGGCCGGCAGGCGAGGGGGTGGCACTCGGGACACCGGCCGAGGTCTGCGCCGGGGCCGAGGGGGCGGCGACGGGGGTCTCCGCGTCACAGCCGGCGAGTGCGGCGACGGCGACGAGGACCACGCCCAGACGGCGACCACCCAAGGAGTCAGGCACGACCTCGACGGTACCGGTTTCCCACCACCGGGACAGGCCGGTCGGCCGCCGCTAGGGTGCCGATGTGGCCCCCCGAGAAACCTCCGAGGACATCGCCCGCACCCGCACCGTTTCCGCCGGCGCGATCCTCGGCAACCGGGCGGATCTTCGCGGCTACCCCTATCGACTGCTGTGCGTGGTGGCCCAGCACGGCATCGGTGGTGACCAGGTGACCCAGGCCGTCGCGGCGGCGGAGGTGCTGGAGGCGTACGGCTGGGAACTGGTGACCGTCTCCGAGTTCACCAGCAACCGGATGGTCTACGCCGTCCTGCGCCGACGATGAACCCGGCGGTCCGGACCGTACCGGCACGGGTCGGTGCGGCGGGCCGGGCTCGGCTACCCTCCCCGCCGTGGACACAACGGAGATCGATGCACCCGTCGTCGGCGTCACCGTCTATCCGGACCGGGCCCGGGTCACCCGGCGCGGCGGCCTCCGACTGGCCCCCGGGCAGCACCGGATAAGAGTCGCCCCACTCCCGCTCGGCCTGCGGCGGGATTCGGTGCGGGTCGGTGGTCGAGGGCCGGCCGTCGTGCTCGGGGTGGAGGTGACCACCTGGCGGCAGGCCCGCAGCACGGACGCCCAGGTGGTCGGATTGGAGCAGCGTCGCCGCGAGTTGGCCGACGACCTGGCCGAGACGGAGGACACGGACGGCATCGAGCAGCAGCGCGGGGAGTTCCTCACCCGACTGGCGGAGCGGGCCGGTGGCACCTACGCCCGCGCCCTGGCGGCCGGCGACGCGGCGCCCAGCGACGTGGCCGCCTTCACCGACTCGGTGGCCGCGCAGCTGGCCGAATCGCGGACCCGGCGACGCGAGCTGGCCCGTCGGCGTACCGAGCTGACGGAGGAACTGGCCGCGGTCGGGCGGGAGCTCGGCGCCGCCCAGGGCAAGCGGGCACCGGACCGGCTGGCCGTCGAGGTGATCGTGGCGGTGCAGGACGAACAGGCCGAGGTCGAGCTGGAGCTGACCTACCTGGTGGACGGGGCCGGCTGGCAGCCCTCCTACGACGTGCGGCTGGTCGACGACACCGTCACGGTCACCTGGTTCGGGGCGGTCAGCCAGAGCACCGGGGAGGACTGGCCGGAGTGCGAACTGCAACTGTCCACCGCCCGACCGGCGGCCACCACCGGGGTACCCGAGTTGTCGCCGTGGTATCTGGACCGGTTCCGGCCGGCGCCGCCCGTGGTGATGTCGGCGCAGATGTCGGTCGGCATGGTCCCGCCGGCCCCCGGCGGGGCCCCGGTCCGTGGGGCCCCGGCCCGGGCCGGCGCGGCCGCTCCGAAGCTGCAGGAGAGCGTCGCCGAGGTGGAGCAGGGGGTCAGTGCGGCCACCTACCGGCCCGCCCGACCGGTGGCGGTGCCGGCCGACGGCAGCGCGCACCGGGCCACCATCGCCGTGCTGGAACTGCCGGCCCGGCTCGACCATGTCACCGTGCCGCTGCGCGCCACCGAGGCGCACCTGCGGGCCACCGTCCGCAACACCTCCGCGCACACCCTGCTGCCCGGCCCGGCGGCGGTGTTCCACGACGCCGACTTCATCGCCTCCATCCGGCTGCCGATGTGGGCGCCGGGGGAGGAGACCGAGTTGGCCCTCGGGGTGGACGACCGGCTGCGGGTCCAGCGGAAGCTGCACCGACGCACCGAGACCAAGGCCACCCTCGGCTCGACCCGGCGGCGGGAGGTGGAATACCTGATCACGGTCGCCAACCACACCCCCCGCCCGGCCACCGTCGAGGTGCGTGACCAGCTGCCGGTCTCCCGCGACGAGGCCGTGGTGGTACGGGAGACCACCCTGGTGCCGCCGCCGGTCGAGCGTACGGAGTTGGGGGAGTTGACCTGGCGGTTGTCCCTCGCCCCGGGTGACAGCGGCGAGATCGCGCTGGGCTTCCGGGTGGAACTGGCCAAGGGGGTGGAACTGACCGGCTGGCGGGAGTAGGCGCCGGGCCGCCCTAGGAGTGCCGGCCGGTGTCCGTGGGCAGGGTGGCCCGGTCGGCGGCCTGCCGGCCGGACTCCCAGCCTTCGCGGCTGTCGACCCGGCTGCCTCGGGCCCGGACGGTGTGCGGGAAGACCCGCCGCATGGTGTCGCGGATCTGCTCGTCCCGGGCGGCCAGCACCGGCAGCAGATCGGCCGGGTCGGCCCTGCCCGTGCCCTCGCCCGGACCGGTGACCTGGGCCAGGGCCAGCTGAGCAGCCTCGGTCAGCCGTTCGTCGATGCGGACGGTGAAGGCCACCAGGAAGGACTGTCGGAACGCCTTCAGGCGGCGCCGCCCCGCCTTGCCGCCCGGGGGTTCCGCCCGGGCCATCGCCCGGTGGGCCTGCACGAGCAGGGAGGTGTAGAGCAGGTCCACCGCCTCGATGTCGGTGTCGAAGCCGAAGACGGTGCTGAAGGCCAACTCCGGTGAGGAGACCGTGTGGCAGCGGTTGGCCCGGGCGACCACGTCCAGCAGGGATGCCTTCTCCTTCTCGTGCGGGTGGTCCACCCCGATGCGCCGGGCGTACGGCACCACCGGCGCCGGGTCGGCGCATCGGGCGGCCAGCAGCGCCTCGTCCAGACTGTGCCGGGTGGCCAACTCCTGGGCCTTGGCGGTGTACGTCTCGGCCTCGGCCGGGAAGGTCGTGGACTCCGCCTTGGCCAGCAGGGCGCGGACCCGATCCAGCAGCCGGGCGTCGACCCGGGACGACCCCGCCGCATCCGGGCGGTCCCCGGGCACGGGGGAGCCGGGCGGGGGAAGGAGCACCTCGATCGGCGGGAGGGTGGACAGGATGACGAGCAGACCCAACACCAGATCGAGTACGGCCACCCGGTCCAGCCGCCAGCGCGCCGCGAGTTCGTCGAGGTACCTGGCGTCGCTGGACCACCAGACCTGCGCGCCGAGGAACTCCGCCTGCGCCCGCCACCGCGGGTCGACCGTGCCGGCGGGAAACTGTCGCAGGTACCCGGCGACCGCGTCGGTGACCAGGTCGGCCTGGCGCGGCTGACCCCGTCGGGCGACGACCCGGTGCAACTCGGCCGGCTGCCATCCGCCCCGCCACAGCCGCGCGCACGCCTCGTCCTTCACGGCCACCAGCTCCGGATCGACCTCGGTCGACCGGGCCACGGCCAGGGCGTCCAGCCCCGATTCGTAGTCGATCGCCCCGGCGAGAACCGCCCTGATCCGCTCCCGCACCGATGTCACCCGCCCAGGCTACGGAGTCGAGGCCGGGGCCTACGGCCAGTGGTCCGATCAGCGGCGGTCGTCACCTTCCCGCGCCGCGACGCCGCCCGCCGGGCGGGACCTGAGGGTGCGATCCGCCCACCCCTGAGTATCCGTACTCAGCGATGAGGACGTCCCGGTACTCAACGGAGACCACATCGACGATGTATGCCGCCGGGAGGAGTGGCGCGACGTGATCACTGGCCCTATCGTCGGGACCGGCCAACGGTCCGAAGAGGCGAGGAGCGGCATGAGCATGGCAGCACCCACGATGACGGCGGCCCGTACCGGACCGGACAGGGGTACCCGGATCGGTCTCGGAATCCTCCTGCTGCTTCCCGCGTTGATAGCCCTCGCCTGGTCGTATCTGATTCCCACCCTGCAGGCCGTGGGACGCTCGACCACCCGTGACCAGATGCGCGGCCCCACCGAGAGTGTGGGCTCTGCCAACTACGAGGCCGTCTTCACCCAGGGATTCCTCGGTGACATGGGCTCGGCCCTGCTCCTGGCGCTGGTGCCACTGGCGTTGGCGCTGCTGGTCGCACCGGTGCTGGCGCTGCTCGCCGATCGCGCCGGGCGCCGGGCCCGGCTGGCGCTGCGGGCCCTGATCGTGGTGCCGGTCGCCGGGTACGCGCCCGTGGCGCTGCTCATCGGTTGGCGTCTCGATCGGATGGAACCCGGCACCATGCTGGACCGTCCCGTCGCGACCCTCGCGGAGTTGACCGCAGTCGGTGGCGGCGGACTGGTCGTGGCGGTCGCCACCACGGCCTTCCTCGGCACCCTGCGCGGCCGGGGGCACCGCCGCGACGCCCTGCCGGCGGCGCTGACCGTCGCCGGTCTGCTGGTGCTCGGGATCATCGCGGTCGCCCTGCAGACCTACACCGCGTCGCTGCTGACGGGCAGAGTCCGTACCCCCCTGACGTACGTGGTCACCGAGTCCCTGCAACAGCTGGCGGCTGGTCGCGGCTCCGCCGCAGCGGTGCTGCTGCTGATCCCGCTGGCCCTGCTGGGCCTGGCGGCGACCGCCCTGCTGCTGCTCACGAAGGCCCGCATCGAGGTGGTCGACGAGGCCGCCACCCCCCGCGAGCACCCGCACGGCGAGGTCAGCAAGTCCGGCCCGGTCGCCGCGTCCGGTCTGGTCACCGAGTCACCCGGTAACCGGCAGGCCCGGATCGGGCTGGTGGTCGCAGGGGTGTTCGTGCTCGCCGTCATGCTGTGGGCGGCCTGGCCGTGGCTGAGCCGCAGCCTGCGTTTCACCACCGAGATCCCGCCGATGCCGACTCCCGACCTGAGCGGCATGCTGATGGCGACCTGGCTGCCGACCCTGCTGTCGGCGGTGGTCACGGTCGCGGTCGCGGCGGCCGCCGGTTTCGCCATCGGGGGCCTGCGTCCCCTCGGTCGGTTCAGCGAGCTGCTCCTGCTGCCCTTCGCGCCGTGGCTGTTCGTCGGCACCGGGCCGCTGGCCATCGAGTCCTTCCTGCGGGCCGCCGACTTCGAGCAGCTCAACACCTTCCTCGGGCTGGTGCCGCCGGGCTGGGTAAGCATTCCCGCGTTGTTCCTGTTCACCGTGCTGTTCCGTGGGCTGGAACCCCGGTGGCGGGCGGGCACCGGGTTCGGGCGCGCCATGCTCGCCCCGGCGGCGCCGATGATCCTGCTGGTCGGGCTGGTCACCTGGCTGATCACCGCCGGACAGGTGCTCTGGCCGATGCTCGTGGCGTCCACCCCGTTGAATCGGCCGGCGCCGCTGGAGGCTCTCCTGCTGTTCGCCAGGTGGGGGTTGACCACGGACGAGTTCGCCCTCGGCGCGGTTCTGCCGATACCGATGATTCTGCTCTTCCTGGTCGCGTTCGGGTGGCTTCAGGTGAAGTATCTCGACCGGTTGGCGCTGCGAGTCGGTCGGTGATTTCCCGGCAGGGGCTGCGGATCGCCGGGGACACAACGATCATGTAGTCATGTTCAGTACTCTTCGGACACGCAAGATCGTGGCTGCCGGCGTGATGCTGGCGGCCACGATCGCTGTTCTACCCGCATCCGCCGCAGCGCAGCCCGGGCCGTCCGCCGACAGACCGGACCGCGCCGAGTTACGCGCCGCGCTCACCGCAGTACCCGAGGCCGGGGTGCCCGGCGTCCTGGCCGAGGTACGCGAGGGCCGGCATGACTGGCGCGACGCCGCCGGCCAGGCGTATCTGACCAAACCTCGACCGATGCAGCCACAGATGCGCCACCGCATCGGCAGCATCACCAAGACCTTCGTCGCCACCACCGTGCTGCAACTCGTCGACGAGGGACGGTTGGGTCTGGACGATCCGATCGGCAAGTGGCTCCCCGACACCGTGCCGGGGGAGCGTGGTGACCAGGTCACCGTCCGGATGCTGCTGAATCACACCAGCGGCATCGGCAACTACACCAACGCGATGATCGACTCGTACGCCTCGCTCAACCAGATGCAGGTCACCACGTACGCCCCGGCGGACCTGGTCGCCACCGGTCTGGCCATGCCACCGACCGGCGCCCCCGGTGCGACGTTCAGCTACTCCAACACCAACTACGTCCTGGCCGGACTGCTGATCGAGGCGGTGACCGGCAACGACGCCCCGGCCGAGGTGCAGCGGCGCATCCTGCGACCGTTGAAGCTCACCGGGACGAGCTTCCCGGGCACCGATCCGACGATCCGCGGCCCGCACGGCGGCGCCTACTTCGCCCCCTTCGGGGTCCGCGACCTGAGCGAGTTCAACATGAGCTGGGGGTGGACGGCCGGCGAGATGATCTCCACCATGGCGGACCTGAACACCTTCTTCCGCGCGCTGCTGGACGGAGACCTGCTCAGCCCCGCCACCCTCAAGCAGATGCTCGACGGGGTGCCGATGCTGCCGGAGCTGCCCGAAGCCGGCACCTACGGCCTCGGCATCTACTCGCTGCCCACCCCGTGCGGGGAGTTCTGGGGGCACGACGGCGCGGTGTTCGGTCACCTGACCTACTCGCTGCACAGCCGCGACGGCACCCGCCAGGTGTCCTCCGGCATCAACATCAGCCACTATCAGGTCGGCTTTCCCGATCCGCACCCGATCGACATCGCCTGGCAGACCTTCCTGCTCACCGCGATGTGCCCGACCGGCGACGTGAGCAGCCGCTCGGCGCAGCCCGCGCCGCAGCTGCCCAGCGTGACCCGGATGCCGGGCAACGCGGCGGCGGTGCCGGCGCCCTAGGGCGTCACACGGCGTTGCGGCCGGCTGGGCGGGGTCACCTCGTGCAGGGTGACGGCGTCCAGTCGGCCGTCGGCCAGCTCGGCGGTGAGATAGGTCGCGTACGGCTGACGGCGCCGGTCGGTCGGCGAGCCGGGATTGAGCAGCCGTAGGCCGCCCGGGGCCTCGCTGTCCCAGGGGATGTGGGAGTGCCCGAAGACCAGCAGGTCGCAGTCGGGAAAGCGGGCCGCGCAGCGGCCCTCTCGGCCGGTGGCCGGACCGGTCTCGTGCACCACCGCGATCCGCATCCCGGCCACCTCCACCCGGGCGATCTCCGGCAGCCGGGCGCGCAACTGCGGGCCGTCGTTGTTGCCGTAGACACCGATCAGCCGGGCGCTGCGCCGCTGCACCTCGTCCAGCAGTTCCACGCTGACCCAGTCGCCGGCGTGGATGACCAGATCGGCGGCGTCGACGGCGGCCCACAGCCCGGGCGGCAGGTCACGGGCCCGCTTCGGCACGTGGGTGTCCGCCATGATGACCAGCCGCATACCGGCAGCGTAACCGGCGTGAGGAGGTCAGGGTTGGCGGCGAATGGTGTCGCCGACCCGGATCGTGGCGCCGACGACCACTCGGGCGTTGAGGCCGCGCAACCGCAGTCGCTGACCTTCCTCCGCCCAGACGATCTTGTGGGCGTCTCGTCCGAACCGGGCGGCGAACTTGGCGCAACCGGTGTGCGGCTGATCGGTCACCTCGATGACCGCTCGGTCGCCGATCGCCAGGCGGGTACCGGCCGGCAAGGCCTCCACGCTCAGGTCCAGATCGACGTAGAGCTGATCCCCGGCCAGCGCCCAGGCCTGCGGATCGGCACCGGTGATCAGCTCGACGAAACGGGAGTTGATGACGTTCAACTGCATGTCGGGATGCGGTGACCGGTCGGGCGTACGCTTGCTGGGACGTTGACTCCAACTGTCGCCGAGCAGCCCGGCGTCGGGGTCCAGTTCGGCCTCCGACAGCACCTCGCGGGCATCGACGGCCGGCCGGCGTACCGCCAGGGCCAGAGTGCCGCCGTCCTGGGGGGACTGCCGCACCAGGTGCAGCCCTGCCATGATTTCATCCATCGAGCGATGCCGTACGGCGACAGAGTTCTCCATGGTGCGACTGTCCCTCATGGGGCTGCGCGACGTCCATCAGTATCGACACCCGAGACCCTGCGCGCAGGCCGCCGAACGGGGTTGATCGTGACCGGTATCGTGGCCGGGCCGGCCGCGGGACTTCGGTGCGACTTCCGGAACCCGCCTCTGAAGCGATGCTTCGCAGTTCGTGCCCCCATTCCCCGGCCGGCACCCTGGTCACCAGAGAAGGTGGAGTCGCGGTCATGTCGCGGGCGGATCGAGTCGCGTGTGAGGACGTGGTCATGTTCGTCAACGCCGCGGTCGCCTCGACGGCCCAGCGCGAGTTCAGCTCCGCGGCGCCCACGCAGCGGCTGTCCCTGGACTTCCTACACGAGTACGTGCTGGGCAACTACCGCGACCTGTACGCCGCCACCCTCGCCCTGGACATCAACCACCTCAACGCCACAATGGTGGTGACGAACCTGCTGCGCACCGCCCGGGAGGCGAGCGACGCGCAGCGTGCGCTGGAGGGGCGACTGATCGCGGCGCGGCTGCGGACCCTGCCCCCGCAACGGGTGTACGGCGTGTTCCGCGAGCTACGCCGCCTGGGGGTCAACAACCGACGTACCCGTGCCATCGTGCGTGACTGGGTGACGGCCCGGCCCGACCCGGCCTTCGACGCGATCAAGTACCGCCGATCGTTGTCGGTCGCGGCCCGGCACGCCCATCTGCCGCTTCCCGGCGAGGTCGGCACGGTGCTGTTCGACTGGCGTCGACCCAAGCGCTACCAGACCCCCATCCTGGAGGCGTGGCGGCGCGCCCATTACGAGCAGCGGGCCCTGTACGAACTGCCGTACACCGTCGCCGAGGGACTGGCCGCCCAGCACGGCATCGGTCGGGCCCGGTTCCTGTCCGGCATCGCACCCAGGCTCACCGCCGCCGAACGGCTGCGGTTGCAGGGCAGCGCCGTACGGCACAAGGTCACCGGCGTCGCGATGGACCTGGCCACCGCACCCCTGACCCGCCTGGCCAGCTACACCCTGTCGCTGCCCCGGGCGGAACGCGCCGAGCGGAGCGAGGAGTTGACCGGAGCCCTGCGGGCCGCGGCCCGTCGAGCCGCGCGCCGCCAGGCGGGCACCTGGGGACGGGTGGTGGCCGTCCTGGACGACAGCTACTCCGCCGCCGGCTCCGGGGCGAAGCGTCGCCGACCCCTGGCCGTCGCCCTGGCCACCCACTATCTGCTGGAGGCCCTGGCCGCCGACTTCACCGGGCTGTGGCTGCACCATCGCGGGGACCCCCTGCTGGTCCATCCCGTCGGGGCCACCGGACTGGGGGCACGCATCCTCGACGCGCTCGAACACCGCCCCGACCGGCTGGTCATCGTCTCCGACGGCTGGGACAACGCCCCACCCGGACAGGCCGCGGAGGTGCTGCGGATCTGGCGCACCCGCCTCGATCCCGACCAGCACACCAGCATCGTGCACCTCAACCCCGTCTACGACGCCGACACCTTCGACGTACGCCGACTCGCTCCCGACGTGGCCACGGTAGGTGTCCGGGACGCCGAGGATGCCGCCGCGCTTGTCGAACTGGCCCGCTTCGCCACCGGCGACGCCGGCTTCGACGAACTGCGCCGTCATCTCGCCGACCGGGTCGAGCGGATCCTCGACCTCGAGGAGGCCGGGCCGTGACCACCGGCGCCGAGGGCCTCGACCTGACCGGGCTGACCGTCGGCCCCGCCCAGACCTGGGGGGCGATCCGCCTGGTCCCCCTGCTGCGCGAGCGCCCCGTCACCGACCTGCGCCTGCACGCCCGGCTCTACGACCCCGAGGCCCTGTCGATCGTGCAGACGGCACCGCGTACGGCGTACATCTCGGTCATCCCGCACGGGTTCGTCGCCGACTGGACCACCGACGGCACCCCGGCCGCCGCCTACGGCACCCAGCTACGCGAACCCACCGACCCGCACCCTCCCGAGGGGATCCGGCTGGTGTTCCGCCGCCGCATGGCCCGCCGGGAGGATCGGCAGCGGCTGCGTTTCCTGCCGCTGCACCTGGCCCTGGAGGGGTACCTGGCGTTGCAGTTCGGGGGCCCGCCCATCGCCTGGCAGGACTGGACCCGGCAGGCGGTCACCCGGGGTCTGTCCCCTCGGATGGAGGCCGGCTACACCGGAGCCACCGTCCCCGGGCTGGACGACGCCCTGCGGGTCTTCGAGATCCACCCCGACCAGTGCGGCATGGTGCTCCACGTCGCCGACACCCTGGCCGCCGCCTTCGTCGTCGGACACCCGGACGACTACCGCGCCCTGCACCCCACCCTGTTGCGGGACCTCTACGGCGAACTGCTCTTCCACTACACCCACCTGTATCCGGCCGTACCGGACTTCACCTTCCGCCTGGACGAGACGGCCATCGCCGACATCGCCGACCTGCGCGCCCAACTGACCCGGGTGGCGGCCGACTGGCAGAGCTTCCACACCCTGATGGCCGAGGGGCTGTTCGCCGCCCAGCGGCTGGCCGTCACCCCGGTGCAGCGGCTGGGTCGCTTCACCCTGGCCCGGTTCCTGCCCGCCTTCGATCCGGACGCCGACAACCACATCGGCGAGACCATCACCGACGAGACCGGTCGGTTGGTCTACCTCAAGACCTTCCGACTGTCGGCCGCGCAGACCCGCCGTGGACACCTGCTGTCCCAACTGGCCGCCCACGACTGGCACCTGGAGAGCACCGCCGCCGCCCTGCGTACCGATGTCGAGGGGTTGGTGCAGCGTGTGGACCGCGCCGGGTTCGGCCACCTGCTGCGTCCCGACATCATCGATGCCTGCCGCAGACGCGCCCGGCAGTCGCGTGGCGGGCCGTCGGCCGCCGACCGGCGTCAATGATCGGCAGCTTGCGATGGCGGTCCTGCCCGCCGCCCCCTGGTCAGCTCAAGGTGAAGGTGACGTCATCGACGTCGAAGGCGGTGACACCGTTGCCGGCCGTTTCGACGGCGCCGAAGGTGACCCACGCGGTGCGCTCGGTCGTCGCCGTCCCGCTGGACATGCTGTACTGCCGCCACTGCGGCCCACCGTCGTAGGCCAGCGAGAACCGTGTCTTCGGGGGTTCTCCGGTGACCGCCAGCCCGACGTTCACGTAGTCGCCGCGGCTGGTCTCCGTGGTGAGGGTCCGGACCCAGAACTGGACCGTCAGTCTGCAGTCGGCCGGCACGGTCACCTCGGTCCTGAGCAGTTCGTACCGGGTGACGTCCAACCCGGCGAAGGTGGCGTACGCCCGACCGGTGTGGGCGGGTCTGGCCGCGTCGCCGAGCACGACGATACGGGGGTCGGCTGTCCAGCCGGTGGTGCCGCGCTCAAAGCTCGGATTCGAGTGGATCTGCCCGCGGCAGGGCGCCTCGGCGGTCGGTGGGCGGTGGTGGGCGCTGCCGCTGGTCAGCAGGAGCAGGGCGGCAGCAGAGGCGAGAGTGACGAGGGTCTTCATCGGTTCTCCCCGTTCGAGTATCGCTGAGGTCGATGTTAATCGACGATGCTCGATCGGTATTCCGGCGTCAAGTCATTCCCGCTGTCGGCTCTGATCGGTTCGAAGGTCTCGACGAAAGATCCCTCGCCGGTGGGCGGCAGGTCGAGGCCCCCCACCGGTGACTATCCCCGACCGTGTCCATGGCTCAGTGCCGTGACCTGCGGTTACCCGGGCTGTGTGATCTGATGGAATGCGGCGGGTCGTGCCCGTCGGGGACCTACGGTGATCGCAGGGGCGCGAGCTGCACGGTCCAGGTCCGGGCCGTTCCGACGACCGCGATCGCCCGGCAGAGGAGATCGCAGCCGAGTTGGGCGCTACCCTCCGCGAAGCCACGATTGATGACGCTGATTGCTTTCGGGTGGTCGCCCGCTTCAAGGGCATTCTCCAGGGCGGTGGTCAAAACCTTGGAGAGCGCGGAGTGAAAGCTTTCCGCCCCCTTTTCGCGGAGATTCTTGACGGGCTTGCGCGGCTCCGGGGAAGAGACCGTGGATGGGGCCAATGCGAGAGTCATGTCCTTCTCCTGTGCCGGAGTGCCGCCCGAAATGGCGGACCCGCAACTGGAGGTCAGCCAGACCTCCGATGGGTTGCCTCACGACATCGCTGGTCGTCGCCCGCAACGTGGCGTAATCCGGCAGTGCGTCCGAAGTGCCGGCGGCCGTCTACCGCTCCAGTCTAACGCGCACCACGCGCTGTCGCTGCGCCGTCAGCCGCCCCACCCCGCCGGCTCCAGCGGCTCGTGGCCCGCGCCTCGTCAAATTCTGTGCTACGGTTGCCTCGTTGCAGTTTTGATTTCCGTTTGACGTTTCGGCGCCTGATGGGTTAACCAAAACCCGTTCAGGTGCTTTTTTCGTTTTCGTGTCGTTCCCGACGCGGGTGATCAACGCAGCGGCAAGTGAGACCGCACAGTGTGGTCTCCACCAGCCTGCGAAGGAGCAGACATGGCTACTGGTACCGTGAAGTGGTTCAACGGTGACAAGGGTTTCGGTTTCATCAGCCAGGACGGCGGCGGCGCCGACGTTTTCGCCCATTTCTCGGCGATCTCGGCGAGCGGCTTCCGGAGCCTCGATGAGAACCAGCGGGTCGAGTTCGAGATCACGCAGGGCCCGAAGGGCCCGCAGGCGTCGGACATCCGCTCGCTCTGATCCACGCTTCACCGAACGGCGGCCTGACTGGTTCAGCAGGCCGCCGTTCGGCGTTTCTCCGTATCTGTTCAGGTCCGGCCCCATGACGCCCGGTGCCCTCCCGCCGCACCGCGCAGTGCCACGGACGATCCGTCCTTGATCGACACGACCGGCCACGCCACCCCCGGCGCTATCTTCTTCCTCGTCGCGGCGATCCGCCCCGGCCGTGCTGCGAAGGGGAGCTGACATGACCGAGTGGGAGTACGACGTCGTCGTGATCGGCGCGGGGCCGGTGGGGGAGAACGTCGCCGACCGGGTCGTGCAGGGCGGCCTGACCGCCGCCATCGTCGAACGGGAACTGGTCGGCGGGGAGTGCTCCTACTGGGCCTGCATGCCGACCAAGGCGTTGCTGCGCAGCGGGTCCGTGTTGCGCGCGGCCCGCCAGGTGCCCGGTGCACGGGAGGCCGTGACGGGAGACCTGGACGCGGCGGCCGTGCTGGCCCGGCGGGACTCCGTCGCCGCACACTGGCGCGACGACGGCCAGGTGTCCTGGTTGGAGTCGGTCGGGATCGCGCTGCACCGAGGTCACGGCCGGATCAGTTCCGCCAAGGTCGTCGAGGTGACCGGGGTCGACGGTGCCACGACGAGGCTGACCGCCCGGCACGCGGTGGTCGTGGCCACCGGCAGCAGCTCCCGGATGTCGGACCTTCCGGGCCTGGCCGCGGCGGCGCCGTGGTCCAGCCGCGAAGCCGCCTCGGCCAGGTCGATTCCCCGCCGACTCGCCATCATCGGTGGCGGGGTGGTGGCGACCGAGATGGCGACCGCGTACGCCGCCCTGGGGTCCTCGGTGACCGTGCTGGCCCGCAGCGGGGTGTTGCCGTCGGTGGAACGGTTCGCCGCCGAACGGGTCGTGGAGTCGTTGCGCCAGGCCGGGGTGACCGTTCAGCTCGACGCGGAGGCCGTGGCCGCCCACCGTGACGACAGCGGAACCGTCCACATCGAGACCAGCCGGGGCGAGCGGATCGAGGCCGACGAGGTGCTCGTCGCGATCGGCCGTACCCCGAACACCGGGGACATCGGCCTCGACACGGTAGGTCTGACCCCCGGTGACTGGCTGACGGTCGACGACACGATGCGGGTCGTCGACGGCGGAGGCTGGCTGTACGCCGCCGGTGACGTCAACCGGCGGGCGCTGCTGACCCACCAGGGCAAGTACCAGGCCCGCGCGGTCGGCGACGTGATCGTGGCCCGGGCCACGGGGGAGAAGGTCGAGGGCGGCCGGTGGGGCCGGCACGTGGCGACAGCCGACGAGGGCGCGGTACCGCAGGTGGTGTTCACCGATCCGGAGGTCGCGGCGGTGGGCCTGACGGCGGCGGCGGCCGAGGCGGCCGGGCTGCGAATCCGGGTGGTCGACTACGACCTGGGCCGGGTGGCCGGCGCCACCCTGCACGCGGACGGCTACCAGGGGCGGGCCCGGATGGTCGTCGACGAGGACCGGAAGGTGATCGTCGGGGTCACTCTCGTCGGTCCGGACGTGGCGGAGCTGATCCACGCCGCGACCGTCGCCGTCGTCGGTGAGGTTCCGCTGGACCGGTTGTGGCACGCGGTGCCGGCGTACCCGACCGTCAGCGAGGTGTGGCTGCGGCTGCTGGAGGCGTACGGCCGCTGAGGTGTCCCTTGAAAACGTGGCGCGCTGCGGTGAACCGGGGCGGGTCGCCCGCCGTGGTACCCGCGACCAGCCACGGATTTCGAGGAGCACTGTTCATGACCTCACGTTGGGTGAGCCGCAGACGGCTCGTCTGGGTAGGCGCGATCCTTACCTGCGGGGCGATCCTGGTGGGCCTGGCGGCCGTACCCTCGGCGCAGGCCGACCGCAGCGCACCGATCGTCGGGGTGGCCGGCAAGTGTGTCGACGTCCAATGGTCCGGGACGGAGAACGGCACCAGGGTCCAACTGTGGGACTGCAACGGCACGGCCGCGCAGAACTGGGTCGGGGTCGGGCGCCGGGGCACCCTGCGCGCGCTCGGCAAGTGTCTGGACGTGGCCGGAGGCCTTCATGACGACGGCACCCGGGTGCAGCTGTGGGACTGCAACGGCACGGAGGCGCAGAGCTGGCTGCTGGACCAGGGGAGGGTGATCAACACCGGGTCCGGCAAGTGCCTGGACGCCTCCGGTGGCGCGGCCACCGGGACGGCGCTGCGGATCCGCGAGTGTTCCGGGGCTGCCACCCAGGCGTGGGCCGCGGGTGGACGGCCGGAGGTCACCGGACCGGCCGCGAAGAAGGGGGTGGCCACCTGGGCCTTCCCGCCCGGCGGCGAGGGAATCCGCCAGGTGGGTGCCACCTGGTACTACGACTGGTCCACCTCGAACGGTGACGTACCGGCGGGGGCCGAGTTCGTACCGATGATCTGGGGCGCGACCTTCGTCACCGAGGCCGACCTGAGCACCGCCCAACGCTCCGGCCGTACCCTGCTCGGCTTCAACGAGCCGGACCTGCCGGGGCAGGCGAACATGTCGGTGGAGCACGCCCTGGACCTGTGGCCCCGGCTTCAGGACACCGGGATGCGGCTGGGCAGCCCGGCGGTCGCCTTCGGCGCCGACACCCCGGGCGGCTGGCTGGACCGCTTCCTGGGCGGTGTTCGGGAACGCGGACTGCGGGTGGACTTCATCGCCCTGCACTGGTACGGCTCGGACTTCGGCGACGAGGCGGCGAATCACCTGATGCAGTACGTGCACGCGGTCTACGAACGCTACCGCCTGCCGATCTGGATCACCGAGTTCGGCCTGATCGATTTCAGCCAGGGGGCGCCCCGCCACCCGACCCCACAGCAGCTCGTCACCTTCATCGACAAGGCGACGGCCGCGTTGCAGGCCACCCCGTACGTCGAGCGGTACGCCTGGTTCGCCCTGCCGGCCACCGGCGAGCACGCGGCGCACGGTCTGTACCGCGAGGACGGCACCCTCACCGAGGCGGGTGCGGCCTACCGGATGGTGGGGGGCGGGTAGCCCGCGCGGGCGGGTGACTGGTGATTCTACCGATGCGGGGTCGGCGCAACGCCCCAAACACTGATCGCAGTCGATACCACTCCAACCCAAGGGAGTATCCGACGTGCGATCCACCACCACCCGTCCCCGTTCCCTCACCCTCCTGGCCCGGCTGGCGATGGTCGCCGTCATGGCCGCCGGCGGCGTCGTCGCCACCTCCTCCACCGCCCAGGCCGCCAACCCGTACGAGCGGGGCCCGGCGCCGACCAACGCGATCCTGGAAGCCAGCCGTGGTCCCTTCGCGACCTCGTCGACGACGGTTTCCTCACTGGTGAGCGGCTTCGGCGGCGGCGTCATCTACTACCCGACGACCACCACCGCGGGCACCTTCGGCGCGGTGGCCATCTCGCCCGGCTACACCGCCTCCTGGTCGAGCCTGGACTGGCTGGGCCCGCGAATCGCCTCGCACGGCTTCGTGGTCATCGGCATCGACACCATCACCCGCCTGGACCAGCCCAGCAGCCGGGGCCGGCAACTGCTGGCCGCGCTGGACTACCTGACCGAGCGCAGCTCGGTGCGCGGCCGCATCGACTCCAGCCGGCTCGCCGTGGCCGGTCACTCGATGGGCGGCGGCGGCAGCCTGGAGGCCGCGGCCGCCCGGCCGTCGTTGCAGGCCGCCGTGCCGCTGGCGCCGTGGAACCTGACCAAGAACTGGTCGAACCTGCGGGTGCCCACCCTGATCATCGGTGGTGAGACCGACTCGGTCGCCTCGGTGGCGACCCACTCCGAGCCGTTCTACAACAGCATCCCGGCCTCGGCGGAGAAGGCGTACCTGGAACTCAACAACGAGGGTCACTTCTTCCCGAACACGACCAACACCCCCACCGCCAAGCAGATGGTGGCCTGGCTGAAGCGGTTCGTCGACGACGACACCCGTTACGACCAGTTCCTCTGCCCCGGCCCGAGCGGCTCGGCTGTGGAGGAGTACCGCAACACCTGCCCGCACTGACGGGTCTTTCCGGGGCGGCCGTGACACGGCCGCCCCGGATCCTTCGGCCGCCGGTCTTCCGTCCCGAGGACCGGCGGCCGTATATTGCATCGACAGTGCAGAAATGCTGGAGGTGGTGAGTGTCCGACCATACCGCTGACGGGCTGCGCGGGCTGGTCGCCGCGTTCCTGCGGACGCACGACCCGGCCGGTGATCGCACCGGCTTCCTGCGCGCCCGCTTCGACGCCGGGCTGGCCTGGGTGCACCACCCGCCCGGTCGCGGTGGCCTGGGCGCCCCGGCGCACCTGCAACCCGTGGTGGACGAGGCCTTCACCGCGGCCGGTGCGCCGGACAACCGGCCCCGGCGCAACAGCATCGGGCTCGGCATGGCCGCCCCCACCCTGCTGCGGCACGCCAGCGAGGCCCAGTGCCGGCGCTGGCTGCGACCGCTGTGGACCGGTGAGGAGGTGTGGTGCCAGCTGTTCAGCGAGCCCGAGGCGGGCTCCGACCTGGCCAGCCTGCGCACCCGGGCGGTGCCGGAGGGGGACGACTGGGTGGTCGACGGCCAGAAGGTGTGGACCTCCCTGGCCCACCAGGCGCGGTGGGCGATCCTGCTGGCCCGTACCGATCCCGCCGCACCCAAGCACCACGGCCTGACCTACTTCGTCTGCGACATGACCGCACCAGGGGTGCAGGTACGTCCGCTGCGGCAGATCACCGGGGAGGCGGAGTTCAACGAGGTCTTCCTGACCGGGGTCCGGATACCCGACGCCCACCGCATCGGTGCGGTCGGGCAGGGCTGGCCGATCGCCCGCACCACCCTGATGAACGAGCGGGTGGCCATCGGCGGGCGACCCCTGCCCCGGGAGGGCGGCATGGTGGGGGTGCTGACCCGGCTGTGGCGACAGCGACCGGAACTGCGTACCGCCGGTCTGCACGCGGAGGTCCTGCACGCCTGGGTACGCGCCGAAGCCGCCCGGCTGGGCGCGCTGCGTCTGCGTCAACTCATCGCCGCCGGTGAACCCGGCCCGGAGGGTTCGGCCGTGAAGCTCTCCTTCGCCGAGCTGAGCCAACAGATCAGCGGGCTGGAGGTGGAGCTGCGCGGGGCCGAGGGGCTGCGACACGACGACTGGACGATGCACCGCCCGGTCGAGCCCGACCTGCTGGGCCGCACCGCTACCTACCGCTACCTGCGCGCTCGGGGCAACTCCATCGAGGGTGGCACCTCGGAGATCCTGCGCACCATCATCGCCGAGCGGGTGCTCGGGCTACCCACCGAACCCCGGAGGGACCGATGACCGACCTGCTCTACGACTCCGACGAGGAGGCCCTGCGCGACAGCGTACGGGCCCTGCTGACCGCGCATGCCCCCTGGCAGCGGACCCTGGCCGCAGTGGACGGCGAGGACCCGTACGACCTGGGGTTGTGGCGTCGGCTGGTCGACCAGCTGGGGGTCACCGGCCTGGCCGTGCCCACCGAGTACGAGGGGGCCGGGGCGGGTTTCCGCGAGGTCGCCGTGGTGCTGGAGGAACTGGGTAGGACGGTGGCCCCGGTGCCCTTCCTGGGCACGGTCGTGGCCACCCGGGCGCTGCTGGCCTGCGGGGAGCACACCCTGCTGCGTCAGGTGGCGACCGCCGGATGCGAGGTGGCCCTGGCGGTCGGGTTCGCCACCGCCCCCGACACGCGATGCGACCCGGTGCGGGTCGGCCCCGGACCCACTGTGTCCGGCTCAGTGTCCGGGGTGGTCGACGCCGTGCCGCAGGGTCTGCTGCTGGTTCCGGCCGAGGACGGGTTGTACGTCGTCGAGGCCGCCGATCCGGCCGTGCGGCTGGCCCCGGTGGTGTCGCTGGACGCCACCCGGCCGCTTGTCGACATCGAGTTCACCGAGGCCCCGGCCCGACCGGTGGCCGCCGGGGTGGCCGCCGCCGAGGCGGTGACGGCGGCGCTGACCGCCGGGGCGGCCCTGCTCGCCTCCGAGCAGGTCGGCCTGGCCCAGTGGTGTCTGGACACCACGGTGGCCTACGTACGACAACGTCACCAGTTCGGCCGCCCGGTCGGCTCCTTCCAGGCGGTCAAGCACCGGCTGGCCGACCTCTGGGTGGAGTTGACCGAGGCCCGGGCGGTGGCCCGGTACGCGGCCGACCGGCTCGGTGCGGCCGATGCGGAGGCGGCCCTGGCCGCCGCGTTGGCCCAGGCGTACTGCGGGCCGATGGCGGTGCGGGCGGCGGAGGTCTGCGTCCAGTTGCACGGTGGGCTCGGCTTCACCTGGGAACACCCGGCGCATCTGTATCTCAAGCGGGCCAAGAGCACCGCGATCGGCTTCGGTACCGCCGACCGGCACCGGGCCGCCCTCGCCCGAATGGTCGATCTGCCCGCCCCACCGGCTGAACAACGACATTGAAGGTGTTGACGAAACACGCGAGAAACGTACACTCCCAGTGTAATAAGTTTGGCCGCACGGCGAGGGGCGGGTAGATGGCGGCGGGTCTCGCACTGCACCAGGTCGGCGTCCGCTTCGGCGGCCTCACCGCCCTGGACGAGGTCTCCCTGGAGGTCGGTCCGGGTGAGGTGGTCGGGGTGATCGGTCCCAACGGCGCCGGCAAGACCACCCTGTTCAACGTGGTGTGCGGCTTCGTCGCCGCGAACACCGGCACCCTGACCCTCGACGGTCGGCCCCTGCGGCCCCGACCGCACCGACTGACCCGGCTGGGCATCGCCCGCACCCTCCAGGCCACCGGCCTCTTCGGTGGGCTCACCGTGCTGGAGAACGTGATGACCGGGGCCACCCACACCGCCCGCACTGGCCTGCTGCCGGCCCTGCTGGGGCTGCCCCGCAGCGACCGCGAGGAGCACCGGCTGCGCGAACACGCCCGCACCGTCCTGGCGGAGCTGGGCATCGAGGAGTACGCCGACGCCGTGCCGGGCACCCTGCCCTTCGCCGTACGCCAGCGGGTGGGGCTCGCCCGCGCGCTGGCCGCCCGACCCCGCCTGCTGCTGCTCGACGAACCGGCCGGCGGCCTCGGTGCCGAGGACGTGGACGCCCTGGCGGAGCTGATCCGGAGCTTGCCGCACCGGGCCAACGACCCCTGCGCCGTACTGCTGGTGGAGCACCACATGGACCTGGTCATGGCGGTCTGCGACCGCATCGTGGTGCTCGACTTCGGACGGGTGGTCGCCGCCGGATCACCCGAGGCGGTCCGGGAGGACCCGGCCGTGGTCGACGCCTACCTCGGCGCGACCGTGGACGAGGCCGCGTAGTGGCCGCCGACCTGCTCGCCGTCGAAGCCCTGGCGGCCGGCTACGGCCCGGTGCCGGTGCTGCACGAGGTGGGCATGCAGGTGCCCGCCGGCACCATCGCCGCCGTTATCGGTGCCAACGGCGCCGGCAAGACCACCCTGCTGCGCACCCTGTCGGGCATGTTGCGCCCGACCGCCGGCCGGATCCTCTTCGACGGGCGGGACCTGCGCGGCACCCCGGTAGAGCAGTTGGTCCGCCGTGGGGTGGCCCACGTGCCGGAGGGGCGCGGCGTGATCGGCGAACTCACCGTGGCGGAGAACCTGCGCCTGGGTGCCCTGTGGCGGCGCGATCGCGGCGACGCCGCCCGCGCCCTGGACGAGGTCTACCAGCTGTTCGAGCCGCTGGCCCGACGGCGGCGACACCTCGGCCACCAGCTCTCCGGCGGCGAACGGCAGATGCTGGCCCTCGGTCGGGCCCTGGTCGGCCGCCCTCGCCTGCTGCTGCTGGACGAACCCTCCCTCGGCCTGGCCCCCCGGGTGGTGGCGCAGACCATGGCGTTGCTGCGCCAACTGCGCGACGACACCGGGCTGACCGTGCTGCTGGTGGAGCAGAACGTGCGTAGCGCCCTGGCCGTGGCCGACCAGGGCATCGTGATGTCGCTGGGCCGGGTCGTCCTGGCTGCCCCGGCCGAGCGGCTGCGCGACGACGCCGACCTGCGCCACGCCTACCTCGGATTCTGAAAGAAGGCTGGGAGGACTGTGGACCGCTTCCTCTTCCTCACCCTCGACGGTTTGTCGAGGGGCGCGGTCTACGCCGCGTTCGCACTGGCCCTGGTGCTCATCTGGCGCGCCGGTCGGATCGTCAACTTCGCCCAGGGCGCGATGGCGGTCGCCGCCGCCTATGTCGCCTACAGCGTCACCGCCGCGACCGGCTCCTACTGGCTGGGTTTCGCCGCGGCACTGCTGGCCGGACTGCTGCTCGGGGCCCTGGTCGACGTGGCGGTGATGCGGCTGGTGGACCACCGCTCACCCCTCAACCCGGTGATCGTCTCCCTCGGCCTGGTCCTGCTGATCCAGGCCATCCTCGGCATGGTGTACGGCAACGAGTACCTGCCCGCGCAGACTCCGTTCAGCCGTACCGCCCTGACGGTGGGCGGCACCGCCGTGCTGTCCCCGTACGACCTGTTCGTCTTCGCGGCCGTGGGGGTGGTCGGGGCGGCCCTGGTCTGGATCTTCACCCGGACCGCGATCGGGTTACGGATGCGGGCAGCGGCCTTCGCCCCGGAGGTGTCCCGGCTGCTCGGGGTGAACGTCGGCGGGATGCTCACCCTCGGCTGGGCGCTGGCCTCCGGGGTCGGGGCGCTGGCCGGGATGCTGGTCATCCCCACCGAGCTGGGCCTGCACCCGCACGCGATGGACCTGGTCTTCGTCTCCGCCTTCACCGCCGCGGTGCTCGGCGGGCTGGACAGCCCACCCGGCGCGGTCGTCGGTGGCCTGGGGGTCGGCCTGCTGCTCTCCTACGTCAGCGGGTACGCCGGGGGCGACCTCATCCCGCTGGCGGTGCTCGCCCTGCTGCTGACGGTGCTGCTGGTCCGCCCCGGTGGACTGTTCGCCCCGGTCACCGCGAGGCAGGTGTGAGCGCCACCCGGGCCTCGGCCCCACCCCGCCGAGTCCGTGCCGTCGACGCCCTCCGCACCGGCCGTACGATGCCTACCCTGCTCCGGCACCTCCTCGTCGCCGCGGGGGTGGGGCTGGTGGTGCTGATGGTCAGCTACCAGCTCGACTCGTACCGCAACTTCCAACTGGCCACGGTGGCCGCCTACCTCTGCGCCACCGCCGGGCTGACCATCCTGACCGGACTGTGCGGGCAGCTGTCGCTGGGGCACGGGGCGCTGATGGCCACCGGCGCGTACACGGTCGCCCTGTGCCAGGCCGCCTTCTTCGACCGGGGGGTCACCTCCGGGCTGACCCTGGTCGGGTCGCTGGCGGCGGCGGTGCTGGTCACCGTCGTGGTGGGGCTGGTCGTCGGGGTGGCCGCCGCCCGACTACGCGGGCCCTACCTGGCCGGGCTCACCCTGGCCGTGGCGGTGGTGGTGCCGGCCCTGACGGTCACCCTGGACGGCGTCTTCAACGGCGAGCAGGGCCTGCCGGTGCCGGTGGCGCCCGCACCGGAGAGCCTGGGGCTCTACTTCCCGCACGAGCGGTGGCAGCTCTGGGTGGCCGCCGGGACCACCCTGCTCTGCCTGGTGGTGCTGGCCAACCTGGTCCGCAGCCGGTACGGCCGCCTGTTCCGGGCGGTCCGCGACGACGAGGTGGCCGCTCGCCTGGCCGGCATCCATGTGGCCCGTACCCAGGTCATCGCCTTCGTGGTCAGCGCGGCCGGCGCCGGCCTGGGCGGCGCCCTGCTGGCGGTGCTCGCGCAGAGCGTGTCACCCGGCGCCTTCGGTCTGACCCTGTCGCTGTTCCTGCTGATGGCCGTCGTCATCGGCGGTCTTGGTCGGCTCGCCGGTGCGGTGTGGGGCGCCCTCCTGCTGGTCGCCCTGCCCGACCTGACCCACTCGCTTACGAACCTGTTCACCCTGTCACCGGCGGCGGCGCAGCGGCTGGAGGGCAACCTTCCGCTGGCGATCTTCGGGGCCACCTTGATCGTGGTCATGATCGCCGCACCCGGCGGTGTGCAGGGTCTGTTGTCCCGGCTGACCCACCGGCTGCGCACCCGCCGGCCGGTCGGGCGGTCGTGACCGTCCCACCCCCACCCACCCATCTCGCACAACCGGACCGATGAAAGGTCGGTGTCCCATGCGAACCACGGCACGGCGCGGTCTCGTGATCGCCACCACCATCACCCTGCTGCTCGGCCTCGCGGCCTGCGGCGCGGACGACGCTCCCGGCTCCGGGGAGCCGGTTCCCGGGGTCACCGACACGGAGATCGTCGTCGGCACCCACATGCCGCTCACCGGACCGGCCTCCGCCGGCTACTCGAAGATCGCCCCGGCGACGAAGGCGTACTTCGACTACGTCAACGCCAACGGGGGAGTGCACGGCCGCAAGATCACTTACAAGATCATGGATGACGGCTACAACCCCGCCACCACCCAGCAGGTGGTGCGGCAGTTGGTCCTCCAGGACAAGGTCTTCGCCGTGATCAACGGGCTCGGCACCCCGACCCACACCGGTGTGCTGGACTTCCTGCACAGCAACCGGGTGCCGGACCTCTTCGTGGCCTCCGGCAGCCGCAGCTGGGACCAGCCCGACAAGTATCCGAACACCTTCGGCTTCAACCCGGACTACACCGTCGAGGGCAAGATCCTGGCCACCCACGTCAAGAGCACCATGCCGGGTAGCAAGGTCTGCTTCCTCGGCCAGGACGACGACTTCGGCCGCGACGCCCTGGTCGGGGTGGAGAAGGTGCTCGGTGCCGACGGGGTGACCGCCAAGGAAACCTACGTCACCAGCAACACCAATGTCGCCCCGCAGATCGGCGCCTTCAAGGAGGCCGGTTGCGAGGTCGTCATCCTGGCCACCGTGCCCGGCTTCACCGCCCTGTCCGTCGGCACCGCCGCCCGGCTGGGCTACCGCCCGCAGTGGGTGGTGTCGAACGTGGGTGGTGACCACCCGACCCTGGCCCGGCAACTCGGCGACGCCGCCGGGCTGCTGGAGGGGATGGTCGGCCTGAACTACATGCCGATGCAGACCGACACCGAGGACCCCTGGATCCAGCTGTTCAACAAGATCAACACTGAGCACAACAGCGGGGCGGAGTTCGACGGCAACACCGTGTACGGCATGGCGGTGGGCTACCTGTTCGTGCAGGTGCTCCAGGCCGCCGGCAAGGACCTGACCCGCCAGTCGCTGATCGAGGCCGTACGCAAGGGCGGCTACCAGGGCCCGGGGGTGGCGCCGCTGCGCTTCTCCGCCACCGACCACTCCGGCTACGGCGGTGGCCGGCTGAGCCGGGTCACCGACGGCAAGCAGAGCTACTTCGGGCCGACCTACGAGACCGACGAGGCCGACGGACCGGTCCAGGAGTACACCGTCGCGCCGGTGGCCCCGCCGGCCAACGGGGTACCGACCGCCTGAGCCGCTCGCCTGGTCCGCACCCCACTGCAGGTGCGGACCAGGCCCTACCCCGGACGGACGACCATGCCCACAGGCGACAGACCCCCCGACCCCGCCACCGGCGGACTGCGACTGCCCGGGGCGGCCGTGGTGGTGACCGGCGCGGGCTCCGGCATCGGGGCGGCCCTGGCCGAACGGTTCGCCGCCGCCGGCGCCGAGGTGATCGTCAACGACCTGGACGCCGAGGCGGCGCAGCGGGTGGCCGAGCGGATCGGGGGGTACGCCTGCCCCGGTGACGCCGCCGACCCGGCCGGAGTGGCCGAACTGGTCGACCTGGCCCGCCGACGGCTCGGCCGGGTCGACCTGTACTGCGCCAACGCCGGAGTGGTGCCCGCGGACGACACCGACGCCGGTTGGGAGCGGGCCTGGCGGGTCAACCTGATGTCCCACGTGTACGCCGCCCGGGAACTGCTGCCCGGCTGGCTGGCCGCCGGGCGGGGGCGGCTGCTGGTCACCTCCTCGGCCGCCGGCCTGCTGACCATGCTCGGCAACGCACCGTACGCGGTGAGCAAACACGCCGCCGTCAGCTTCGCCGAGTGGCTGCGGGCCAGCTACGCCCACCGGGGGATCGTGGTGCAGGTGCTCTGCCCCCAGGGGGTGCGTACCCCGATGTTGGCCGGTGCGGACGCCATCGGCAGCGCCCTGCTGGAGGGCACCGCCGTCACGGTCGACCAGGTGGCCGACTGCGTGCTGGCGGCCCTGGCCGACGACCGGTTCCTGGTGCTGCCGCACCCGGAGGTCGCCGCCTGGTACGCCAACCGGGCCGCCGACCCGGACCGCTGGCTGCGCGGGATGAACCGTCTCCAGCAACAGACCGAAGGCGAACCGGACGGGAAGGTGTGAGGTGGACTTCCGCTACGACGACACCACTGAGCGGCTGCGGGAGCGGCTGGGCGACTTCATGACCGAGTGCGTTTACCCGGCCGAGCCGGTCTTCGAGGCCCAGGCCCGGGAGCCGGGCGAGCCGTGGCGGGTGCCCCCGGTGGTGGCCGAACTCCAGTCCGAGGCGCGGCGACGCGGGCTGTGGAACCTCTTCCTGCCCGGTGAGCACGGCGCCGGCCTGACCAACCTCCAGTACGCCCCCCTGGCGGAGATCACCGGACACTGTCCGTGGCTGGCCCCGGTGGCCCTCAACTGCGCCGCCCCGGACACCGGCAACATGGAACTGCTGGCCCAGTTCGGCTCGGCACAGCAACGCGAGCGGTGGCTCACCCCGCTGCTCGACGCCCGGATCCGGTCCGCCTTCGCGATGACCGAACCGGCGGTGGCCTCCTCCGACGCCACGAACATCGCCACCCGCATCGAACGGGTGGGCGACGAGTACGTCGTCAACGGCCGCAAGTGGTTCGTCACCGGGGCGATGGACCCGCAGTGCGCGATCTTCATCGTGATGGGCCGCACCGACCCCTCGGCCCCCCGGCACCAGCAGCACAGCCAGATCCTCGTCCCGCGGGACACCCCGGGGGTCACCGTCCGCCGAGGCATGACCGCCTTCGGGTACGACGACGGCGACCACGGCGGCCATGCGGAGATCGACTTCGTCGACGTACGGGTGCCGGTGACCAACCTGATCGGCGCGGAGGGTTCCGGCTTCGCCATCTCGCAGGCCCGGCTCGGTCCGGGTCGGGTGCACCACTGCATGCGGCTGCTGGGCATGGCGGAACGGGCCGTCGAGCTGATGTGCCGACGGGTCAGCCAGCGGCACGCCTTCGGTGCGCCCCTGGCCGAGCAGGGGGTGGTGCGGGACTGGATCGCGCAGGCCCGGGTACGCCTGGAACAGGCCCGCCTGCTGGTGCTCAAGACCGCCTGGCTGATGGACACCGTCGGTAACCGGGCCGCCCACACGGAGATCCAGGCCATCAAGATCGCCGTGCCGGAGACGGTCGAGTGGATCATCGACCGGGCGGTGCAGGCCCACGGGGCGGCCGGGGTCAGTCAGGACACCCCGCTGGCCCGGCTCTGGACCCGGGCCCGGGCGGTACGCATCGCCGACGGCCCCGACGAGGTGCACCGGCAGTCCCTGGCCCGTCGGGAACTGCGCCGGTATCGGGACGCGGATGCCGAACCGACGCACGTCTAGACTCGGCTGGCACGAGGAAACACAGCGGTGAGGAGACGGGCGCGGATGGTCAGTGCCGAGGCGGCCGGTCGGATCGACGGGCGCACCGCGCGGGCGGAGCGTACCCGGGCGGCGATCGTGGAGGCCCATCTGGCGCTCATCACCGAGGGTGACCTGCGGCCGACCGGGGAGCGCATCGCCGAACGGGCCGGCATCTCCCTGCGCACCCTGTGGACCAACTTCAAGGACATGGAGACCCTGTTCGAGGCCAGCGGTGCGGAACTGCTCCGCCAGCAGGACGCCGCCTGGCGGCCGATCTCGCCCACCCTGCCGCTGGCCAAACGGGTCGACGCCTTCTGTCGGCAACGGGCGAAGCTGCTGCAACTGATCGCACCGTCGGCGCGGGCGGCCCAACTGCGCGAACCCCACTCCGCCCAGTTGCGCCGCAACCGGCTCAAGCACATCGCCCGGGTACGCGACGAGGTCGAGCAGTTGTTCGCCGAGGAACTCGACCGCGCCGGACCGGGCCGGGAGCAGGTGATCAACGCGGTGGTGGCGGCCAGCACCTGGCCGGCCTGGTCGACCCTGCGCGACGGCCTCGGGCTGGGCGTGGACGCCGCCCGGGCGGTGATGGCCCGTACCGTCGGTGCCCTGCTGGCCGAGTGGGACGAGCGCTGAGTCGCGGTAAGTGCCGCCCGGCCGGGCCGTCCTGACGGGTTGTTTCGGAGAAGTGGCCGGAGTGTTCCGATTCACCTCTTCTCAAGCGCTTACCAATAGGCGAGACTCCATGCATGGTTAGTGCATCAGCAGTGCAAATAGAAGTGCTACGGGGCCGGCAGGCGGAGTGCCGGGAGATCCGGTCACTGATCACCGCCTCAGCCGGAGGCGCCCTCCTGCTGCACGGCGAGCCCGGCTCCGGTCGCACCGCCCTGCTGGCGTACGCCCACCGCCACCGCGCAGGTCGCCGGCTGCTCGCCGCCGCCGGCCTGGCCGACGAGGCGATGCTGCCCTACGCCGGGTTGCAACGCCTGCTGGACCCGGTGCTCGACCACGCCGAGGCGCTGCCCGAACGGCAGCGGCAGGTGCTGCGCCGCGCCCTGGCCGGGGAGGGCTGCCCCGAGGCAGACCAGCTCCTCCTCGCCACCGCCGTACTCGGACTGCTCGCTGACGCCGCCCACGACGGGCCGCTGCTGTGCACCATGGACGACCTCGATGCGGGGGACCTCCCGACCGCCCGGCTGCTGACCTTCGTGGCCCGACGACTCGCGCACCTGCCGGTGGTGCTGCTGCTCACCGCCGCCGCCGACACGGCGGCCCAGGCGATACCCGGCCACCGTCTGCTGCCGCTGGACCGTACGGACAGCCTCGCCCTGCTGGCCGCCCGATGCCCCGGAGCGTCCCCACCCGAGCCGGTGCTGACCGCCCTGGCCGGGCTGGCCGCCGGCAACCCCCAGGCCCTGGTCGACCTGGCGGACTCGCTAACCCCCGGCCAGTGGTGCGGCACCCAACCCCTGCCGACGGCACCCCCGGCCGACGGGGTTCTGGGCCGCACCTACCGCGCCCTGCTGGCCCGGCTGCCCGAGGACACCCGCCAGGCCCTGCTGCTGGCCGCGGTCGGCGCGGCGGACCTGGCCCACCCCAATCCGGCCGACCGGCCCGGCGCGGTCGACCCGAGGACCCTGGGCCGGGTCCTGCGGGCCGTCGGCCACACCATCGAATCCCTGGTACCGGCCGAGACCGCCGGCCTGATCCGGATCACCGCCCCGGGGGGCGTGGCCTTCCCCCGGCCGCTGGCCCGCGCCATGATCGAAGCCACCGCCTCGGTGACCGCGCGCCGACAGGCCCACCTGCTGCTGGCCGCATCCCTCGACGGCACCGGCTCCCGACTGCGGGTGGCCCTGCACCGGGCGGCGGCCACCGACGGGACCGAACCGACCCTGGCGACCGAGCTGGAGCACGCGGCAACGGAGCACGAGGACAGATCCGTGGCCGCCACCGCCCTGACCCGGGCCGCCGACCTCAGCGAGAACCCCCTGACGGCCGCCCGACGGCAGGTCATCGCGGCCCGCTACGCCTGGCAGGCCGGACAGGTCGAACGAGCCCACCTGCTGCTGCACCTCGCCGGCCCCTCGCCCGAGACCCCACCGACCCCCACCGACCGGTTGATGGCCGCCACCACCGGTGGCCTGGCCGAGCTGCTGCGCGGTGAGATGCAGCTGCGCTGCGGGGCGGCCACCACCGCCCTGCCCACCCTGCTGGGCGCCGCCACCACCCTGGCCGAGGTCGACCGGGAGTCGGCGCTTGTCGCCCTGGTCCGGGCTGGGGAGGCGGTCTGCTTCGCCGGTGACCACTACCGCTACGCCGAGGTGGCCCGACGGGCGGCGGCGATGCGCCGCGACGGCGACCCACAGTGGGCACACCTGTTGACCACCCTGATCTCCGGAGTGGCCGCCACCCTGCGCGGGGACCATGCCGACGGCGGCCCCCTGCTGCGCCAGGCGGTGGCCCTCGGCGGCCGGTTGACCGGCGCCGCCGCTACCCCCACGGCGCTGTGCGGTGCCGCCGCAGCCGGTCTGCTGGTGGCGGTCGACGCCGCGGCGTACCGGCTGGCCGAACGGGCCGTCGAACTGGCCACCGAGCGGGGCGAGGTGTCCATGCTGCCCAGGGCCCTCGAACTCCGCGCGATGAGCGAATACTGGCTGGGCCGCCACGACGCCGCAGCCAAGAGCTGCCGGGAAGGGCTGCGGGTGGCGCGGGCCACCGGACAGCAGGCCACTGCCGGGGTACACCTGGGTCTGTTGGCCGTGCTGGCAGCCGTACGGGCCGACCGGGAGACCACCCTCGGCCACGTCGCCGAGCTGGGCGACACCGCCACGCCGGACAGCCGCCCGTACGCCCTGGCGCAGTGGGCCCTGGCGGTGCTGGACCTGGTCGACGCCCGGTACGCCGACGCGGCCGACCGCCTGGCCGCCCTGGCCCGCCCCGGCACCGGACGCGGCCAGGTTCTCGTCCAGGTGATGGCCACCCCACACCTGGTGGAAGCCGCCGTGCACGACGGCCGACCCGCCCGAGCCCGCGCCGCCCTGGCCGTCTTCGACCGCTGGGCCGGCAGTACCGCCAGCCCACTGCGGCAGGCCCTGTCGGCCCGCTGCCACGCCCTGCTGGCGCCCCGGGGCAGCGCCGAGGCCGAAGAGCAGTACCAACGTGCTCTGTTGCTGCACCCGGCCGACGCCGCCGCCTTCGAACGCGCCCGCACCGAACTGCTGTTCGGCCGGGAACTACGCCGGGCCCGCCGCCCCCGCGACGCCCGCGCCCACCTGCACCGCGCCCGGCAGACCTTCACCCTGCTCGGTGCCGAGGTGTGGGCGCGGCAGACCACCGAGGAACTGCGGGCAGCGGGGGAGTCCGTCGGAACCCCGGATCGGCAGGCGGCGCGGCTGCTCACCGGTCAACAGCTACGCATCGCCCACCTGGTCGCCTCCGGCGCCACCAACCGGGAGGTGGCCACACAGATGTTCCTCTCCACCCGGACGGTCGACCACCACCTGCGCAACATCTACCACCGACTCGGCATCCGCTCCCGCACGGAACTGGCCCGCGCCTTGGGCTGAGGCAACAACCGCAACATCGTTCCATCTGGTCGAGCCGCAACCGTTCCGCAGGCTGCCGCGATGCCGCGATGCGCTCGCTGCTTCGGGCATCGATGATTCGCTTCTAGTACGGCAGCCGCCGTTCGGGATCATGGCTGGAGTTCGAGGTTGAGGCGGCGTGTGTAGTGGGATTGTCGGG
>NZ_JBNCLD010000029.1:0-46702 GCF_049844505.1 Micromonospora sp. DT229 | reverse complement strand
CGACATCATCGCCGCAGCCCTGCACCTGACCCACTTCGAATACAAATACCTACCGGAAAGTCGCTGAGATTACTTCAATGGCCCGCGCCCAGAGTCCGGCAACTGCGCGTGAGGGCGGCTGGCCGTGCAGGCGGTCATCGACCGGCTTGCCGGTTGCACTCATCTGCCGACCGCCGGCGGGGCGACGGCGCTCGAATCCATCCGCTCCGACTACCGCAGCACGATGCTCGCCCGGGTCCGGGAGAGGATCTACCGGCCACGGACTCTGCATCCGCCCACGTAGTGAAACCCTTGTCGGGCAACGAAAGTAGCCGTACGTTGAATCGATGTTCCTCGACGGAGAGCCTCGCCCTGACCCTCCTCAGCATGTCAGCCATGGCGATCTGCGGCCCGAGGATCTCGGTGGCATCGCCTACCTGCGGGGGCTTTCGAGGCGGGGGTTCATCACAAGCGCCGCGTTGGCGGCATCCGGGGTGTCGGCCGCCTTCGCTCTGCTGCCCGACTCCGCGCAGGCTGCTGGCAGCTATCAGAGGCCGTGCGGAAACGTCCGGATTTCCAGCTCTTGGCAGGACCACCGGAACCGGACGCCGCCCTCGGGCGAGCCGGGCACTGACTATGCGGTCGGAGTCGGTACTCCCGTCATGGCCGCGGCGAACGGCACGATCCGTCTCGTGAAGACCACCACCTCCACCGCGACCGGGCGCGTCGTGGGGATGGCCCATGACGACGGCAACTACAGCAGGCATTTGCACCTGTCGCGGATCACCGTCTCAGCCGGTCAACGGGTGTCGCGAGGCCAGACGATCGCATACTCCGGTGCCTCGGCGAACGGCAGTGAGAACGGTGTCGGACCCCATGTGCATACAAGTCTCTGGCTGAACACCAGCAGTCCGACGGATTTTCGCGCGACCGTGGATTTCGAGAACTACGTCGGAGATGTCACCAACCCGAACCCACCCGACCAGGAGGTAGACGACGTGTTCATCGCGAACGTGAGGGGCAACTGGTTTCTCGTAGTGCCCCAGGGCACCGGTAAGCCGCGGGCAGTGGTCCTTGGTGGCGACAGCAACGCCGCCGCCTCCGGCCTCCCCGTCCTCAATTTCAGCTGGGATCCGTCGATCAACGCACTCCGGGCAGCGGTCGACGGCATCAGTTGATGCAGCCGTTCCTGGCAGGGCCACAGCGGCCGCAGCATTGAGCGTACCTCTGGTCACGCAGGCCGCTGGATCACCTTGAGCCGGCCGAACGCGGCCAGTCCTTCCAGTCCGCCCTCGTACCCGTACCCGCTCAATCCTCGACCGGACAGCGGTGACATCGGATCGGCGCCGGTGGCACAGTTGACCGACACCCGGCCCGCGTTGAGTCGTTCCGCCAGGGCGGTGGCCCTCGCCTGGCTGCCGAAGACGAAGGCGCCCAGGCCGAAGGGGGTCCCGTTGGCTGCCGCAACGGCCTGATCCTCGTCGGTGAAACTGAGGATCGGTGCGATCGGGCCGAACGGCTCCTCGTGCAGGATCCGCGAGTCGGCCGGGACCTCGGCCAGGAGGGTGGCCGGGTAGTACCAGCCCGGTCCGGGTGGCATCCGGCCGCCGGTGATCACGGTGGCGCCCCGCTCGACGGCGTCACGTACCAGGGCGTGTACCTCGTCCCGGCGGGCCTCGGTGTGCAGGGGGCCCATCGTGCCGCCGGGGTGGCAGTCCAGGGCCGGGACCGACTCGCGGAACCGGTGGACGAATTCCGCGTGGATCTGCTCGTGGACGAGGAACCGGCTCGGTGCCGCGCAGCTCTGCCCGGCGGAGCTGAACTTCGAGGCGAGCAGGGCGGGTACGGCGGCGGCCAGGTCGGCGTCGTCGAGGAGGATGGCGGGGGCGTGGCCGCCCAGTTCCAGGACGCAGTCGGCCAGGTGCCCGGCCGCCCCGGCGGCGACCAACTGGCCGGTGTGGTGGGAGCCGGTGAAGGTGACGAGCGGGAACTCGGGTCGGGCCACCAGGGCCGCCGAGCCGACCGCGTCGGTGAAGACCACTTGCAGGACGTCGGCCGGCAGGCCGGCCTTGGCGGCCAGGTCGGCGATCTCGCGTACCACCGAGGGGGTCGTCTCCGGTGCCTTCACCACGACGGTGCAGCCCATCGCCAGGGCGGGTGCCAGCTTGCGGGCGAGGATGACGGCGGGGAAGTTGCTGGCCAGGATGGCCAGTACCGGGCCGACCGGGTCGACCAGGACCTGCCGGTGCAGTCCGTCGCCGCCCGCTATCGTGCGTGCGGCGGTCGCTTGGGTGGCCGCGGCGGCGGTCCACCCGATGGTCTGCGCCGCGCGGTCCAGCTCGGTCTCGGCTTGGGCGAGGGTCTTGCCGGTCTCCAGGGCGAATCGGGTCCCCAGGTGGGCGGGCCGTGCTGCGATCAGCCGGGCCAACTCCGTCAGGATGGCGCACCGGGTGGTCACCGGAACGGCGGACCACCCGGGCAGTGCCACTTTCGCGCGGTGCGCGATCTCGGGAACGTCGTCCGAGGTGAGGAGCGGGATGTGACCGACCACGTCACCGGTTCGGGGGTCGCGGACAGCTGACATCGTCTTCCTCACCTCGCGGACGACCACTTCGGATGGACAACCGTTGTCGGGCTCAGCTCCAGGTGACCACGTTGTGCGGGTCCGCGTACGCCATCATCGCGGCGAGGGTGGTGCGGGTCTGCCGCTCGGTGGTGTTCGGTTCGACCGCGTGGACGTGGGCACCGTTGAACACGTACACGTCACCGGCGTGCACGTCGATCCACTTGGACTCGACATCGACCAGGCACTCGTGCGGGTACGGCGAACCGGTGTACTCCACACCGAGGCGGCGCTTGCTCTCCAGGTCCGGCTGGATATTCCAGTACACGAGCCGGCCGCCGCCGCCCTCGTTCTCCAGGCAGATGTTCAGCGCGGCGACGGGGTTGCCGAACACCTTGTTGCGCTCGTAGTCGGCCATCTGCGGGTCGGAGCACTGCGAGTCGTCGTCGTGCGGCTCCAGGGCGAAGGCTCCCCTGCCGTGCCAGGAGCGGAACAGGGCGATCGCCGCGCTGCGTCCCTCGTGTTCGGCGGGCCGGACGACGGCACCGCGCTTGGCCAGGGAGTCGCCGAGCCCGGCGTAGAACTGCTTCATCGGGTCGTTCGGCACGTCCAGCAGGTCACGCAGGATCGGGTTGGCCACCTCGGCCTCGTCCAGGTACTGCTTCGTGGGCTTGTTCCAGGTGTACGCCCCGATGTAGTAGCCGGGCGCCTCGACGCCGCGGACTTTGCGGTCAGGGCTGTTCCAGAAGCGCTGGGAGATGTTCTCGGCGACCTCCGGTGCGACCATGCCACGGAACATCACACCGGCGACCTTGCCGTCCAGGACGTCGAGCACCGCCTCCGGGTCGAACCTGTCGTATTCCCGGAAGGTGAAGTAGTCCTTGTTTCCGGACCAGCCGGTAACGGGGCGGATGCCCAGCGAGCTCGTCATTTTCTGTACTCCTCGACTGTGGGTGACGACGGGGGTCGGTCAGGGGTGGGGGTGGGGTGATCCGGTGCGGGGCGCCGGGGATCAGTCCCAGGGGTTGTTGCCGGCGATGCTGGTGGTGGGCGACGGGGACGAGGTGACGACCGGAGAGGAGGTCGAGGTCGTGGTGTCGGCCTGCGCCATCGAGGCACCGAAGAGGACGAGGGCTGCGGTCGTGGCGGCGAGAGCGAAAAGCTTGACGGTGCGGCCCATTGTCGGCTCCTTTTTCGGTGTTTCCCTGTGGCGTTGAAATGAAGCTAACAACGGGCGGAATCTTGGCCTTATCCCCGCAACTATCCCGGCGCTATCACCTCCTTTCTTCGGCGACAGCCACGGGGAGCCGCCGACCGGGACGCCGGGGACACGGGCACCGCGGTCGCAAGAGGACGGTGGCGTAGCTGCTGCGAGGGTGCCGGGACAACTGCCGGTCGGAAGCGCCGACCGCGGGTTCACTGGCAACACGACCCAGCAGGGCGTGGCCGCCGGTAGCCGGCTGGCTCACCGGACGTGAGTAGAGGAGGGGTGGCTTTGTCGGCGAATGTCGAGTACGAGAGCACCACCAGGACGGCCGTCATCGCCGGACTCGGTGCGTACGTGCCGGATCAGGTGGTCAAGAACGAGGAGATAGCCGACCGGCTCGGCGTCACCACGGACTGGATCCGCGACCGCACGGGAATCGAGCAACGGTTCATCCTGGAGCCGGGTCAGGCCACCTCGGATCTGGCCGTGGAGGCGGGCCAGCGGGCCCTGGACTCCTGCGGCAACCCGGACATCGACTTCCTGATCCTGGCCACGTGCAGCCCGGACCACCTGTTCCCGTCGACCGCACCGTCGGTGGCCACCCGGTTGGGGTTCAAGGGGATCGCCGCCTTCGACCTCAACGCCGCCTGCTCCGGGTTCGTCTACGCGCTGTCGGTCAGCACCGGGATGCTCGCCACCGGGGCGTACCGCACGGGTCTGGTCATCGGCGCCGACGCGGTCTCGACGCTGCTCAACCGGGACGACGAGATCACCGCGCCGATCTTCGGTGACGGTGGTGGCGCCGTGGTCGTCCGCGCCGGCCACCGTGGCGAGACCGGTGCCGTCTCCGTGCAGCAGCTCGGCAGCGACGGTGACCTGCTGGACATCATGAAGACGCCGGCCGGTGGTTCGCGCCAACGCGCCTTCGGAGTCCCTGCCGACGTCGACAACAGCTTCTTCACCATGTCCGGCCGGGCCGTCTACAAGCATGCGATCAACCGGATGAGCACGGTCTCCCGGTCCGTGTTGCAGCGGATGGGATGGACCCCCGACGACGTCGACTGGCTCATCGCCCACCAGGCCAATCGGCGCATCCTCACCGCCACCGCCAAGGAGATCGGGATCCCGCCCGAGCGCGCAGTGATCAACGTCGACAGGGTGGCGAACACCTCCGCCGCCTCCATTCCGCTGGCCATGGTCGACGCCGTGGACTCCGGCGCGCTGAACGCCGGCGACAAGGTGCTGCTAGCGGCGTTCGGTGGCGGCGCCACCTGGGCCGCGGCCGGCCTCACCTGGCCGGAGCTGACCCTGGCCCCGACGCAGGCGGTCCGCTGAGCCGACCGCAGGACTGTCGCGTCATCGGCAGTCGTACCACCACAGCACCTGACACATGAGCAGGCACTCCCCACAGTTGCCCGAGAAAGGAACAGATCATGCCCACCACCCTGGAGAAGGTCAGCGAAATCTTCCTGGAGGAGGCACCGGAGGTCGAGGTCGTCATCGGCCCGAACCTGCGGTTCAGCCAGGATCTCGGCATCGACTCCCTGACCTTCGTCGACATCCTCGTCAAGATCGAGAAGGTGTTCGAGGTCGAGTTCAGCGACAACGAACTCGCCTCCATGCAGAGCGTCCAGGACATCCTCGATCTTGTGGAGAAGAAGACGGTGTGACCTGGTTTCCCGGCACCGTCCACCGCAGGCCGCAGTTCCCTCGGTGACCCACCGCGCGTTTCCGCACACCTCGAAGGCGGTCGCGGTGGACGGTCGCCGGGTCGTCCGTCCGTTTCCGCACCGCGTGTCCAGATGGGGGTTCCACCATGTCCGATCCGTCCACCGGCTCGCGACCGCTCAACGCGGCGCAGCTGGGCGTCTGGTACGCCCAACGGATCGATCCGAGCAATCCGGTCCACAACATGGGCGGATACCTGGAGATCCAGGGCCGGCTCGACCCGCAGATGCTGATCGCCGTGGTGTGCACACTGGTCCGCGAGGACGAGACGTTGCGGCTGCGCTTCATCGAGGTCGACGGCGCACCGAGGCAGCTGGTCGGACCGGTACCCGATTTCACCCCCCGGCTGGTGGACCTCAGCGCCGAGGCCGATCCATGGGCCGTGGCGCTGCGGCACATGCACGACGACCTCAACCGACCCCTCGACCTGGAGCACGACCGCCTGTTCCGGCACGAGATCTACCGGCTCGGCCCGGAGCACTTCCTGTGGTATCTGCGGGCACACCACCTCATCCAGGACGGCTACAGCGCGACCATCCTCCGGCGGCGGGCCGCCGAGTTGTACACCGGGCTGGTGACCGACGGTGGCGGCACCGGGGCGCCACTGGGCTCGTTCACCGCCGTGCTGGACAGCCAGGAACAGTACGTCGGCTCCCGGGCACAGCAGCGTGACGCCGCTTACTGGCGCACATTGATGGCCGACATGGCGTACGCACCGACCGCCCCGGCAGGCAAACCCGCCAACCGGGTCACCGGACAGCTGACCCGGTTGGACGTCGCGGGCTTCGACCGCCTCCGCCAGTTCGCGCAGCGGGCCGGCACCACCTGGCCGCAGGCCCTCATCGCCGCCGCGGTGCTGCACCGGCGGATGTGGACCGGTGACGACAACGTGCTGCTCGGCCTGCCGCTACCGGGACGGTTGGACCCCCGCTCGGCGGCCACCCCCGGGATGATGGCGAACATCCTCCCGCTCTACTGCCGGGTCGACCCGACGCTGTCCGCGGAGCAGGTGGCGGCCCGGGTCGCTCAGCAGGCCCTGCGGGCCCAGTGGCACCAGCGATACTCCTCCGACGACCTGCGACGCGACCTGGGTTGGCCCGCCGATCAGGGGCGTTACTTCGGACCCGTGATCAACTTCGTGACCGGGGACGAGCATGACGACTTCGCGGGCCTGCGGACCCGCTACCACCACCTGTCCACCGGCGGCACGATGGAGGACGTGGGGTTGACCGTCACCCACCATCCCGAGGGCGGTCTGCGGATCGAGGTCAGCACCGACACCGCGTTCATCCAGACCCTGGACCTCGACGCGTACCAGCGCACCTTCCACCGGATCCTGGCGAACATGACCGCTCGCCCCGGCGTCACGGTCGCCGAGATCGAGGCCCTGGACGCGGCGGAACGCGATCTGGTGCTGCGGGAATGGAACAGCACCGCCGTACCGGTGGCGGACCGGTCGTTGCCGGACCTGTTCACCGCCCAGGCGGCGGCGCACCCGCAGGAGCCGGCCCTGGTCTGCGGCGAGGTCGTGCTCTCCTACGGGGAACTGGCGCAACGATCCGGGCGGCTGGCCGCGCACCTGCGGTCGATGGGGGTCGGCCGGGGTGACGTGGTCGGGGTGCTGCTGGAGCGGGACATCGACTTCGCGGTCGCGGTGATCGCGGTGACCCGTACCGGGGCGGCCTACTCGATCCTGGATCCCGACTTTCCCGACGAGCGGTTGACCGTCGTCCTGCGGGAGACCGACGCCTCGGCGTTGGTGACCCGCGAGGCGCTGGCCTCCCGGGTCGACGTGGCCTGCCCGGTAGTGCGGGTGGACACCGATGCCGCGACCATCGCCGCCGGGGGCACCCTCGATCCGCAGCCGCATGTCGACCCGGGTGATGTGGCGTGCGTGATGTTCACCTCCGGGTCGACCGGGACACCGAAGGGGGTGTTGGCGCCGCACCGGGCCCTGGTGGGCACGTTGCAGGGTCAGCAGTACGCGACCTTCGGCCCGGACGAGGTGTTCCTGCAATGCTCACCGGTGTCGTGGGACGCCTTCTCGTTGGAGTTCTGGGGGGCGCTGCTGTTCGGCGGCGTGTGCGTCCTGCATCCCGGGCAGCGTCCCGACCCCGCCGTGATCGCCACGCTGGTACCGCAGCACGGGGTCTCCATGCTCCAGCTGTCCTCCGGACTGTTCAACGTCCTGGTCGACGAGTATCCCGAGGTCTTCGCCGGGGTCCGGGTGGCCTTCACCGGAGGTGAGCCCTCCTCCGGCCCGCACGTGCAACGGGTCGCGGCCCGCCACCCGCACCTGCGGGTGGCCAACGCCTACGGGCCGGCGGAGTCGATGGGTTTCACCACGACCTTCGACGTACCGGCGGATTTCACCGGCGTGGGTGTCCCGGTGGGCCGGGCGGTGGCGAACAAGCGGGCGTACGTGCTGGACCGCCACCTGCGGCCGGCGCCGGTCGGTGTCGCGGGCGAGATCTACCTGGCCGGGGTGGGGCTGGCCGACGGCTACCTCAACCAGGCGGCTCTGACCGCGCAGCGGTTCGTGGCGGACCCCTTCGGTGGCGACGGGCAACGGCTGTACCGCACGGGCGACCTGGCCCGCTGGTCGGCCGACGGACAGTTGGAGTTCGTCGGCCGGATCGACGGCCAGGTGAAGGTACGCGGCTTCCGGGTGGAACCCGGCGAGGTCGAGGCGGCCCTGCTGGGTCACGCCGACGTCGCGCAGGCCGTGGTGCTGGCCTCGCCGGACGGCAACGGCACCCTGCGACTGGTCGGGTACGTGGTGGCGAGGACCACCGGCACCGACGGGGCCACCCTGACCGGGTGGCTGCGCCAGCGGCTGCCGGAGCACATGGTGCCCAGTGCCGTGGTGCTGCTGGACCGGATCCCGTTGACCGCCAACGGCAAGGTCGACCGGCGGGCCCTGCCGGAGCCGGAGTTCGGTACCACCGCGACGACCCGCCGGGCCCCCCGCGACGCCCGGGAGGAGATCCTGTGCGGCCTCTACGCGGAGGTCCTCGGGATCACCGAGGTCGGGGTGGACGACAGCTTCTTCGACCTGGGCGGGCACTCGCTGCTCGCCGCCCGGCTCGCCGCACGGGCGCGGGCCGTGCTCGGCGTCGAGTTGAGCATCCGCGACATCTTCCAGTCCCCCACGGTCGCCGCCCTCACCGCCGGCCTGCCCGCCACCGGCACGGCCCGGACCCGACCCGCCCTCGTCGCCGCGGCGCACGGCGATCAGCCGCCGCTGTCGTTCGCGCAGCGCCGCCTCTGGCTCATCGACTCGATAGAGGGACCGGGCACCACGTACAACGTGCCGATGGCCTTCCACCTGCGCGGGGCCCTCGATGTCGCCACCCTCACCGCGGCGGTCACCGACCTGGTCGACCGGCACCAGGTGCTGCGGACGGTCATCACCGCGGTCGACGGCCAGCCGCACCAACGGATCCTGGCATCGGCGCCGGTGGTCGTGACCCGGCGCGCGGTGGCCTCGGACGAGTTCGAGCGGCAGCTCACCGCCGCCGCCGGACACGTCTTCGACCTCGCCGCCGAACCGCCGCTGCGGGTCACCCTCTTCGAGCGCGGCGACGACGGGTACGTGCTGCTGATCCTGCTGCACCACATCGCCACCGACGGTCAGTCGCTGCGTCCACTGCTCGATGATCTGGCCACCGCGTACGCCGCCCGGTGCAACGGCCAGGCCCCCGACTGGACGCCGCTGCCGGTGCAGTACGCCGACTACGCGCTCTGGCAACGGGCCGTGCTCGGCGACCGCGATGACCCGGACAGCACCCACCACACCGATCTGCGCTACTGGCGTCAGGCCCTCGCCGGGCTGCCCGAGGAGACCGGGCTGCCCCTGGACCGGCCCCGGCCGGCGGTGGCCGACCACCAGGGCGGCGCCGTGCCGGTACGGATCGACCCTGCCCTGGCGCGTCGGGCCCGCGAGGTGGCACGGGAGCAGCGCTGCACCGCCTTCATGGTGCTTCAGGCCGCGCTGGCCCTGGCCCTGCGCCGCTTCGGCGCCGGCACCGACATCGCCATCGGCACCCCGGTCGCCGGCCGCTCCGACGAGGCGCTGGCCCCGCTGGTCGGCTTCTTCGTCAACACGGTCGTGTTGCGTACCGACACCTCCGGCAACCCCTCCTTCGCCGACCTGCTGGTGCGGGTACGCGGTGCCGACCTGGACGCCTTCGCCCATCAGGAGCTTCCGTTCGACCTGCTGCTGGAGGAGCTCAACCCGGTACGTTCGCTCGCCCGGCATCCGCTGTTCCAGATCTGCCTGGGCTTCGACGACGCCACCGACGCCGAGCTGAACCTGCCCGGTCTGCGCTGCGAACGCGGCAGCATCGTCGTCACCGGCGCGGCCAAGTTCGACCTGGAGTTCCTGCTGCGCGACGAGGGCGCCGACGGCATCGGTGGCGGCCTGGTCTACCGCACGGCCATCTTCGACGAGGCCACCGTGCAACGGTTGCTCGCCGCCCTGGAGCGCACCCTGCGGCAGGTGCTCGCCGATCCGTCCCGCCCCGTCGACGAGGTCGACGCCCTCGATCCGGTGGAGCGGTCGGCCGTGCTGCACGACTGGAACACCACCGCCGTCGAGGTCGACGACGAGTCGCTGGCCACCCGGTTCGCCGCCCAGGTGGCGGCCGACCCGCACGCGGTGGCGCTGCGTCACGAAACGTCCGCCCTGACCTACCGAGAGCTGGACGCGGCGGCGAACCGGTTGGCCCGGCACCTGCTGGCGGCCGGGGTACGTCGTGGCGACCTGGTCGGGATCCTGCTGGAACGGGGCATGGAGTTCGCGGTCGCGGTCCTCGCGGTCGTGAAGACCGGTGCGGCGTACGCGGTGCTGGACCCGGAGTTCCCGGACGAGCGGCTGCACCGCATCGTCACCGAGACCGGCGCCGCCGCGCTGGTCAGCCGCGCCGCGCTGGCCGCCCGGGTCACCACCGACACGCCGGTGGTGCGGGTGGACACCGACGCCGCACTGATCGCCGCCCAGCCGGCCACCGACCCCGGTGCCCCGGTCAGCGCGGACGACGTGGCGTGCGTGATGTTCACCTCCGGATCCACCGGTACGCCGAAGGGCATCCTGACCTCGCATCGCGCCCTGGTCGGCACCCTCGTCGGCCAGAGCTACGCCGACTTCGGCCCGGACGAGGTGTTCCTACAGTGCTCACCGGTGTCCTGGGACGCCTTCTCGCTGGAGTTCTGGGGAGCGCTGCTGTTCGGCGGTACGTGTGTGCTGCAACCCGGGCAGCGCCCCGAACCGGCCCTGATCGCCACCCTCGTGCGCGAGCACGGCATCACCATGCTGCAACTCTCCTCCGGCCTGTTCAACCTGCTGGTGGACGAGTATCCGCAGGCCTTCGACGGGGTCCGGTACGCCTTCACCGGCGGCGAGACCTCGTCGGTGGCGCACGTGGCCCGGATCCTGGCCCGCCACCCGGATCTTCGGGTCGGTAACGCCTACGGGCCGGCCGAGTCGATGGGGTTCAGCACGGTGTACCCCGTGCCCGGCGACCTCGCCGACACGAGCAGCCTGCCGGTGGGTCGGGCGGTGGCGAACAAGCGGGCGTACGTGCTCGACGACGGGCTGCGCCCGGCACCGGTAGGTGTCGTCGGCGAGGTGTACCTGGCCGGGATCGGCCTAGCGCACGGCTACCTCAACCAGCCCGGTACGACCGCGCAGCGGTTCGTCCCGGACCCCTTCGGTCAGCCGGGTGACCGGCTCTACCGCACCGGTGACCTGGCCAGGTGGACGGTCGACGGGCAACTGGAGTTCGCCGGCCGCCTCGACGGCCAGGTGAAGGTGCGCGGCTTCCGGGTCGAGCCCGGCGAGATCGAGTCGGTGCTGCGCGGCCACGACCAGGTGGCGCAGGCCGCCGTGGTCGCCGTACCCGACCCGACCGGGACGATGCGCCTGATCGCCTACGTCGTCGGCGACACCGACCCGGCCGGCCTGCGACCGTGGCTGCGGGAGCGGCTGCCCGAGCACATGGTGCCCGCCGCCGTGATCCCGCTGGACCGGATGCCGCTGACGGCCAACGGCAAGCTCGACCGGCGGGCCCTGCCGGAGCCGGAGTTCACCGCCGGGACCGGTCGGGCGGCCCGCGACGCCCGCGAGGAGATCCTCTGCGGGGTGTACGCGGAGATCCTCGGAGTGCCGACCGTCAGCATCGACGACGACTTCTTCGACCTCGGCGGGCACAGCCTGCTCGCCGCGAAACTCGCCGCCCGCGTCTGCGCGATCCTCGGCACCCAACTCACCATCCGCGACATCTTCCAGGCCCCCACCATCGCCGCACTGGCCGCGCAACTGCCCTCGGCCGCACCGGCCCGCAGCCGACCCACGCTGCGTCGGCGCACCGAAGCGGGCAGGCCGCTGACCACCGGCCCGCAGAGCACCTGACCGCACCCGCATTCCCTGCACCACCGACCGTGAAGCCGTCCAGGAATGGAGCGCATCGTGGACCATGCCCACTTCGACCCGGCCGGCGCGATGCCGGACCGGCATCCGTCGCCCGCCCCCGACGACGTCGTCTGGGTGCTGCCCGGCGGCACCGGAGACGCCCCGCACCACACCTCGCTGCTGGTGCTGCCGCACTCCGGTGGCAACGCGCACGCCTACGCACCCTGGCGGGACCTGCTACCGGCGGGCGTACGCCTGCTCGTCGGCCAGTACCCCGGCCGGGGTGCCCGGTTCAGCGAGCCGCTGCCCGAGACGATGGCCGACCTGGTCGACCCGGTCCTGGCCAGCCTGCCCGCCGACACCGACGACCTGGTCGTGCTCGGGCACAGCATGGGTTCCCTCGTCGCGTACGAGGTGGCCCGGGCCCTGACCGAGGCCGGCCGCCCGCCGCGGGCCCTGATCGTCTCCGCCTGCCGGGCACCGTTCCTGGTCAACCCCAGCCCGGTGCACCCGGAGCAGCTCGACGACGACGCGCTGGTCGCCGCGATCAAGGAACGTGGCGGTACGGAGAACGGCATCCTCGACGAGCCGGAGTTGCGGGAGCTGGTGCTGCCCTCGATCCGGGCCGACTTCGCCATCGACGACGCGTACCACAGCCCACCGGCGGCACCGTTGACCTGCCCGGTGGTCGTCTTCGGCGGCAGCAGCGACCCGGTGGTGCCGGCCGACGCCCTCGGCCGCTGGGCCGAGATCACCGATGGACCGGTCACCACGCACGTGCTGCCCGGCGGCCACTTCTACTTCAACGACCAGCTCGAAGCCTTTCTCACCCTGGTCACCGGTGTCCTCGACGGCTGCGCCGTGCGGCCGGAATTCGCCTGACCCACTCCGCCTCGCTCAGGAGGATCTCCATGTCCCTCACCGTCCAAGCGCCCGTAGCCCACCTCGACGTACGTCACGAACCGGGCAAGCCGGCCATCCTCGTCACCCCGTCGTTCGACGACCTAGACGACGCCGTCGAGTGGCTCACCGCGCAACGCGCGGCGATCCGCGCCGAACTGCTGCGCAGCGGCAGCCTGATGATCCGTGGCCTGCCCGTCGGAGACACCTCCGACTTCGCCCAGGTCCGCGACGTGTTGATGCCGCAACAGACCGGCTACCGGGAGAAGGCCACCCCGCGTACCGACTTCGGTCAGGGCGTCTTCTCCTCCACCGACCTGCCCGCCGCCCAGCCGATCCGGCTGCACAACGAGAACAGCTACACCCTCGACTTCCCCGGCACCCTGCTGTTCGGCTGCGTGATCGCGCCCGAGGAGGGCGGTGCGACGACCGTCGGCGACATGCGCGAGGCCCTGCGCCTGATGCCCGCGGACCTGCGGGAGCGCTTCGCCGCGCACGGCTGGTTGCTGGTGCGTAACTACTCGGAGCTGGCCGGCCTGCCCTGGCAGACCAGTTTCGCCAGCGACGACCCGGCCGACGTGCAGTCCTACTGCGATGAGAACGTGATCGGCTACGAGTGGCTCGACGACGAGGAGTTGCGCACCCGGCAGCGCCGCTCGGCGATCATCACCCACCCGCTCACCGGCGAGCAGTCCTGGTTCAACCACTACGCCTTCTGGAACCGGTGGACCCTCGACGCGGACGTCCGGGACGTGCTGCTGGACACCTACGGCGACGACGGGTTGCCGTTCGACACGTACGTCGGTGACGGCTCGGCGTTGACCCGGGAGGAGGTCGAGACGATCGCCTCGGTGTACGAGCAGGTGACCGTCCGCGAGACCTGGCAGGTCGGCGACCTGCTGATGGTCGACAACATCCTCAACGCCCACGGGCGGGAGGCCTTCTCCGGCGCCCGCAAGATCCTGGTGGCGATGGGTGACCCGGTCGCCCTGGCCGACTGCTCCCCGCAGACTCCCCCGTCCACCACCGTGTCGGACGGGAAGTGAGTCGACGATGACCAGTGCACTGATCAACCACCGGGTGGACGAACCCACCGTCGCGGCGGTGCCGGCAGCGGACCTGCTCGACCGGCTGGCCGGTGTGCCGGCCGACCGGGTGGCCGTCGTCCACGGCGACACCAGCCTCACCTTCGGCCAACTGCGGGAGCGCGTCGGCGTCGTCGCCCACCGACTCGCCGCTCGCGGCGTCGGTCCGGAGAGCGTCGTCGCCCTCGGCCTGCCCCGGGGCCTCGACCTGGTGGCGGCCCTGCTCGGCACGCTGACCGCAGGTGCGGCGTACCTGCCGGTCGACCCGCAGCTGCCCGTCGACCGGCGCCGCTATCTCGTCGACGACGCCCGCGCCGACCTGCTGATCGTCGACGGGGACACCGAGCCCCTCACCGCGTCGACCCCGCAGGTGTCCCTGGCGGCACTGACCACGCCGGACGATGCTCCGACCGGCGGGTACGCGCCCGTGCCGGTCGGCCCGGACACCCTCGCGTACGTCATCTACACCTCCGGCTCCACCGGCCGCCCCAAGGGCGTCGAGATCAGCCGGGGCGCGCTCGCGTCACTACTGGCCGAACTGGAGTCCGCCGGGGTCGTACGCCCCGGTACCGGTACGGTCGGATGGAACGCCTCGCCTTCCTTCGACGCCTCCGTGCAGCAGTGGATCCGCCTGTGCCGAGGCGACACCGTGGTGGTGCTCGACGAGCAGACCCGCACCGACCCGGCGCTGCTGGGCGCCCTCGTCGAGCGGCATCCCCTCACCGACCTGGACATCACCCCCTCGCACCTGGAGCTGCTGCTGGAGCACCTGGCCGCTTCCCCGCGCGGTGCCGAGGGTCGGCCGCTGACTCTGATCGTCGGTGGCGAACCGATCAGCCCGACCCTGTGGAGTCGGCTGGGTGAGCTGGTCGACGCCGGGATCCTGCGCGCGGTCAACGCGTACGGACCGACCGAGTGCACGGTCGACGCCACCGTCGGCCGGATCACCTCGGACCGGGCCCCGCACATCGGCACCGTCCTGCCCGGCCTGCGGCTGCGGGTGCTCGACGACACCCTGGCCCCGGTCACCCCCGGCGAGGTCGGGGAACTCTACCTGGCCGGGTCGCGGGTCGGTCGCGGCTACCGCCGCCGTCCCGGCCTGACCGCCGAGCGTTTCGTCGCCGACCTCGACTCCGATGACGGCACCCGGATGTACCGCACCGGGGACCGCTGCCGACAACTGCCCGACGGCCGGCTGGAGTTCCTCGGCCGGGTCGACAGCCAGGTGAAGGTACGCGGCCACCGGATGGAACTGGGGGAGATCGAGTCGGTGGTCGGCGCCCACCCGGCGGTGGCCGAGACGGCCGTGCTGGTTCGCGAGGAGGACGGGCAACTGCTCGTCGCCTACTACCGGCAGTCCGCGCCGGTGGAGGCCGCGGCCCTGCGGGAGTGGACGGCGCGGAGCCTGCCCGCGTACATGGTGCCGGGGGCGTTCGTCAGCGTCGAGCACTTCCCGAGGACCAACAGCGGCAAGCTCGACCGGGCGGCCCTGCCCGCCCCTACGCTCACCCCCGCACCGCAGGTGCCGTCCGGCGCGTCCCCGACCGGCCCGGTCGAGGAACTCATCGCCAGGGTCTGGTCCCAGGTGCTGCGGCAGCCGTCGATCAGCGCCGAGGACAACTTCTTCAAGCTCGGCGGCCACTCCCTGCTGGCGATCAAACTGGTCGCCCGGGTCCGCGCGGAGTTGGGCCTGGCCCTGCCCATCCGGGCGGTCTACGAGAACCCGCGGCTGCGGGACCTGGCCCGGGCCATCGAGACCCGGCTGACCCCGGCCTCGACCTGACCGGCACGTACCACCGGCGTGCGAGCTGACCGGCCCTCGGGGCAGCTCGCACGCCGATCCCTATCCGGACACTGACTTTCGTGAGTTCCACGGCTACGCGGCGGTAGTCGGGTCGTGGCCGAGCAGGAGGAGTTCCCCCCGTGATTCCGATGTCGTACGCGCAACGCCGGTTGTGGTTCCTGAACCGGTTGGAAGGCCCGTCGTCGACCTACAACGCACCGGTGGTGCTGGCCCTGTCCGGGGTACCCGACCTCGAGGTGCTGGCGGCGGCGCTCACCGATGTGGTCGACCGGCACGAGGTGCTGCGTACCGTCTTCGCGCTGGCCGACGGGGAGCCGGTGCAGCGGGTCCTGCCCACGGCCACCGTCGCGGTCCCGGTCCAGCAGTGCCCGCCGGAGGAGGTCGACGCCGAGGTGAGGCGCTTCTGCGTCGGCACCTTCGACCTGGCCGAACAGGGCCCGCTGCGGGTCCGGCTGTTCGTCGGCGGGCCCGACGAGTCGGTGCTGGTGCTGCTGCTGCACCACATCGCCACCGACGGGGCCTCGATCGCCCCGCTGCTGCGGGATCTGTCCACCGCGTACCGGGCCCGGCTGGCCGGTGCCGCGCCGGGCTGGGAACCGCTGCCGGTGCAGTACGCCGACTACACCCTCTGGCAGCGGGAACTGCTGGGGCAGGTGGACGACCCGGACAGCGAACTGTCCAGGTCACTGGCCTGGTGGCGGGAGAACCTGGCCGGCTCCCCCTCGGCGCTGCCCCTGCCGTTCGACCGGCCCCGCGCGACGGGGGCCTCCGGGCGCGGCGGCACGGTCACCGGCCTGCTCGACGCCGACACCCACCGCCGCCTGGTCGAGCTTTCCCGCGCCCAGCGGGCCAGCACCTTCATGACCATGCAGGCCGCCCTGGCCGCCGCCCTGACCCGCATCGGGGCGGGCACCGACGTGCCGATCGGCGCTCCGGTCGCCGGCCGCTCCGACGAGGCCCTGCACGATCTCGTCGGCTTCTTCGCCAACTCGGTGGTGCTGCGCACCGACGTCGCTGGTGACCCGACCTTCGTCGACCTGCTGGCCCGGGTACGCGACGCGGACCTGGCCGGGTATGCCCACGAGGAGGTGCCGTTCGACCTGGTGGTGGAGCAGCTCAACCCGGTCCGGGCACCGGGACAGCACCCGTTCTTCCAGGTGATGCTGACCGTCGGTACGCACACCCCGACCGACCTGCGCCTGGGTGACCTGCCCGCCCGGACCCTCCCGGTCGACCTCGGGGTGGCCAAGTTCGACCTGACCGTCTACTGCACCGAACTGCGTGACTCCGACGGCACACCGACCGGTGTGCAGGTGGAGTTCCAGTACCCGGTGGACCTGTTCGACCACGCCACGGTGGAGTCGATGCTCGCGGTGTACCTGCGGCTGCTGCGGGCCGTGGCCCTCGCCCCGGGCACCACGATCGGTGCCCTGGAGGTCGTCACGGACACCGAGGGCGCCGGGTTCGCCGAGCGGATCGCCCGGGTCGCCGCCGCAGGGGTACGCCGGCCGGACCTGCCGGACGACGGGCCGGTGAGCCTGCGGGAGGAGATCCTCTGCGGCCTGTTCGCCGCCGCACTGGGCGTGGACCGCATCGGCCGCAACGACAGCTTCTTCCGTCGGGGCGGGCACTCCCTGCTCGCCATCAAACTGGTCAACCGGGTCCGGGCGGTGCTGGGTGTGGAGGTCGGACTGCGGGACTTCTTCCTGGACCCCACGGTGGCCGGCCTGGACCGCCGGATCGGGACCCTGGCCGGGACCGGGGCGCGTCCGCCACTGGCCCCCGCGGTCCGGCCGGACCTGCTGCCACTGTCGTACGCGCAACGCCGGCTGTGGTTCCTCGACGAGATGGGCGGGGCCAGCCGGATGTACAACATCCCGGTGGTGCTGCGCCTGCACCGACCGCTGCAACCGGCGGCGCTGACCGAGGCGGTCCGTGACGTGGCGGACCGGCACGAGGTGCTGCGGACCGTGTACGCGGTCATCGACGGTGAGCCGTGCCAGGTCGTGTTGGATCGGGCCCAGCCCGAGGTGACCGTGCTGGACGTATCGGTCGCCGACCTGCCCGGGGTGATCGACGCGGTGACCGGACACGTCTTCGACCTCGGCACCCAGATCCCGTTCCGGGTGTGGCTGCTGCGCCTTTCCGACGGCGGTCAACTGCTGGTGGTCCTGGTGCACCACATCGCCGGTGACGGCTGGTCGACCGGGCCGTTGCTGCGGGATCTCGCCGTGGCCTACGAGGCACGGCTGGCCGGTACCGCACCGGGCTGGGAACCGCTGCCGGTGCAGTACGTCGACTACACCCTCTGGCAGCGTGACCTGCTCGGCGACGGCGGGGACCCGGGCAGTGTGCTGGCCCGGCAACTCGACTTCTGGCGTACCACCCTGGCCGACGCACCGCAGGTGCTCGACCTGCCCACCGACCGGCCCCGCCCGGCCCAGGCCAGCCACCGTGGCGATCTGGTGCCGCTCCGGATGGACGCGCAGTTGCACCGGGCGGTGCTGCGCACCGCGCGGGACACCGGTACGACCGTGTTCATGGTGTTGCAGGCGGCGCTGGCCACCCTGCTGTCCCGGATGGGCGCCGGCACCGACATCCCCATCGGCACCGTCGTCGCCGGACGCACCGACGAAAACCTCGACAACCTCATCGGCTTCTTCGTCAACACCCTCGTGCTGCGCACCGACCTCACCGACAACCCCACCTTCACCCAACTCCTGGCCCGGGTCCGCGACACCGACCTCGCCGCCTACGACCACCAGGACCTCCCCTTCGAACGCCTCGTCGAAGAACTCAACCCCACCCGCAGCACCGCACACCACCCACTCGTCCAGGTGACCCTGGTCCTGCAGAACACCGGCACGGCACAGCACGACACGGCCGGCCCGAGCGCGCTGGCCGGCACGGACGTCCCGTTCGCCACCGGCACCGCGAAGTTCGACCTGACCCTGGGGGTGCGGGAGGAGCTCGACGGGGGTGTGCCCAACGGCCTCAAGGGGGTGCTGGAGTACGCCGCCGACCTGTTCGACCCGGCCACGGCGCGGCTGCTGGCCGACCGCTTCGTCCAGCTGCTACGTGCGGTGACGGCGGACCCCGGCACCCGGATCGACGACCTCGACGTCCTCACCCCCGCCGAGCGCCGACGCTACGACTCCGCGGCCGACCACGGCTGCCGGGCCGAGTCGGTCGGGCTCGCCGACCTGGTCGCGAGGCACGCCGCCCACAACCCGCAGGCCGTCGCGGTGGTGTCCGGGTCCGACCGGATCCGGTACGCCGAACTGGACGCCGACGCCGACCGGCTCGCCGCGCACCTGGCCGCGCGCGGCGTACGTCGGGGGGACACCGTCGGTGTGCTCCTGGAGGCGGGTCCGACGTTGGCAGTGGCCGTTCTCGCCGCGCTGCGGGCCGGGGCGACGTACCTGCCGCTCGACCCGGCGGCACGCGATGACAGGCTGGCCGCCCACATCCGTACGGTCGTGCTCGCCGCGGTGGTGACCACGTCGGACCAGGCGACCCGGCTGGCCGGGCTGCGGGTCGGCCGTACGGTGCTGACCGACGTGGATGGTTGGCGTGAGCGGTCGGCCGCCCCACCGCCCGGGCCACGCGACCCCGGCGACGGGGCCGTCGTACTGGTGGTCGATGACGCGGACGGGCCGCGTGCGGTGCGATATCCGCATCGGGCACTGGTCGGCGCGGCGCGGCGCGCCGGACTCGACACCGACGCCGCTCAGGTCTGGCTGGGGTGGGCCGCGCCGGCCGGTGGCGAGTTCATGATGCCGCTGTGGTCCGCGTTGAGCACCGGAGCGACCTGCGTGCTGCCGACACCGGCCCCGCCGTCCGCCGCCCGGCTGGCGCGGCTGGTCGCCGAGCAGGGCGTCACCAGCCTCACGGTCACCGCGGAGCTGTTCGCGCTGCTCGTCGAGGGACACCCACAGGTGCTGGCCCGGCTACGGCAGATCCTCGTCACCGGTCGTACGGCGGCGGCCCACCTGGCCCTGGCCCGTGATCGTCATCCCACGCTGCGCCTGGTGCACGGGTACGGCGGCGTCGAGGGCGGATGGTGGGCGCTGGGCTGGGTGGTCGACACACCGCCGGTCGGTCCGGATGTGCCGGTGGCTGAGGACGGGCTGCGCTGTCACGTCCTCGACGATCGGCTGCGGCCGGTGCCCGCCGGGGTCCGGGGCGAGCTGTTCCTGTGCGGTCCCGGACTCGCCGACGGCTACCCGGACCGGCCCGGTGCCACCGCCGCCCGCTTCGTCGCCGATGCGGGTGGTGGCCGGATGTTCGCCACCGGCACCTCGGCGAGTTGGTCCGCCGAGGGTGGCCTGCGGGTGCACGGGCCGGTCGCCGCGCCGACCTGCAACGGGGTGCCGGTCGACCCGGAGCGGGTGAGTGCGGCGTTGATCAGCCATCCGTCGGTGCGCTGGGCGGTGGTGTCCGTCCGGGCAGACGCCGATGGTGGCGAGCAGTTGGTGGCGCACGTCGTGCCGACGACGTCGTCGGTCGATGTCGCGCAGGTGCGGCGGCATGTCGCGCAGCTTCTGCCGGAGCACCTGGTGCCCGCGCGGGTCGTGGTGTTGACGACGGTTCCGCTCACCGGAGACGGTCGGCTCGATCACCGTGCGCTGCCCGACCCGGAGGACACCGGTGCCGGGAAGACCGCCCGGGATCCGCGCGAGGAGGTGCTGCGGGAACTCTTCTCGGAGTTGCTCGGTGGGCGTCCGGTCGGTCTCGACGACAACTTCTTCCGCATCGGCGGGCACTCGCTGCTGGCAGTGCGACTGGTCAACCGGATTCGGTCGACGTTGTCGGTCGAGGTGACGATCCGGGACGTGTTCCAGGCGCCGACCGTGGCGGCGCTCGTGGAACGGCTGACGGCCACCGTGACGCCGGCCCGGCCGACCCTGCGCCGTCGAGCCGGCGTGCGGTAGACCTGCTCCGGCGGCGGGAGCATCCTGCCGCGCCGACTGCCGCTGCCCCGGTGGTGTGCTGACTAGCCTGATGTCAGCGCACCGCCGGGGCTTTTTCCTTCCGGCGGGCCCTCTCAGCCGGCAGTCGACGGCCGGACGCGGCACCAGTTCCGTCCACTTTGGAGTTAGACACGCGACCGTCCGGGGCCCACCCCGTCCGCAAACCGCAGGAGGAAGTGCAATGCCATCGATCGACTACGCGGAACCGGTTGTCCAGGCCGGGCCGGGCCGCGACGACCGTCGGGCGAGCACGGTCCTCAACGGCGGGCCGCTCACCGGGCCGGTCGTCGGCGTGTCGCAGGCGTTCGCGCAGCGGGTCGCCGTCGACCCGGACCGCCCGGCCCTGGTCGCCGGGGCGACCCGCCTCAGCTACGCGGAGTTGGACGCGGCTGTCGCACTGCGCGCCGAACTGTTGCACGCCGAGGGTGCCGGACCTGGCCGGCTGGTGACCGTCTGCCGGGCCCGCAGTGTGGAGGCGATCGTCTCGGTCCTGGCCGTGCTGCGTACCGGGGCCGCGTACCTGCCGCTGGACCCGGCCGCGCCGGCCGCCCGCAACGAGGCGATCCTCGCCGACGCCTGCGCGGGGACGCCGCCGGCCCTGGCCCAGGTGATCGCGCAGGGCGAGGTGGTGCTCAGCGGGGCAGGCGTGCCAGCCGGTACGGCCTACGTCATCTACACCTCCGGTTCCACCGGAACGCCCAACGGCGTCCTCGTCGGACAGGCCGCCCTGGCACACTTCGTCGCCGGAGCGACCTGCCGGTACGGTGTCACCGCCGACGACCGGATGCTCCAGTTCGCCCCCCTGCACTTCGACGCCAGCGTCGAGGAGATCTTCCTGACCCTCACTGCCGGCGGCACACTCGTGCTGCGCGACGACGACATGCTCGACGTACCGGCGCTGCTGGCCGGTTGTGTCCGCCACGGGATCACCGTTCTGGACCTGCCGACGGCGTACTGGCACGAGCTGGCGTACGCGCTCGCCACCGGGGTCGCCGAACTGCCGCCGACCCTCCAGACCGTGATCATCGGTGGTGAGGCGGCGCTACCCGAGCGGGTGGCCCGCTGGCGGCAGGCCGTCGGCGACCGGGTACGGCTGCTCAACACGTACGGGCCGACCGAGGCAACCGTGGTCGCGACGGTGGCCGACCTGTCCGGGCACGACGACGCCGACGAGGTTCCGATCGGGCTGCCCCTGCCCGGGGTGCGGGCGGCCGTCGTAGACGGTGAGCTGTGGCTGCTCGGCGGCGCGCTCGCTGACGGTTATCTGGGTCGCCCGGAATTGACCGCTGACCGGTTCACCACCCTCGGCGGGCAGCCCGCCTACCGCACGGGTGACCGGGTCCGGGTCCGGGACGACGGTCAACTGGACTACCTGGGCCGGCTGGACGACGAAGTCAAGATCAACGGGCACCGGATCGATCCGGCGGCCGTCGAGTCGGTCCTGCTCGGCCTCGACGGGGTACGCGAATGCGCCGTCGTCGCCCAGGACCTCGGCAACGGCATGAAGCGCCTGGTGGCGTACGTGGCCGGCACGGTCAGCGCGGACGAGGTCCGCGGCCATCTCGCGCAGCGGCTGCCCGCCGCTGCGGTGCCCGGCGTGGTCCGGCTCGTGGGTGCCCTGCCCCGCAGCAGCACCGGCAAGATCGACCGGGGCACGCTGCGGGCCACCCCGGCGTCCGGGCCGGGTGGCCCCACTCCCGCCGAGCCGTACGCCGGCTCGGGGTCGGCCGAGTACCTGCCCGAGCCCGGCGAGGAACTCATCCCGCTGTCCTACTCCCAACACCGGCTGTGGTTCCTCCACGCCATGGAGGGCCCGTCGGCGACGTACAACATGCCGCTGGTGATCGAACTGGACGGGGTGCCGGACCAGCAGGCGCTGGCCGCTGCGCTGACCGACCTGGTGACCCGGCACGAGGTGCTGCGCACCGTGTACCCCTCGGTCGACGGCACACCCGTCCAGCGGATCCTCGACGACCCCGACCCCCGGCTGCTGGTCGTGCAGGACTGCCATGGCGACGACGTCGACACCCGGTTGGCCGAGTTCATCGACGGTACCTTCGACATCGCGACGCAGCCGCCACTGCGGTCCCTGCTGCTCGTCGACACGCCGCAGCGCTCGGTGCTGGTGGTGCTGGTGCACCACATCGCCACCGACGGCTGGTCACTGCCCCCGATGCTGCGCGACCTGGAGATCGCCTACCGGGCCCGCCTGGCCGGAACGGAACCGGACTTCGAGCCGCTGCCCGTCCAGTACGCCGACTACGCCCTCTGGCAGCGGGAACTTCTCGGCGACGCCGACCAGCCGGAAAGCCTGATGGCCCGGCACCTGTCCTGGTGGCGCGAAACCCTCGCCGATCTGCCGGCCGTGCTCGATCTGCCACTGGACGGGCCCCGCCCGGTCGAGTTCGGACACCGGGGCGCCTCGCTGTGCGCGGTCCTCGACGCCGACACCCACCAGCGCCTGCGCAACCTCGGCGACACCCACCAGGCCAGCGCGTTCATGCTCTTCCACGCCGCGCTCGCGGCCACCCTCACGCAGCTCGGCGTCGGCCCTGACGTGCCGGTCGGTACCCCCGTCGCCGGACGCGGCGACGAGGCGCTGCACGACCTCATCGGCTTCTTCGTCAACACCGCCGTCCTGCGCACCGACCTCTCCGACGACCCCAGCTTCGCCGACCTGGTCGTCCGGGTACGCGACAACAATCTCGCCGCGTACGCGCACGCCGAGGTCCCGTTCGACCTGCTGGTGGAGCGACTCAACCCGGTCCGGTCGCTGGCGCACCATCCGTTCTTCCAGGTGATGCTGACCGTCAACACGTCCACCCCGGACCAGCTGCGGATCCTCGACCTCGAGGGCCGGATCGCCCCGGCCGGCCTCGACACCGCCAAGTTCGACCTCAGCTTCTCCTGCATCGCCACCGCCGACGACGCCGAGGTCGAAATCTGGCTCCAGTACGACGTGGACCTGTTCGACGCCGACACCGCAGCCCTGATGTTGGAGACGTACCTGCGGCTGCTGCGGGCCGCCACCACCGACCCGAGCACCCCGGTCAGCACCCTCGACGTGCTCACCGACGCCGAGCAGGCGGGCCTGGACGAGCGGCGCCACGCCGCCCGTACCCGCCCGGTCGCGGTCCCCGCATTCGTCGGCGGGCACGACGGCTCTCCCCGTACCCCGGTCCTGTGTGACCTGTTCGCCGAGGTGCTGAGCCTGCCCACGGTGGCCCCCGGCGACGACTTCTTCGCCCTCGGTGGACACTCCATGCTCGCGATCCGGCTGGTCAACCGGATCCGGTCGGTACTCGATGCCGAGGTCGGCATCCGCGACATCTTCCTCGCCCCCTCCCCTGCCGCGCTGGGTCACCGGATCGGCGAGCTGACCGGTCGGGACCGGCTCGCGCTGGTGGCCGCGGCGCCGACGGAGCGGGTGCCGTTGTCGTACGCGCAGCACCGGCTGTGGTTCATCAACGAGCTCAACGGCCCGAGCGCCATCTACAACATCCCCGTCGCGATCCGACTCGACAACGACCTCGACGCGGAGGTCCTGGCCGCCGCCCTGGCCGACGTCATCCACCGCCAGGAGGCGCTGCGTACCGTCTTCCGCACCGTCGACGGCGAGCCCTACCAGGTTGTCCTCGACAACCCCGCTTCAGGGCTGACCGTCCTCGACCTCACCGCCGATGAGGTACCCGCAGCCGTCGAAGCCGCCGTCGGACATGTCTTCGACCTCAGTGCCGACCCGATGCTGAAGACCTGGCTGCTGCGCCCCGCCGACGCCGCCCAGGTGTTGGTCGTGGTCCTGCACCACATCGCCGGGGACGGCTCCTCCATGGCTCCCCTGCTGCGCGACATCACCACCGCCTACCAGGCCCGCCTGGCAGGCCGCACGCCCGACTGGACCCCACTGCCGGTCACCTACATCGACTACACCCTCTGGCAACGCGACCTCCTCGGCGACGCCGACGACCCCGACAGCCTGCTGAATCGGCAGTTGACCTTCTGGCGGGAGACGTTGACCGAAGCCCCCCAGGTCATCGACCTGCCCGCCGACCGGCCCCGACCGGCCCAGGCGAGCCACCGCGGGGGTGCGGTGCCGTTCCGGCTCGACGCGGACATGCACCGGGCGGTGCTGCGACTCGTCAATGACAGTGGCACGACCATCTTCATGGTGTTGCAGGCCGCGTTCGCCGCCCTGCTGTCCCGGATGGGTTCCGGCACCGACATCCCCATCGGCACCGTCGTCGCCGGACGCACCGACGAAGCCCTCGACAACCTCGTCGGATTCTTCGTCAACACCCTCGTCCTACGCACCAACCTCACCGGCAACCCCACCTTCACCGAACTACTCACCCGCGTCCGCGACACCGACCTCGCCGCCTACGACAACCAGGACCTCCCCTTCGAACGCCTCGTCGAAGAACTCAACCCCACCCGCACCACCGCACACCACCCCCTGTTCCAGATCATGCTGATGGTCGGCAACACCGCCCAGCCCGATCCCGACGGATCGCCCTTCGCCGGTACGGAGATCCCCTTCGACATCGGCACCGTCAAGTTCGACCTGACCCTCTCCATTCGCGAAGGGGTGGACACCAGCGGTGCCCCCGCCGGACTGAACGGCTCCCTCGAGTACGCCACCGACCTGTTCGACGAGCACACCGCCGCGATGCTGGCCGACCGGTTCGCCCGGCTACTGACCGCCGCCGTGGCCGACCCGCGCCGGCACGTCAGCGAACTCGACCTGCTCAGCGACGAGGAGCGTGACCAGCTCCTCGTCGCCTACAACGACACCACCGTCCCGCCCACCCGGGGCTGCGTCCACGAAGCCTTCCAGGAACAGGCCCGGCGCACCCCCGACCACACCGCCGTCACCTTCGGCGAACAACAACTCACCTACGCCGAAGTGAACCGACGCGCCAACAGGCTGGCCCACCGACTCGTCGCGGCCGGCGTCGCACCACAATCCACCGTCGGCGTCCTCATGCACCGTGGCGCCGACCTCGTCATCGCCAGCCTCGCCGTACTCAAGTGCGGAGCCGCCTACGTACCGGTCGGCACCACCCTGCCACCAGCACGCGTACGCACCATCATGACCGACGCGAACGCCCCCGTACTCCTGGTCGACAGCCACGCCAGCACCAACCCCGCACTAGCCGAAGAACACACACACGGCACCGTCATCGTCCCCTTCGACAGCCCCACTGATGATCAGACCGGCAGTCGCGATGACGACCTGAACCTGCCGTTGGACGACCAGTCCCTGATGTACGTCATGTTCACCTCCGGCTCCACCGGTCGCCCCAAGGGCGTGGGTGTCACCCACCACAACGTCCGGGAACTCGTCAACGACCGCTGCTGGGACGCGGCACACCACCGGCGGATGCTGGTGCACTCCAACTACGGCTTCGACTCCTCCACCTACGAGATGTGGGTGCCGCTGCTGCTCGGCGGTGAACTCGTCATCGCCGCCGGGGAGGGCGCCGACCTGGCGGAGATCGCCCGCACCATCACCCGGTACGACGTCACCGCCGCCTACTTCACCATGGGCCTGTTCCACATCATGGCCGACGAGGGGCTGGACACCCTGGCCCGGTTGAAGGAGGTCTGGACCGGAGGTGACGTGGCCTCCCCCGCCGCCGTCGCGCGGGTGCTGGAGCACTGCCCGGACACGGTGCTGGTGCACAGCTACGGCCCGACCGAGGTCACCTTCGCCTCCCACCAGCAGCGGTTCGGCACCGACCGGGGCGAGTTCGCCGGGGTGCACCTGGGCCGACCGCTGGACAACAACCGCACGTACGTGCTCGACGAGCGGCTACGCCCGGTGCCGTTGGGTGGCACCGGCGAGCTGTACCTGGCCGGCGAGCAGGTCGCCCGCGGCTACCTCGGCCGGCCGGGACTGACCGCCGAACGCTTCGTCGCCGACCCGTTCGACCCGGCCGGTGGGCGGATGTACCGCACGGGTGACCTCGTCGCCTGGAACGGCCGGGGTGAGCTGCGCTTCATCGGCCGCGCGGACGGACAGGTCAAACTCCGCGGCTTCCGCATCGAACTCGCCGAGATCGAGGCCACCATCACCGCGGACCCGGCCATCGGTCAGGTCGCCGTGATCGTCCGCGAGGACCGTGCCGGCGACAAACGGCTCGTCGCGTACATCGCGCCCGCTCACGGGGCAGCCGCCCGGACCGACGCCGACTGGGAGGCGGCCATACGGCAACGAACCGCACGGACCCTGCCCGACTACATGGTCCCCTCGGCGGTGGTGGTCCTCGATCAGCTACCGGTCACCGTCAACGGCAAACTCGACCGCCGCGCCCTGCCCGCCCCCCAGCAGCAGCAGCGCGTCGGCCGTGCCGCCCGCACCCCGAACGAGGAGCTCATGTGCGACCTCTTCGCCGAGGTCCTCGGAGTTCCCACGGTCAGCATCGACGACGGCTTCTTCACTCTCGGCGGACACTCCCTGCTGGCCACCAAACTGGTGAACCGGATCCGGGCGGTCTTCGCAGCGGAGATCGGTGTCCGGGACGTCTTCCAGACGCCGACCCCGCTGGGGCTTCTCGACCGGATCCGTGAGCTGGCCGGTACGCCCGTGCGGCCTGCGCTGGTGGCGTCCGCACCGGATGGCCCGGTGCCGTTGTCCTACGCGCAGCGCCGTCTCTGGTTCCTCGGGGAACTCGACGGCCCGAGTGCGATCTACAACATCCCCGTCGCCATCCGACTGGACCAGGCAATCGACCCGGACGTCCTGGCGGCGGCCCTCGCCGACGTCGTCGAACGGCAGGAGGTGCTGCGCACCGTCTACCAGGTCACCGACGGCGAGCCCCATCAGGTCGTTCTCGACGGGGTACGCCCCGAGGTGACCGTGCGGGACCTGACCCCCGACGAGGTGTCGGCGGCGGTGGAGGCGGCGGCCGGACACGTCTTCGACCTGGCCACGCAGATCCCCGTACGGGTCTGGCTGCTGCGCCCGGCCAGTGCGCCCCAGGTGTTGGTGGTGGTCCTGCACCACATCGCCGGTGACGGCATGTCGATGGCCCCCCTGCTGCGGGACCTGTCGACGGCCTACGCAGCGCGGACCGTGGGACAGCAACCGCAGTGGGCGCCCCTGCCGGTACGGTACGTCGACTACACCCTCTGGCAGCGGAATCTGCTCGGCGCGGCCGACGACCCGGAGAGCCTCCTGGCCCGGCAGCTCGACTTCTGGCGGCACACCTTGGCCAGCGCACCGCAGGTGCTGGAGTTGCCCGCCGACCGGCCCCGCCCGGCGCGGGCCAGTCACCAGGGCGACGGAGTCCCATTCACTGTGGACCCGGCTACCCATGCCGTGCTGCGTCAGGTGGCCCGTGCCGCCGGCACGTCGATGTTCATGGTGATGCAGGCCGCCTTCGCGGTGCTGCTGTCCCGGATGGGCTCCGGCACCGACATCCCCATCGGCACTGTGGTGGCGGGTCGGGACGACGAGGCCCTCGACGACCTGGTCGGGTTCTTCGTCAACACCCTCGTGCTGCGGACCGATGTCTCCGGTGCCCCCACCTTCACCGAACTGCTGGCCCGGGTTCGGGAGACCGACCTGGCCGCATACGAGCACCAGGACATTCCCTTCGAGCGTCTCGTCGAGGAGCTCAACCCGGCCCGCACCACCGCGCATCACCCGCTGTTCCAGGTGATGCTGATGGTCCGGAACGCCGTCGGGGCCGATTCCGACGGATCCCCGTTCGCCGGCACCGAGGTCGGGTTCGAGGTGGGCACCGTCAAGTTCGACCTGACCCTCTCCGTCGCCGAACGGCAGGACCCCACCGGCGCCCCCGACGGGATGGACGGCATCCTCGAGTACGCCTCCGACCTCTTCGACACCGAGACGGTCCACGACCTCTGCGCCACCTTCACCCGGCTGCTCGGCGCATTCGCCATCGAACCCGACGCCCCCGTCGGGCGGCACGACCTGCTCACCGCCGACCAGCGTCACACCCTGCTGAACACTCTCAACGACACCGGGGTTTCCGCACCGGACCTGCGGGTCACCGAGGTGTTCGCCCACCAGGTCGCCGCCGGCCCGGACCGGATCGCGCTGATCGACGGCGACACCCAGATGACGTACGCCGAACTCGACATCGCCGCCGACCGGCTCGCCCGGCATCTCGTGACGGTCGGCGTACGGCGCGGGGACATCGTGGGTGTGCTGCTGGAGCGTGGCCTGCCGATGGCCGTCGCCGTCCTCGCCACGCTGCGCGCCGGTGCCGCGTACGCCCTGCTCGATCCGGAATTTCCGGACGCCCGGCTGACCGCCCTGGCCGACGACGCCGCACCGGCCGCGCTGGTCACCGCGAACGACCTGGCCGGTCGACTCGGCACCGCGCGTCCCGCAGTCACCGTGCTGGTCGACGAGGCGGGCGCCGTCCCCGGTGCGCCACCGGCGGATGAGCCCGCCCTACCTGCCGGCGACCCCGGAGACCCGGCCTGCATCATGTTCACCTCCGGCTCCACCGGAACGCCCAAGGGGGCGCTCGCGTCCCACCGGGCCATCGTCGGAACCCTCACCGGCCAGGACTTCGTCGACTTCGGACCGGATCAGGTGTGGTTGCAGAGCGCGCCGGTCTCCTGGGACGCGTTCGCGCTCGACTTCTGGGGCCCGCTGCTGCACGGCGCCAGCTGCGTGCTGCACCCCGGCCAGCGGCCGGAGCCGGCCCGGATCGCCGAACTGGTCGCCCGCCACGGGATCACCACCATGTGGCTGTCGGCCGGGCTGTTCAACGTCATGCTCGACGAGTACCCCGACACGCTCGCCGCCGTCGGGCAGGTGATGACCGGTGGTGAGGCGCCCTCGGTGGAGCACCTGGCCCGGGCCCGCCGCCTGCTGCCCCGACAGCGCCTGATCCACGCTTACGGGCCGGTGGAGAGCATGATCTTCACCAACTGCCACCAGGTCCAGACACCGCCTGACCATGCGCCGGTCCCGGTCGGTGCGCCACTGGTCAACCGCGCCTGCTACATCCTCGACGATGAGCTGCGGCCGGTCCCGGTCGGCGTCACCGGCGAGATCTATGTCGCCGGTACCGGGCTGGCCGACGGGTACCTGCGCCAGACCGCGCTGACCGCCGAGCGCTTCGTCGCCAACCCGTTCGATCCAGCCGGCGCCCGGATGTACCGCACCGGCGACCTGGCCCGCTGGACCCGCGGCGGCGCGGTGGCGATCGTCGGACGGGCCGACGACCAGGTCAAGATCCGGGGATTCCGAATCGAGCCCGGTGAGATCGCGGCGGTGCTCGCCCGACAGCCTGGCGTCGGCGGGGTGGCCGTGATCGTCCGTGAGGACCAGCCCGGCGACAAACGGCTCGTGGCGTACCTGACGCCCGCTGCGGAGGGGTCGGAGCTGGACGAGGGCGAGCTGCGCCGCGCCGCCGCCGAGACACTCCCCGCCCATCTGGTGCCGGCCGCCTTCGTGGTGCTGGAGCGGCTGCCGTTGGCCGCCAACGGCAAACTCGACCGTCGCGCCCTGCCCGCACCGCAATACGGCCGGAGCACCGGACGTGCCCCCCGTACTCTCAACGAGCACCTCATGTGCGACCTGTTCGCCGAGGCACTGGTAGTCCCCGCAGTCGGCGTCGACGACGGCTTCTTCGACCTCGGGGGACACTCACTGCTCGCCACCAAACTGGTGAACCGGATCCGGGTGGTCTTCCGCACCGAGATCGGGGTGCGGGACGTGTTCCAGGCTCCGACCCCGGCCGGACTGCTGTACCGCATCCGGGAGCTGGCCGGCACGCCCGTACGGCCCGCGCTGGTGGCAACCGAGTCGACCGGTCCGGTGCCGCTGTCGTACGCCCAGCACCGGCTCTGGTTCATCAACGAACTCAACGGCCCCAGCGCTGTCTACAACATCCCCGTCGCACTCCAACTGGACCACGACCTGGACGCGGACGTCCTGGCCGCCGCCCTGACCGACGTCCTGCACCGCCAGGACGCCTTGCGTACGGTCTTCCGCACCATCGACGGCGAACCTCACCAGGTCATCCTCGATGACCCCGGACCAGGACTGACCGTTGGGGACCTCACCCCCGACCAGCTACCCGCGGCCGTCGAGGCCGCTGTCGGACACGTCTTCGACCTCAGCACCGATCCGATGCTGAAGACCTGGCTCCTCCGACCCACCGGCGCTCCCCAGGTGCTGGTCGTCGTCCTCCACCACATCGCCGGCGACGGCGCCTCCATGGCGCCCCTGCTGCGCGACCTCACCATCGCCTACCAGGCCCGCACCGCCGGCCACGCACCCGACTGGACTCCGCTGCCGGTCAGCTACACCGACTACACCCGCTGGCAACGCGATCTCCTCGGCGACGCGAACGCCCCCGACAGCCTGCTCGCCGGGCAACTCGACTACTGGCGCACCGCCCTCGCCGACGCGCCGCAGGTACTGGACCTCCCGGCCGACCGGCCGAGGCCGGCCCGTGCCAGCCACCGTGGCGACGCCGTCCGGTTCACCCTGGACGCGGCCGGCCATGCGGCGCTGCTGCGGGTGGCCCGCACCTCCGGTACGTCGGTGTTCATGGTGTTGCAGGCCGCGTTCGCCGCCCTGCTGTCCCGGATGGGTTCCGGCACCGACATCCCCATCGGCACCGTCGTCGCCGGACGCACCGACGAAGCCCTCGACAACCTCATCGGATTCTTCGTCAACACCCTCGTCCTACGCACCAACCTCACCGGCAACCCCACCTTCACCGAACTACTCACCCGCGTCCGCGACACCGACCTCGCCGCCTACGACAACCAGGACCTCCCCTTCGAACGCCTCGTCGAAGAACTCAACCCCACCCGCACCACCGCACACCACCCCCTGTTCCAGATCATGCTGATGGTCAACAACACCGCTCCGACCGACACCACGGGTTCACCCTTCGCCGGCAGCGATATCCCGTTGGCCATCGGTACCGTCAAGTTCGACCTGACCCTGTCCGTCGGTGAGCTGACCGACGCCGCCGGCGCACCCGCCGGACTCGACGGCGCCCTCGAATACGCCACCGACCTGTTCGACGAGCACACCGCCGCACTCCTCGCCGGACGACTCACCCGACTGCTGCACTCGGCCGTCGCCGACCCGGAACAGCGCGTCGGTGAACTGGACCTCCTCAGCGCTGAGGAACGCCACCAACTCCTCATCGCCTACAACGGCACCACCGTCCCCGCCACCCGAGGCTGCGTCCACGAAGCCTTCCAGGAGCAGGCCCGGCGCACCCCCGACCACATCGCCGTCACCTTCGGCGAGCAGCGGATCAGCTACGCCGAGCTGAACCGACGCGCCAACCTGCTGGCCCACCGTCTGATCGCGGCCGGCGTCACACCCCAGTCCACCGTCGGCGTCCTGATGCACCGGGGTGCGGACCTGATCGCGGCCAGTCTGGCGGTCCTCAAGTGCGGTGCGGCGTACGTGCCGGTCGGGACCACCCTCCCACCGGCCCGGGTACGCACGATCATGACGGACTCGGCGGCTCCGGTGCTGCTGGTCGACCGGCACGCCGAGACCAACCCGGCCCTGGACGCGGAGCGGGAGCACGGCACCGTGATCGTGCCCTTCGACGGCCCGACCGGTGGCCGCGACGACGACCTGAACCTGCCCCTGGACGACCGCTCCCTGATGTATGTCATGTTCACCTCCGGCTCCACCGGCCGGCCCAAGGGGGTCGGAGTCACCCACCACAACGTCCGCGAACTCGCCGCCGACCGTTGCTGGAACGCCGCCCACCACCGCCGGATGCTCGTCCACTCGAACTACGGCTTCGACTCCTCCACCTACGAGATGTGGGTACCGCTACTCCTCGGCGGCGAACTCGTCATCGCCCCCGGAGAAGGCGCCGACCTGGCAGAACTAGCCGACACCATCACCCGGCACCAGATCACCGCCGCCTACTTCACCATGGGCCTGTTCCACATCATGGCCGACGAAGGACTCGACACCCTCGCCCGACTCGAAGAGGTCTGGACCGGCGGCGACACCGCCTCACCAGCCGCCATGCAGCGAGTCCTCGACCACTGCCCCAACACCGTCGTCGTCCACAGCTACGGCCCCACCGAAGTCACCTTCGCCTCACACCACCAGCGCTTCGACACCAACCGCAGCGAATTCCCCGGCATCCACCTGGGCCGTCCCCTCGACAACAACCGCACCTACGTCCTGGACGAACACCTCAACCCCGTACCCCCCGGCGCCACCGGCGAGCTCTATCTCGCCGGCGACCAGGTCGCCCGCGGCTACCTCGGACGGCCGGGGCTGACCGCCGAGCGCTTCGTCGCCGACCCGTACGACCCCAACGGCGCTCGCATGTACCGCACCGGTGATCTCGTCGCCTGGACCAGCCAGGGACAACTCCGCTTCATCGGTCGAGCCGACGGTCAGGTCAAGATCCGGGGCTTCCGCATCGAACCGGCCGAGATCGAAGCCACCATCGGCGAGGACCCCGGCATCGGGCAGGTCGCCGTCATCGTCCGCGAGGACCGGCCAGGCGACAAGCGACTCGTCGCTTACGTCGTCCCCACCCAGGCGGCCGCCCCACGCGACTGGGAGGCGACCGTACGTCAGCTCACCGCCCGCACGTTGCCCGACTTCATGGTGCCGAACGCGGTGGTGGTACTCGACCAACTCCCCGTCACCGCCAACGGCAAACTCGACCGGCGTGCCCTACCCGCCCCCCAGCAGGGACAACGCAGCGGACGAGCCCCCCGGACCCCCGACGAACACCTGATGTGCGGCCTGTTCGCCGAAACCCTCGACGTCGCAGCGGTCAGCGTCGACGACAACTTCTTCGAACTCGGCGGACACTCACTGCTCGCCACCAAGCTGGTCAGCCGGATCCGCGACACATTGGGCCTCGACATCCGGGTCCGCGACCTGTTCGACCGGCCGACCGTCGCCGGGCTGCTCGACGGCACGCGGCGCGGGGAAGCCTCCGAGGTCCTGGTGCCGCTGCAACCGTCCGGTGGACACCGCCCGCTGTTCTGTGTTCACCCCGGCGCCGGCATGAGCTGGTCGTACGCCGGACTCGCCCGGCACCTCGGCCCGGAGCAGCCGATCTACGGCCTCCAGACCCGGGCGCTGAGCCTGCCCGGCTACCGGGCCACAGGAGTACCCGAGTTGGCCGAGGAGTACCTGGCGGAGATCCGTCGGGTGCAACCGCACGGCCCGTACCGGCTGCTCGGCTGGTCCTTCGGCGGGGTCGTCGCACACGCGATGGCCACTCTGCTGCAACAGACCGGCGAAGAGGTCGAACTGCTGGCCATGATGGACGCCTACCCGGTGTCCGTCGAGGAGGCGGCCCGGCCGCGCACCGAGCGCGAGACCATGCTGATGCTGCTCGGCGACGACGACGGAGAGACCGGTGAGCTGCCGGACGGGCTCCTCGACCGGTACGACCCGGTGGCGGTGGTCGAGGTCCTGCGCCGTCGCGACCCGGTGCTCGCCGGTTTCACCCCCGGCGAGGTCCACGCCCTGGTCCGGGCCGCAGTCAACCACGCCGACATCATGGCCGCGTACCGGCCCGGGGTGGTCGCCGGTGACCTGCTGTTCTTCTCCGCCGGCCGTGCCGGCGTGGCCGACGGCCCGTCACCGAAACTGTGGGAAGAGCACTTCAGCGGCGTCATCGAGTGGCACGACGTGGCCACCACTCACCTTCGGATGACCGAACGGGAACCACTCGCGGAAATCGGCGAGAAGCTCGCCGCAAGACTTGCCGAATTGGCATAAGAGAACTCCGGAAACCTTCTAGAAGGGAAATGACATGGCGAATCCGTTCGACGACGAGAACGGCACGTTCCTGGTGCTGGTGAACGCCGAGGCCCAGCACAGCCTCTGGCCGGTCTTCGCCGCCGTACCCGGCGGCTGGCAGACGGCCTTCGGGCCGGCCGGCCGGGCGGAGTGCCTGGCGTACGTGGAGAGCTCCTGGACCGACATCCGACCGCGGAGCCTGGTGGCACAATACGCGTAAGGAAACGCCAGGTCAGATCACCTCCAGCGCGGCCCCTGCTCACCTCGTGAGCAGGGGCCGCTCAGTCGTGTCCACACGCCGGTCACTGCCGCTTTGACTGCCCACCTTTCTGCCCGTCCAACTACCGTCTGCCACCACCGGGCACTCCTATATTCGACGTGTGGGAAATAGCGCGACCGAATGGGTCGACCGCGAGCCGGTGCAAATCTCCGGTGCGTGATTCGCACACTTCGACACGTCTGCTGTCGGCGCTGCCGGCCGTCGTAACCAGGTACGAGCAAAGACCCCGGGAGGCGAGATGTACCAGGCAGAGCAAACGGTGGCGGTGAGAAAAGCCGCCGCCTACCCTGGTCTCCTCGGCGAGCATCTGATCGCCGACAAGACCAGGGCCGCCATGGCGGTCCAGCAGGAGGCGTTGTACGCCGCGCGGGAGTTCCTGCGCGGTCAGGGCTTCACCGAGCTGCTGCCCCCGCTGATCGGGCCGGTCACCGACCCGGGCGCCCGGGGCGCCAAGGCCCTCGATGTCGACTTCTACGGCCACACGTACAAGATCATGACGAGCGCGATCCTCTACAAGCAGGCGTCGCTGCGCGGTTTCCCGAAGCTGTTCTACATCGCCCCGAACATCCGGGTGGAACCGCCGGAGACCGTGGACACCGGCCGGCACCTGGTGGAGTTCCACCAGATCGATGTGGAGATCGCCGGTGGTACCCGCGAGGACGCGATGGACACCGCAGCCGGGCTGCTCACCCACGTCGTCGCGCACGTGTTCGACACCGTGCCGGAGGTGCTGCGGCAGTTGGGCCGTGACCCCCTCGACTTCGCCGAACTGTTGACCGGCAAGTTCGACAGCTGCACCCACCACGAGGCGGTCCAGCGGTTGCGCGACCAGGGTCACCCGCAGAGCCCGGACGCCGAGATCAACTGGGCGGGTGAGGAGATCCTGTCCCGGGAGGCCGACCGGCCCTTCTTCATCACCGACTACCCCAAGGGATCGCGGGGCTTCTACGACCGGGAGAACCCCCAGGACCCGGGAGTGCTGCGCAACTTCGACCTGATCGCCCACGGCGGTTTCGGGGAGCTGGTCAGCGGCAGCGAGCGGGAGGCGGACTACGCCACCCTGGTGACCCGGATGCGGGAGAGCGGCGAGAACCCGGCCAAGTACGACTGGTACCTGCGGCTGATGCGCGAGGGCCTACCGGCCAGCGCCGGCTTCGGCATGGGGTTGCAGCGCCTGATCCGGTTCCTGACCGGCCTGGACGCACTCTGGCAGGTCAGCGCCTACCCGAAGCTGCCCGGGGTGGTGTCCCCGTGAGTGGGGTCTGCGCGCCGGGCCTGCCCGAGGAGCTGATCCGTCAGCGGGCCCGCGAGGGCACGGCCGCGGTGTTCCCGCCGGTCGACACGTACGGCCGACAGTTGCACGGCGCCGGTGACGAGGAGCTGTCCGGCCCCTCCGGCTTCACCGACGACCTGGACCTGGCCCGCCTGGTGCCGCCGGTGTTCATGCCTCGGCGGCTGGAGAAGCTGATCGATCTGGGCCGGGAGCCGCTGCACGACGACGTGGACCTGGAAACCGTCATCGGCGGCTTCCGCTCACCGCTGCCGGTGTACGTCTCCGCGTTCGGCTCGACCCGGGTCGCCTCCGGTGACGCGGGGATCGCCGCCAGCCGGCAGGCCGGCCGGCTCGGCATCCCGATGGTGATCGGCGAGAACATGGTGCCGGTCGGCGGATACCGGCGGGCCGAGGCCGCACAGTCGCCGATCCTGGCCCGGCTGCGTGCCTACGCGCAGGAGTGCCCGCCCGGGGTCGGTGGTGTGGTGGTGCAGCAGAGCACCGAGGACGCCGACTCCGAGGTGTGGAACCTCGTCTACAGCGACACCTCGGTGCGCGAGCTGCGGGACTCGGGCCGGTTGGGCTTCGAGCTCAAGACCGGCCAGGGCGCCAAGCCGGGACTGGGCGGGATGACCGCGGTGGACGCCGAGGAAGCCGCCCGGCTGGCCGGTCAATTCGCCGTCCGGGACGTCCTCGGGACGGACCGCTGGCTGCGCTGCGCCACCCCCGGAACCTTCACCGAGGAGATCCTGCGCCAGCAGGTGCGGTTCATGCGCAACAACTTCCCGCGGGCCCGGGTGTGGGTGAAGTTCCACCCCGGACGCGACGTGGCGTTGGCCGCGACCACGGCCTGGCAGGCCGGTAGTGACGCGGTGACCGTCGACGGCGCGCAGGGCGGCACGGGGTGGGCGCCTCGGGCGTTCCTCGACCAGGTCGGGCTGCCGCTGGGCGAGTGCCTGCGCCGCATCGGCCGCCCCGAGGGATGTCTGCTGGCCACCGGCCGGATCTGGGAGGGCGGCCGGGCGGTCCGCGCGCTGGCGCTGGGCGCCACCGCCGTCGGGCTGGGTCGGGCCGCGCTGCTCGCGGTCGACGAGGATCCCGAGGACGGCCTCACCCGCCTGGTCGAGGCTCTGGCGTTGGAGGCCCGGCTGCTGGTCAGCGCGGTCGGCAAGTACCGCGCCGACGCACTGACCGACGAGGACCTCTGGTGGCCGGGTGCCACCCCGACGGCCGCCTCATCGGCGCGTACCGCACCGATCGGCAGCCCGGCATGACCGCCTTGCTGGACGTCGGATGTCACCTGCCGGCGCTGAGCGTGGACATCGGTGACATCTGTGTAGACACCGACCCGAAGCAGATGTGGACCTACCGGCGCCTGTTCGGGCTGAAGAAGGTGCTCCGCGATCCCGGGCAGGACCTGCGACCGCTGCTGGTCGCGGCGGCCGATTCCCTGACCGCGTTGCGCGGCAACGAACACCGGGTCCGCTACGTGGTGCTGGGCCGGACCATCGCCCCGGCACACCGGGCCGGGGAGACCCTGCTGGAGGACGTCTGCAGCACGCTGGGCCTGCCCAACGCGGTCGCGTTCACCCTGACCCAGCGCGCCTGTGCCGCAGGTCTGCTCGCTGTGGACCTCGCCGGCCGGCTGCTCGCCGCGGACGGTGACCCGGACGCCCTGGCCCTGGTGCTCACCGGCGAGAAGACCTTCATGCCGCTGCTGGAGACCATCCCGGGAAGCACCGTGATGGGGGAGGCCACCGCCGCCTGCCTGGTCACCGCGAACGGTGAACGGGACCGGCTGCTCGGCGTGGCCACCCGCACCCTGGGCCAGTTCGCCGAGTCGGTCCCACCGCAGCCCCTGCACCCGGACTTCGTCAAGGACCACAACGAGGTGCTGGCCGAGGTGATCCGGCAGGCGTGCCGCGACGCCGGGGTCGCCGTCGACGACCTCGCACTGCTGCTGCCCCACAACGTCAACAAGTTGTCCTGGTCGTGGACCTGTCAGCTGCTGAACGTGCCGCTGGACCGGGTCTACCTGGACAACATCGCGGCCACCGGGCACTGCTTCGGTGCCGATCCGTTCATCAACTACGTCCATGCCCGCGCCGCCGACCGGCTACGCCCGGGTGATCTGTACCTGATGGCCGCCGTCGGGCTCGGCGCGACGTTCACCGCCGCCGTGCTGCGGCACTGACCCGTCGACCTCGTCGCAGAAAGGGAAACAGCCGATGTCACCTCCGGATCCGACGTTCCTAGAGGGTGTCAAGAGTGCCTGTACCGGAGCCACCGGCACGCCGTTCGTCCTGCTGGGCAACTTCGAGGTCGAGGACGAGTGGGCCCGCGACGAGGTGGGGCTGCCGGTCTTCGGCGGTCGGGCGTCCACGGCGATCGTCAACCGGATGGACGAGTTCGCCGTACTGCTGGCCGGCCCCGGCGACCACGTCGTGTTGAAGTCCGCCCCCGACCCCGACTACCTGGAGTACCTGGAGGGGCTGGGCATCGAGCTTCCCGGGATCCTGCTCACCGACGAGCACGACCCGGCGGCCACGGTCAGTGAGGACGCGCTGCGCTCGCCCCGGTTGCTGGCGGCGCTGCGGTCGTTGGCCGGGCAAGGGGCGTACCTGCTGCCGCACGGGATGTCGGCGCTGGAGCAGCAGTTGTGCGAGCTGACCGGGCTCGCCCCGGCGCTACCGGCGGTGTCGGTGGTCAAGGCGGTCAACAGCAAGATCTACAGCCGCCGGGTCGCGACGGACCTCGGACTGCCCCAGGCCGTGGGCTGGGAGTGCGAGACCGTGGACGAGTTCGTCGCCGCGGCCGGCGAGGCTGCGCGCGCCGTCGCCGCCGGGCGCCGGGTCGGGGTCAAGGACGCGTACGGGGTCTCCGGCAAGGGCATCATGGTCGTCGATGACATCCGCCGGATGGACCAGCTCGTCCGGATGGTCACCCGACGCGCCGAACGCACCGGCGACCAGCGCGTGGCCCTGGTCATCGAGGAGTGGGCGGACAAGGCGCTGGACCTGAACTACCACTTCACCGTCGCCCGCGACGGCTCGGTCCGGTTCGACTTCGTCAAGGAGGCGCTGACCGAAAACGGCGTCCACAAGGGACACCGTTTCCCCGCGCGACTCTCCACCGAGCACGCCGCGCAGCTCGTCATCGCCAGCGAACGACTCGGCGCGCGGCTCGCCACCGACGGCTTCCACGGCGTGGTGGGGGTCGACGCCATCACCACCACCGACGGCGGTCTGCTGCCGGTCCTGGAGATCAACGCCAGGAACAACATGTCGACCTACCAGACCGGGCTCCAGGAGCGCTTCATGGGCCCGGACAGCGTCGCCCTGGCCCGCCAGTACGACCTGCGGCTGACCCGACCGGTCACCTTCGCCGGCCTCCGCGACTGCCTCGGCGACCTGCTGTTCGACCGGGACCGGGGCACCGGTCTGGTGGTGAACAACTTCGCCACGGTCAACGCCGCGACGCCCGAACCCGGCGACACCCGCCCGTACGTGGGACGCCTGTACGGGCTGCTGATGGCCCGTACCCACCAGGAACTCACCGACCTCGACGACGCCGTTGTCGCGGCTGTCCAGAAGGAGACCGTCCATGTCTGAGTCGACCGCACTGGGCGGCGTCCCCGTCACCGAACTGGTGGAACGGTTCGGCACGCCCCTGTACGTCTACGAGGGCGCGACGATCACCGACCGGTACCGGCAACTGCGCGAACGGCTGCACCCGGCGGTGCGGATGTTCTACTCGCTGAAGGCCAACCCCAACATCAGCGTCTGCGCGCTGCTGCACTCGCTGGGCGCCAGCGCCGAGGTCTCCTCCCTGACCGAACTGGTCACCGCGGAACGCGCCGGGGTCCCCGCCGAGGACATCATGTTCCTCGGCCCCGGCAAGAGCCGCACCGAGCTCACCGCGTGCCTGAAGGGTGAGGTCACCCTCATCTGCGAGTCGCTCGGCGAACTCGCCCTGATCGACGAGCTGGCCGCAGAACTGGGCGGCACCGCCCGGGTGGTGCTGCGGGTCAACCCGAGCTTCGCGGTCAAAGGCAGCGGCCTCACCATGGGCGGCAAGCCCCGCCAGTTCGGCATCGACGAGGCGGCCCTGCTGGCCGAGTCCGACCTCGCCGGCCGGCACCGGTCGGTCAAGCTGTGCGGCTTCCAGGCGTACCTGGGCACCCGGTTCCTCTCCGAGCAGATGATCGTCGAGAACACCGGGCGGATCCTCGATCTGGCCGAACGACTCGGGCAGCACCTTGAGGTGGACCTGGAGATCGTCGACGTCGGTGGCGGGCTCGGCGTGGCGTACTTCGCCGGCGAGCGGGACCTCGACGCCGCCGCGCTGACCGACCAGCTGAACCCCGTCTTCGCCGCCTTCCACGCACGCCACCCGCAGACCGCCCTGGTGATGGAGCTCGGTCGGTACCTGGTCGGGCACAGCGGCACCTACGCCGTCACGGTGCGGTACGTCAAGGAGTCGATGGGCGAACGCTTCGCGGTCGCCGACGGCGGCACGAACCACCATATGGCCGCCGTCGGTATCGGCTCGTTCGTCAAGCGGAACTTCCCGATGCGGCTGCTCAACCGGGACAGCACCGCCCAGCCGGTGAAGTGGAACGTCACCGGTCCGCTGTGCACCCCCAACGACACCATCGGCAAGGCCGTCGAGTTGCCCGGTGACCTGCGCCCCGGCGACGTGATCGGGGTCGAGCGCTCCGGCGCGTACGGCCCGACCGCCTCGCCGGTGCACTTCCTCAGCCACGGCTACCCGGCCGAGGTGCTGATCCACCAGGGCGAGCCCCGGCTGGTCCGCACCCGGGACGACGTGGAGAGCATGCTCGCCGCGCAGATCCTGCACGACTTCCGCTGACCCTGGCTCGACTTCGCACCACCTGCACCGATCTCCGTACCAACCGCGTCACCTCCCCCAATCTCACGCCCCGAAAGGCAGGCCTCAATGAACGCCACGACCGTCGAGACCGGCAACGACCAGATCGTCACCGTCATCGTCACCGCGCTCGAGGAGGTGCTGCGCCAGGAACTCACCGACATCACCGTCGAGACCCGACTCTTCGACGACCTGAACCTGGACTCCACCAGCGTCCTCGCCCTGCTGATGACCCTGGAGGACGCCCTGGACACGCAGGTCGACCCGGAGAGCCTGGAACAGGCCCACCTGGAGTCGGTGGGTTCCCTGGCCGCCTTCCTCGCCGAAAACCGCTGACCATGTCGGCCCTGCGGCAACCCGGTGAACGGGCCGGGCCGGCGCTGGAACGCATCGTCACCCGCACCTTCACCCACCCGGTGATCCCGTGTGACCCGGCCGACCGGACCAACCTGCGGGAACGCATGGAGGCGCTCTACGGCGACTTCACCGACCTGTCCTGGCTGACCGACGGTCTGATGGTCAGCTACCACGACATGGTCCGTACGGTCGTCCAGGAGCTCGGCCCGGAACTCGTCGGCGTCGACCTGGCGATCACCGTGGACGCCAGTCCCGACTGCCGGCACCAGAGCTTTCCCGGGCCGGTGCTGTCACACGTGCTGCCCGGCGACCCGATCATGCTCGGGGTATCGGAGCAGGGTGTGGCGGGCCCGTACACCGCGCTGCGGATCGCCCACCAGTACCTGCGCTCCGGCGCGGCCACCCGAGCCCTGATCCTGATCATGGAACAGTCGACGTTGCCGCCCGACGACGCGGCGGTCCGGCCCGTCCGGGACGTCGCGGTGGCCATGCTGCTCGGCCCGGAGGGCACCATCGGACTCGGCCTGCCGACGGTGGCGGTCACCCGTGCCGGGGCGGCTGGGGCGCTGGCGAACGAGGTCGACCTGGTGGTCGCCGGTGCCGCTCTGGCCGACCTGCCGACCGGGGTACCCGTGCGGCGGGCCGAGCCGGGACACCCCTGCGCCGGGGTGTGGCTGGCCCTCGCCGAACTGCTCGACAGCCGTCCGGACGGCGGCCGGGTGCTGGTCGCCGACCGCGACCCGGTGCTGCCGTACCGGTGCGCCGTCACCGTCACCCTGCCGACGTCGCACCCCGAACCACCACGGCAACCGGCCGGCGACATCGCGTCACCCGCCATGCCGCACCTGGCCATCCGTCCGCAGAAGGTGAGGGAGCTGGTCCGATGACCGTCGCCGTCAGCACGCCGGCCGCCGCCACCGACCTGGAGCGGTACCACACCCTCGCGTACACCGCAGGGGTGGTCACGGCACTGGGTGTGCTCCAGGCGGAAACCAGCCCCGGGATCGTGCCGGTCGGGCCGGGCGGACACACCTTGCTACCGGCCGCCGTCTACGCCGCCAGCGACCGGTACGCCACACCGCAGGGTCCACGACCGCAGCCGTACGGCCAGACGGTGCTGGACCGCGTCGTCACCGGCGACGGGGAGCTGATCGCCTGGCGGGTACCGGGCGGCGGCCCCGACCCTGACACCGGGGCGGCCTGGACTGCCGGGATCGCCTGGATCCGGCTCGGCCTGACCACCCGGCTGCTCGAACAGGCCGCCGAACACCTGCGTGGCCGGACCATCGCCGGCGTCGTCACCCTGCACCTGCCGATGGTCCGGGGAATCCTCGCCGACGCCGCCGCCGGGATCGCCGAGGCACGGGCGCTGCTGGACACCGACGCGTACGGGACCGATCTGCGCCGGGTGCACCGCACCCTCGACGAGAGCGGCCGCAACTGCCTGCACCTGTTCGGTGCCGCCGGTTTCCTGACCGACGGGCCCGGCGGTGACCTGCACGTGTCGGAGCTGCTCGCCGAGACCTACCCGCCCCCGACCGACATGGAGGCGTCATGAACACCGACTTCCTCACCGATCTGCGGGCACACGCCCGCGCGTACGCGGACCTGCTGCGCCCCACCGCGCTGGACCTCGACCGCAACCCGGACCTCGCGGTCTCCTCACCCGGCTGCGGACTGCCGTGGCGCCCCTTCGCGGGCCTGCCCGCCGAGTACAACCCGGAACCGCTGCGGGTCGGCGGCCGGCCCGTCCTGCTGCACAGCTGCGTCGAACGGGTCGTCGTGCTGGAGGAGTTGGCCCGTGTCGACGCCGGTGCGGTGCTCGCCCTGCCCGGCCCGTCGATGTCCTCGTCCGTCATCGGGGACCTCGCCGACGATGACCAGCGGCAACGGTTCTGGGAGAGGGTCACCGCCGAACCCACCTGGACCTTCTTCGCCATGACCGAGCCGACGCACGGCTCCGATCCGAGCGGCATGCGCACCACCGTTCGTCGCGATGGTGACGGCTTCCTGCTCAACGGCACGAAACGGTACATCGGCAACGGCGCACGGTCGCGCATCGGCGTCGTCTTCGCCCGCCGCGGCGCCGGTCCGCTGGGCATGGTGGCGGTCCTCGTCGACACCGACCTGCCCGGGTTCACCGCCGCACCGCTGTCCACCCGGGGTGTACGCGCGTTGCAGCTAAGCGAGTTGCGGATGGCCGACGTACCGGTCACCCAGGACGACATTCTCGGCCGGCGCCGCTCCGCCACCCGGCAGGGCATGTGGGCGGCCACCCGCACCTTCAACCGCTACCGGCCGGTGGTGTCCTGCCTGGCGCTGGGCGTCGCCCAGGCCGCGTACGACCTGGTCGTCACGCAACGCCGGGGATACCGGGTCGCCGAGCGACACCTACTCACCGACTGGGAGCAGCGTCTCACCGGCACCCGCGCCCTGGTGCTGGCCGCCGCCCGATCCGCCGACGCGAATCCAGGCGACGGCACCCTCGCCGCCGCGGCGAAGCTGCGTGCCACCCGCCTCGCCGAGGAGATCACCACCACGGCGGTACGGCTGCTCGGGCCGGGGGCGCGTTGGGAGCACCCGATTCTGGACAAGCTCCTACGCGACGCACGCGCCTTCGAGTTCATGGAAGGCACCGGCAACGTTCAACGGCTCACCCTCGCCGAGGGTTACCTGCAGAGGCGGCTTCCCGATGTCCGCGCCGCGTGATCCGGTCTGGGTCGACGTCGGAACGCCGCCGGGCACCGACGTGTGGCACATCGTGCTGGACGTCGCACGCGAGACCGTCGACCCGTTCACCACGCTACTCGACGCCAACGAACTGCGGCGCGCGCACCGGCTGCGCGACGAGCAGGCGGCCCACCGCTTCGTGGCGGCGCACGGAGCGGTGCGGTCGGTACTGGGCAGCTATCTCGACGTCGCCGGCTACACGCTGCACTGGGCCCGCGGCCCCAACGGCAAGCCGTACTTCGACGGCGAGTGGCGCCAGTGGCAGTGGAGCCTCAGCCGGTCCGGAGGTCACGCCCTGCTCGCCGTCCGCCTGCACGATCCGGTCGGGGTGGACATCGAACAGATCAGCGACGACGTCCAGGCCAACGCCCTCTCGGCCCGATTCATGCCGGCCGAGGAGGCCGCCGAGGTCGCCGGACAGCCCGACGACGCGGCCCGCAACGCCGCCTATCACCGGTTGCTGTCGCGCAAGGAGTCGTGCGTGAAAGCCAGCGGCGGGCGGCTGCTGGACGGGCTGCGCCTCGGCGTCCTGGTGCCCGGGATCGTCGAGGGCACCGGCGCCTTCACCGGGCAGCGCTGGTCGCTGCGGGACCTGCCCGCCCCGCCGGGTTTCGTCGCCACCCTGGCCACCATCGGTGACCGGCCCCCGCTGCTACGGATGTTCGAGTGGGACTGGCACACCTACCCGTACGGCGGCCACGCCGACGCACTGACCGGCCCACCACTGGAGCCACCCGAGACGACCCGACCATCCGGAGACGAGAACTCGTCCCCGCTCCACGTTGCGAGGAGGGCCGCATGAGACACCAACCGGAGCCCACCGGCCGCCGACACCGGCCGGCCAACCCCACCGGGCCGGGCCGGAGCCGCGGCGGTGGGCCCGACGGCCGGTGCACCGCCCAACGGCCAGGCGGTGGCGCACCGTATCCGCCGGATGCGGTGCCACGGATGCGTTTCACCCCCTCGGCGATACCCGTCCTGACCTGTGTGCCCGCCCGGCATGAAGCGGCGCTACGCGGTGCCGTTGAGGCCCTGGCCCGCCTGGGCCGCTCGGATCTGGGCGGCACCCTGCGGGTGAGCGCGCCCGGTCCGGCCGATGCCGCCGCCGAACGCCTCGCCGCCCGGCGGGCCGTCGAGAACGCCCTGCACGGCGGCTGCGGCACCGTCCTGCTCCCGCCACCCCGCCCTCCGTCCACGCGGCACCGCAACCCGGACACCCCGAACCCGTCCGCTCCCCCACCCGCGATTCCCCTTCAGAGTGAGGAACTCCGATGACCTCCACGCACGAGTCCCAGGCAGCAGACGGGGCCCAGGCAACGGTCCAGTGGCGGAAGGTCATCACCCTGACCGCCAGCCAGGGTCTGTCGCTGACCGCCGACTACGTCCTGCTCGTCGCCCTTGCCTGGACCGCGGTCCAACTCGGCGGGGTGGGTGCGATCACCACCCTGATGCTGGCCGGCACCATCCCCCGCGCCCTGACGCTGATCTTCTCCGGCGCCATCGCCGACACGCTGGGAGCCCGGTTCGTCCTGTTGCGGACCACCTCCGCCCGGGCCGTGCTGCTCGCCGCCGGCGCGGTGGTCGTCTTCACCACGCCGTGGTTCTGGCCGCTGGTGGTCGTCGCCGCCATCGAGGGGGTGCTGCTGGGCATCGGCAGCCCGGCCGCCAGCACCCTGATGCCCCGGCTGGCCCAGGGTGAGCAATTGGCCCGGGCGAACTCACTGTCGTCCCTGGTCACCCGGCTCGCGCCGATCATCGGGACCCCGATCGGCGCCTGGCTGATCGCCACCGGTGAGCTGTGGGAGGCGATGGCGGTGGTGGCGGCCACCTGCGCGGTCTCGTTCGCCGCGATGTGGGTGGTCACCCGTGGTATGGCCGGTGGTGACCGGACGCCGGGCGAGAACATGCTCCGACGCTCCGGCGACGGCATCCGCCTGCTGCGCACGTACGGCCGCCTGCGCTGGCTGTTCATCTGCGCGTTCCTGCTCGACATGGCCTTCGGCTGGCCGATCGAGGTGGCCCTGCCGCTGATCGTCGACGGGCGTGGCTGGGGTGTCGGTTCGGTGGCCGTGGTCGTGGTCGCGTTCAGCTGTGGCGCGATCGTCGCCGGCTTGACCGGTGCCCTGCTCGCTCACCGCATCCCGCTGATGGTGCGCCTGGTTGTCACCGGCGTCGGCATCGGTCTCGGCATCCTGGCGATGGCGGCGATGAACTCGGTGTTCACGCTCGCCGTGGTCGGCGCGCTGGTCGGTCTGATGGCCGGCCTGAACGGCCCGGCCATCGTCACCGTCTACCAGCAGGCGTCCCCTCGTGCCCGGTTGGGCACGGCGATGTCGATGCTGACGCTGGCGGGCATCGGCACCGTCCCGGTGTCGATCGTCGTCTTCGGCGCGCTCTCCGCCGTGATCGGGGTGACCGCCACCTGGTTCGTGTGCGGTTTCGTCGCCCTGGCCGCACCGGTGGCGGCGCTGCGGGCGCTGCGCCAGCCGCCCCCCGGGCCGGAGAGCCTGGGCGGCACCGACACCCCGTCACCGGCTCCCGAGGCCGAGCCGGCTCCGGCCCTCGTCGAAGCATCGCCGACGGCCGAGGCGCAGCCGGTGGCCACGGCCGTCGCGGCATCCGATCCCGAGCCTGCCACCGACCAACTCCTGGTCACCGCGAGCCGCAACGGCTGACCTGACCGGTGCGTGCACCGCACAGTGCAGCGGCCGGGGGGCCGCGGGGGGCGGACCCCCGGGCCCGCCGCCGGACAGGGAGGGGCGGCGGCAGAA